>DASSZA010000127.1:0-7776 GCA_035703005.1 Candidatus Limnocylindrales bacterium | reverse complement strand
GACGACGCCCGCGATGACAAGGACCCCCGCGATCTGCGCCTGACGGCGAGCGTCGGCCATCATCACCGACGCGCCGGTCGGCCCGTCATCGTGCGTCCGGACGCCACCCCGCCACGCCTCGTAGCGATCGAGGTTCGCCTGCTGGGCACGCAGCCCCTGATACCGCGACCAGGGACCTCGGAAGCGCGTGTACCCGACGGCCATGAGGGCGATACCTGCCAGCCACAGGACGATGTTGATCGCGCTCATCGATCGAGCCGCTCCCGGACAAGTCCCTGGACGACCGACGCATCGGCCTGACCCCTCGTCGCCTTCATCACCTGACCGACGAGGAAGCCGATGACCTGCGTCTTCCCGGCCTGGTAATCGGCCACAGCCTGAGGGTTGGCGGCGAGCGCCTCATCCACTGCCTTGCCGACGACATCGGTATCGGAGATCTGCTGGAACCCCCGATCCGCGACCACCGTGGCGACGTCTGCTCCCGAAGAGGCGTGCTCTGCAAAGACCTCTTTGGCGTTCGCCCTCGAGATCGCGCCGTCGTCAACGAGCTTGGTGAGCGCCGCGAGCTGCGCCGGCTCGATCGTCACGGGCGAATCCGTCGTCGATGCATTCCGCAGACGCAGATACTCCCCGGTGACCCAGTTCGCGACGGACTTCGCTGAAACCGATGGATCAGCCGCGATGGTCGCCTCGAAGAGCGCGCCGCTATCGGGATCGCCGACCAGGACACTCGCGTCGTACGCGCTCAGACCGAGTACGTCCTGGAACCGCGTCCGCCGAGCTGCTGGAAGCTCGGGCATCGCGGAGCGAAGCGCAGCAAGCCACGCAGGATCGACATGGAGCGGCGGCAGGTCGGGCTCCGGGAAGTAGCGATAGTCGTCGGACGTCTCCTTCGACCGCATGTGGTAGGTCGCCGCGCGGTCGTCGGACCAGCCACGCGTCTCCTGGGCGAGCGGCTCACCCACGTCGAGCGCCGCCGCCTGGCGCTCGATCTCGTAGTCGATCGCCCGCTCGACCGAGCGGAACGAGTTCATGTTCTTGACCTCGACGCGCGTCCCGAATCCCGTGGCCCCGTGTGGCCGGAGCGAGACGTTCGCCTCGACACGCATCTGGCCTCGCTCCATGTCGGCGTCAGAGGCGCCGATCGTGCGCAACAGCAGTTGCAGCTCCTCGGCGTAGCGGCGCGCTTGCTCGGCGGTCCGGATGTCAGGGTCGGTGACGATCTCCATCAACGGAGCGCCGGAGCGATTGAAGTCGATCAGGCTCGCCTTCCGCCCGTCAGGACCCATCGAATGGATGAGCTTTGCCGTGTCCTCTTCGAGGTGCGCACGCGTGATGCCGATCGTGATCGGGCCAGCGGACGTCTCGACCGTCAGCCGGCCAGCCGATGCGAGCGGCAGGTCGTACTGGCTTATCTGATAGCCCTTCGGTAGATCCGGATAGAAATAGTTCTTCCGGTCCCAGCGCGTCGCCTCGGGCGTGCTGGCTTCGATCGCGAGACCTGTTGCCAGGACATGCTCGACGGCACGCCGATTGATGACCGGCAGCGCGCCCGGAAGGCCCAGGCACACCGGACAGACATGGCTGTTCGGCGGCGCGCCGTCATAGGCCGTCGCGCACGCGCAGAACATCTTCGACTGGGTCCGCAGCTGGCAGTGGACCTCGATCCCGATGACTGCCTCGTAGCGTTCGCGAGCTGCCGTCTTGTCGGTCGTGGACGTCTCGATGGCCATCGCTGGTCAGTCTCGCATACGGTCGGCCGTGGCCGCCGCCGCTCTGTCGCGGCGTCGGCCGTGCGCGCGGTGGCGCCCGACGGTGATGCGCATATCTCGGCACCCGGCGGAGGGTTGTCCGGTGATGCACTTCGCCGGCATCACGACCGGCGGTGGCGCCGAAGTTCCGCCGCGGCGAGAGGGTCTCTGTCGTTCCAGCCCCGTCCGGATCGGCGCGATATGCAGGCGACGTGCCATCAAACAGGGAGGGTCCGCGCCGGGGCGGCGGTTATGCATCAACGGTCGAGAGACCGCCGGGCCTGCTTGCAAACGCTCTCTTGACAATGGGTGATATGGTGCCGTCCGGAACGTGAGAGCGCTCTCACGATGAGAGCGACCACGGCGCCAGCGAGGCCGATATCGACCATGGCCCAGCTCGAGGCGATCACCGCGAAGCCCGTCGCGACCCTCGACGAGGTCGCGCGCGTGGCGGGTGTCTCGAGGGCCACGGTCTCCCGCGTCGTCAACGGCTCCCCCAAGGTCAGCCCGGACGTCCGACGTGCGGTCGAGAAGGCCATCGATCGACTCGGTTATGTGCCCAACCGCGCGGCGCGGAGCCTCGTCACTCGACGGAGCGACTCGATCGCGCTGGTCATCACCGAGCCCACGACCCTGCTGTTCAGCGACCCGTTCTTCCCGCGGCTCGTCCGCGGCGTGAGTGCCGCCCTGTCGGTCCGAGACCTCCAGCTGGTCCTGCTGATGCCTGACGATATGGACGACGAGGAGCGAACGGTCCGCTACCTGACGGCCGGCCACGTCGACGGCGTCATCCTCGTCAGCCTTCACGGCGACGATCCCCTCCCCGAGCAGCTCGCGACTCGCCACATCCCATCGGTGGTGCTCGGCCGGCCGCCGCGTGGGGTCGACATCGACTTCGTTGACGCGGACAACCGGGACGGGGGCCGGCGGGCGACGGCCCACCTCCTTGCCAACGGTCGACAACGGGTCGCGACGATCACCGGTCCGCGCGACATGGGCGCCGGCATCGACCGTCTCGCGGGGTATCGCGACGCCCTCACGGATGCCGGGATCGAGTTCGACGAGAGCCTGGTCGCGACCGGTGACTTCACACATCCCGGTGGCGAAGCCGCGATGGAGCGCCTCCTCCGCGATCGCCCCGACATCGATGCCGTCTTCTGCGCGTCCGATCTGATGGCAGCCGGCGCCCTCGGTGTCCTGCAGGCTGCCGGTCGCCGCGTGCCCGAGGATGTCGCGGTCGTCGGCTACGACGACTCGCCGATCGCCCCCACGACCCGACCGGCGCTCTCGAGCGTCCGTCAACCGGTCGAGGAGATGGGCCGTGAGATGGTCCACCTCCTGACCGGGAACATCGAACGCCACGGTCGAGTCCCCCGCCATGTCGTCCTCGCGACGGAGCTCATCGCGCGCGCCTCGAGTGCGGGGAGGGCCATGCGCTGACGAACGACGCCGCCGCCCCTCGTCGACAACCTCGTTTCCCTTGCGACACAGGTCGGATGGAGTAGGAGCTAGAGAACGGAGGAAGGATCGGTCGAGATGGAAGTTCGCTTCGCCGGGATGAGACGCGGTCTCGTCCTCGCCTCCTTGATCAGCATCATCGCCGCGGCGTGCGGCACATCCACTCCGAGCACCGCGCCGAGCGCGGCACCGAGTCAGGCCGCGGCCTCGGAGGCCGCGCCGTCCCAGGTCGCGATCACGCCGCCGCCGATCAACACCGACCAGCCGGGCCCGAACGGCGGCAAGGTCATCCGCTGGTTCATCGGACTCGGTACCGGTGGCAAACCCGCGCAGATCGCCGCCGAGATGAAGGTCGCCGACGACTTCAACGCGAGCCAGAAGGACATCTACCTCTCGGTAGAGATCTACGACAACCGCGTCGCGTCCAACCAGCTCCAGATCGAGATCGCCGCCGGCAACCCGCCGGACATCATCGGTCCGGTCGGCGTGGAAGGCCTGAACATCTTCCGCAGTCAGATCCTTGACTTGTCGAGTCTCGTGACGTCGCAGAAGTACGACATGAGCAAGATCGACCCCAAGCTCGTCGAGTTCTGGAAGATGGGCGAGGGCGGCGCCATGATCGGCCTGCCGTTCGCCACCTACCCGTCCTTCATGTACTACAACAAGAAGTTGTTCGACGAGGCGAAGCTGCCGTACCCGCCGACGAAGGTCGGTGACCAGTACCAGGGCAAGCCGTGGGACATGGCCGCCGTGCGCGAGCTCGGCATGAAGCTGACGGTCGACAAGAACGGCAACGACGCGACGAGCTCCAGCTTCGATCCGAAGAACATCACCCAGTGGGGCTTCGACTCGCAGTGGGCGGACAACAACCCGGTCGCCGAGTCGACGATCTTCGGCGCGTTCTCCGTCGTCGGCGATGACGGCAAGACCGCCCAGATCCCGGATCCGCTGAAGACCGGTCTGCACTGGTACAGCGACGGGGTCTGGAACGACCACTTCATCCCGACGTACGCCGAGATCCACAGCAACCTGCTCGGACCTGACAACGAGTTCTCGTCCGGCAACCTGGCGATGGCCGAGACGCACAGCTGGTACATGTGCTGCATCAACCCGGCCCCGCCCGCCAAGCGCGACTTCGAATGGGGCGTGGCCGTGGCGCCGACGTACAACGGCACGACGACCGCGAAGCTCCACGCAGACACGTTCAGCCTGCTGAAGACCACGAAGCATCCGGAAGAGGCCTTCAAGGCCCTGACGGTGCTCGTGAACTCAGATGCGCTCCTCGCCGACTACGGGGCCTTCCCGGCCGATCCGTCGAAGCAGGACGCCTTCTTCAAGACCATCAACAAGCAGTATCCCGACGTCAAGATCGATTGGGCTGTGCCGCAGGCCATGCTGTCCTACCCGGACATCCCCAATCACCAGGCGTACATGCCGGACTACGCCAAGGCCAAGAAGGCCCTCCAGGCCCTCGGCAACGGGTACCGGACCAATGAGCTCGATATCGACGCCGAGCTGGTGAAGCTGCAGACGACTCTGCAGGGCATCTTCGACGCAGCGCCGGAATAGACTCGGCTCCTCCCGCGACCTCCCGGGCGTTCTCCTCCGCCCGGGAGGTCGCCATCACAGCTGAGGCCCGTCACCCCACAGGGAGCTGACCCGGACCATGGCCGACACCACCGGGAGCCTTCAGACGCTGGCACCCTCGACGGGCCGTCGGACGCGGTTCCGTGGCCCGGCCTTCCGCGAGGCGTTCTGGGGTTTCGTCTTCATCGGGCCGTGGCTGATCGGTCTCGCGATATTCACGGCCGGCCCGATGATCGCGTCCCTCGCCATGTCGCTGACCGATTTCAACCTGTTGGCGGCAGAGAAGACGCGCTTCGTGGGCATTGACAACTACATCCAGATGACCCGCGATCCTCTGGTAGCGACCTCGATCATCGCCACGCTCAAGTTCGCCCTGCTCTTCGTCCCCCTGACGATGATCGCCAGCCTCGCCTTCGCGCTCCTCCTCAACAGCCCACGTCTGGCCGGCAAGAGCGTCCTGAGGACGCTCGTCTACATGCCGATGATGATCCCGCTGGTCGCCTCGACGCTCGTATGGATCGGTTTCCTGAACCCGAACACGGGCTGGTTGAACGGGATCCTGCAGTCGGTCGGGGTCGTGGGTCCGGACTGGACGAACAGCGACGTCTGGATCTACCCCGCGCTGGCGCTGATCGGCTTGTGGGGCATCGGCAACTTCATGCTGATCAACCTCGGCGGCCTACAGGGCGTCCCGAGCGAGCTGTACGAGGCGGCCCGGATCGACGGAGCCGGTCTATGGACCACGCTGCGTCGCATCACGATCCCGCTCATCTCGCCGATCCTGCTCTACAACCTCGTCATCTGCGTGATCGCGACCTTCCAGTACTTCACGCAGATCTACACGCTGAGCAACGGCAACGGCGACCCGAACAACGCGACGCTGTTCATCAACCTCGAGCTGTTCCGTGAGGCCTTCTGGTTCAGTCGGATGGGCTACGCGTCGGCCATCGCGTGGCTGCTGTTCGCGATCGTCCTCGTCCTGACGCTCGCGCTCTTCTGGGTGGCGCGGAGCCGCGTGTATTACGCAGGCTCCGACCGGTGACCAAGGCCGGGACGTTCGCGGCAGAACGCTCGTTCGGCGAGCGCAGCTCGGTCGCCCGGATGTATCGCCGATACCTGGCGAAAGCGTCGGTGACGATGTTCGCGTTCATCGTCGTCGCGGCCTATCTGCTGCCGCTGCTGTACATGGTCACCATGTCACTCGAGCAGCCCTCGCAGGTCTCCGCCCCCGGAGCCCCGCCCTGGCCGGCGGCGCCGATGACCGCGACATACGAGGGCAAGTCATACCCCCTGTACTCGGTGCCGTTCCCTGATGGCTCGACGCGCCAGCTCATGCTCATCGACGCGGGCCGCGAGTCGAGCAAGTTCATCGACCCGAGCGACGCGACCGCCACACCCATCGAATGGCAAGGCCGCTGGCGGACGCTCCAGCAGGCATGGGCGTTCTCACCGCTGGTCGAGAACTACACGACGGTCTGGAATGAGCTCGACTTCCCGCGCCTGCTGCGCAACACGTTCGGGATCGCGCTCTTTAGCACGATCGGCGCGGTGCTGTCGTCGGTGCTGGTCGCCTACGGCTTCGCGCGGTTCAGGTTCCCCGGCAAGAACCTGCTCTTCATCATCCTGCTGGCGACGATCATCCTGCCGTTCCAGGTAACCCTCCTGCCGCAGTACGTGATCTTCACGAAGCTCGGCTGGAACGGCACGTGGCTGCCGTTGATCATCCCGCACTTCTTCGCCAACGCCTACAACGTCTTCCTGCTGCGGCAGTACTTCATGTCGATCCCACGCGAGCTCGATGAGGCCGCGATGATCGACGGCGCCGGGCCGTTCCGGATCCTCCGATCGATCATCATCCCGCAGTCGCTCGCGGCGATCACCGCCGTCGCGCTGTTCCACTTCTTCTTCGCCTGGAACGACTTCTTCGTGCCGCTGCTCTACCTCGCGAGCAAGCCGGAGCTGCAGCCGCTGTCGATCGGGATCCAGCAGTACAACGCCCTGTACGCCAGCCAGCCGACCCTGATCCAGGCGTCGGCGCTGCTGACCATGGCTGTCCCGGTGATCGTGTTCTTCCTCGCCCAACGCGCCTTCATGCGCACGGTGGTCGTCACGGGCGTGGAGAAGTGACGGTCGCGACGTGACGACCAGCGAGGCCGATCGGGCGGCTATCGACTGGCCCGTCATCCCCGAGGTCGCCTGGCACCGGCCGATCGGCGAGCCATGCATCGATGTGGGGCGGCCGCGGGTCCATGTGCCGATGATCGACGACGGCGAATGGGCCGGGGTCCCCATCGGCGGGTTGGGTACCGGCAGCATCGGGCGGACGTTCCGCGGCGACTTCGCCCGTTGGCACCTCGACGTCGGCCATCACCGCTTCGAGCCGGTCGTCGCCGACGGGTTCTCGCTGTTCGTCGGCCGTACCGACGGGTCGACGCAGGCCACCGTCCTTGGCGTCAGACCGACCCGCGAGGAGCTCGAGTCGTGGGGCTGGGGGCTGCCTGTCGGAGGTGGCACATATCACGCGTTGTTTCCGCGTGCCTGGCAGTCGTTCCAGGCAGACGTCGTCGGGGTGAACGTCATCGGCGAGCAGCTCTCGCCCGTCATCGGCGGCGACCTCGCGCGGAGCGCGCTGCCAGTCGGCGTCTTCGAGTGGTGGATCGAGAACCCGGGATCGGAGCCGGTGACGGTCGCGGTCATGGCGACGTTCGCCGATCCACCCGGTGGGCCCGGTGACGGACCACCCGCTGCACGCGCGCACAGCGTCCGGCACGATGAGCCGATCGAGGGCATCGCGTTCGGCGATCCGGGGCCGGCGGCGGCCACCGCCTCACGGGGAACGTTGGCGCTTGCTGCCCTCGGCGATGACTGGGCGATCACGACTGCCCCCGTCTTCGACCCAGTCGCGGACATCGACCTGTGGTCCGACTTCGCGACCGACGGCCGCCTGACCCGCGCGACGCCGGCCCGCGCCGAGTCCCCC
>DASSZA010000071.1:0-15877 GCA_035703005.1 Candidatus Limnocylindrales bacterium | reverse complement strand
TCCGGGCGGTCCAGCGAGCGCAACCTGCTGGACCTGGACACGCTCGCGCACAACGTCGCGGCCATCAGGCGACAGCTGGAGTCGTTCCTGGACTTCTCGCCCGGTCCCGCCCAGGCCGAGATGGCGAACAACCTCGACTGGCTCGGCGAGCTGTCGCTCATCGATTTCCTGCGCGACACCGGCAAGCACTTCACGGTCCCGTACATGCTCAGCAAGGACTCCGTGCAGGTTCGGCTCGACCGGGGCCTGTCGTTCACCGAGTTCAGCTACATGCTGCTGCAGTCGTACGACTTCTGGTATCTCCACCGGTCGATGGGGGTCGAGCTGCAGATGGGTGGCGCGGACCAGTGGGGCAACATCACGGCAGGCCTCGAGCTCATCCGGCGCACGAGCGATGTCGGCGAGGACGCGTCCGAACAGCCGGCCCACGGCCTCGCGTACAAGCTCTTGTTGTCGCCATCCGGTACGAAGTTCGGCAAGACCGTGTCCGGCGACGCGATCTGGCTCGACCCGAAGCGGACGTCGCCCTTCGCGTTCTACCAGTACTGGCTCAATGCCGACGACCGTGACGTCGGCACGTATCTGCGCTGGTTCACCGAGTTCGATCGGGAGCGGATCGAGGCGCTCGAGGGTGAGCTCGCGACGCGGCCGGAGGCGCGCGAGGCGCAGCGAGCGCTGGCGCGTGACATCACGGCGAGGACGCATGGCGAGGCCGCGGCGGCGCAGGCCGCGGCGGACAGCGAGGCGCTGTTCTCCGGGGCGCCGATCCAGGATCCGGCAGTGCTCGCATCGCTGTTCGAGTCGACCGGCGGATTCAGGTTCACCACGGAGGCGCTCGGTGGCGGCATCGCCGCCCTCCTCGCGGATGCCGGCGTCCTTGCCTCCCGCGGTGAGGCACGTCGGCTGGTCTCGAGTGGTGGAGTCACCGTCAACGGGTCACGCGTCGCAGACGCGGCCGAAGTCCCTGTCCCGATCGGCGGGGAGTGGCTCGACGTTCGGATCGGCAAGCGCCGACGGGAGATCGGGCGGCTCGAGCGCTAGGAAGTCGCGACCTCGGCTTCGAAGTCACGCACGGCGGCGATGAGCCGATCGTTCTCCTCGACGCTACGCACGGTGAGGCGCAGGTGATCGGCGAGTGGATGCGTGTCGGGGAACGTGCGCGGTACGAGACCGCGCTGGAGAAGGGCCTCGGCGGCTGCAGCGGCACGGTCGACCGACCCGAGACGGACCAGCACGAAGTTCGTGACGGACGGTCCGACGGACCAGCCGGCATCGGTGAGCTCGTCGGTGAGCCGTTTGCGTTCGGCCGTGACACGCGCGACGTTGGTCGCGGCCAGGGCGTCGTCCTTGAGGGCTTCCGTGACGACAGTGGCGGACACCGTCGAGATCGATGCGGGCGGCCGGATCGGGTTCATCCGGGCGACCAGGTCGGGGCGCGCGATAGCGAACCCTACGCGGAGCCCCGCCAGCGCATAGGCCTTGCTGGCGGTCCGGATCACGATGAGGTTCGGGTGCGCGAATCGCAGGTCGGCGATCGACCCCCCGACGAATTCCGCGTAGGCCTCGTCAAGGACGACGATCGGAACGGGACGGGCGTCGGATGCCGCGTCCGCCTCGAGTATGTCGAGGAGGGTCGCGATCGCGCCGTCCGGCTCGGGGAGGGCCGTCGGGTTGTTCGGCGAGCACAGCCAGAGGAGCGCTGCGTCGCGCGCCGCATCGCGCGTCGCCGCGAGGTCGAGCGCGTAGCCTTCGCCAGACCCGAGACGTGGTACGGGCACGACCTCGGCGGCGCGCTGCTCGGTCAACACGCGGTACATCGCGTAGGTCGGGACGGGGATGACGGCGCGCGACCCCTCGACGAGGAAGGTCTTCGCGATCACGTCGAGGATCTCGTCCGCACCGGCGCCGACCACCAGTTCATCGGCGCCAACGCCATAGCGCGCAGCCGCCGCTTCGACCAGCAGGCGGTAATCGGAGGGTGGGTACTCGGACAGCGAGACGGGAAAGCGCCCCGCGGCCATCACCTTCTGGGCGAGGTCGGGCGGTAGCGGAGCGGTGTTGACATCGAATCGGACGACATCTTCGACCCGGACGCCATAGCGAGCGGCGACTTCCTCATCGGTCGCCTCCCACACATAGGCCGCCGGCTGGTTCGGCGACGCGAACGTCACCGGCGTCGGACTCACCTGACGCCGGCGTCCTTGAGTCGGTCGAGCATCGCCCGGTAGCCCCCTTCGCCGTGGTTGAGCCATGACGCGATGCGGGTGATCGTCGCGGTGCTCGCACCGGTCGACCGCGAGATGTCGGCGTAGTGGAGTCCCTCGTCGAGCATCCGCACGACGGCCCAGCGTTGGCCGAGATCGTGCAGTTCTCCGAGCGTGCAGAGGTCGCGCATGAACCGGGCCGCTTCATCGCGGTCGTCGAGCCGCACGAAAGCGTCGAGCAAGGCGTCGACGTCCGGGGTCCGCCAATCCTCTTGAGTCATCGCGTTAGCACGTTAACACGGGAGGGGGTCTATCTCGGACGCCGATACGGCCTTGACAGGCGGGTCAGTGCCCGCCGTGCCCAGTCTCCCCGGCCTTGCGATGCTCCGCGATCACCTTCTCGGCGAGGTGTGACGGCACGTCCTCGTAGTGGTCAAGCTGCGCCGAGAACGAGCCACGTCCCTGGGCGAGCGACCGCAGCTCCGTGGCATATGAGAACAGCTCCGCCTGTGGCACGTGCGCCGTGATCACCTGGAAGCCGTCAACACTGTCCATCCCAAGGACGCGTCCGCGACGACCATTCAGGTCCCGGTTGACCTCGCCCATGTACGCGTCCGGGACCCGGATCTCCACGAGCATGATCGGCTCGAGGAGCGCCGGCTTGGCTTGGTGGACGCCTTCCTTGAGCGCCATCGAGGCTGCGATCTTGAACGACAGCTCGTTCGAGTCGACGGTATGGAAGGACCCGTCGTACAGCGTGGCCTTGAAGTCGGACAGCGGGTAGCCGGCGAGCACGCCCTCGGCCGCAGCCTCGCGGATGCCCTTCTCGACGCCAGGAAAGAAGCCCTTCGGCACGGCACCGCCGACGATCTTCTCGGCGAACTCGACCCCGCCGTCGGGGTTGGGCTCGAGCTCGATCCAGACGTCGCCGAACATGCCGTGGCCGCCGGTCTGCTTCTTGTACCGACCGTGGACCTTGGTCGTGCCGCGGATGGTCTCCTTGTACGGGACCTTGGGCATGTGCGTCGCGATGGCCGCCCCGAACTTTCGCTTGAGCCGCTCGAGGATGACCGCGGTATGCGCCTCGCCCATCGTCCGGAGTGTCTGCTCGCCGGTCTCTGTCCGCTCCAGCCTGACCGTCGGGTCCTCCTCGAGCAGGCGCTGGAGCGCCGGACCCATCTTGTCGAGGTCCTGCTTGGAGACCGGCTCGATCGCGACGACGAGGCTCGGCTCCGGGAAGTCGAGCGGTGGCAGCTTGAGCGGCTTCTCCTTGACTGACAGCGTGTCGCCGGTCTCGGTGACGGCCAGCTTCGCGACGGCACCGATCTCGCCGGCCTTGAGCTCACCGATCGGCTCCTGTTCCTTGCCGTGGAGCAGCAGCAGCTGTCCGATCCGCTCGTCCTCGTCGCGTGTGCTGTTCCAGACGTGCGCCTGTGAGTGGAGCGTGCCTGACAGGACGCGGAGGTACGTCAGCCGGCCGACGAACGGATCGGCGGTCGTCTTGAACACGCGGACAAGGAGTGGGCCACTCTCGTCGGCGGGGACCTCGACCGTCGCCCCGGACTTGTCGATCGCCTTGACCGGCGCTTCGTCGGCGGGGGAGGGGAGGTAACGGGTGAACGCGTCGAGCAGAGCCTGGAGGCCGATGCCCTTGAGCGCCGAACCGACGAGGACGGGCGCGAGGACGCTTTCCTTGACGCCCTTGCGGAGGCACGCCTCGAGCTCGGGGTCGGAGACCTCCTCGCCGTCCAGGTACTTCACGAGGACGTCGTCGTCTGCCTCCGCGGCTGCGGCGAGCAGCTGGTCGCGTCGTCGGTCGACTTCGGCGCTCAGATCATCGGGGATCGGGATCTCGGTCTCCTTCGAGCCATCCCACGTATAGGCCTTGCGGTGGACGAGGTCGACGTAGCCACTGAACGACTCGGCCGCACCGATCGCGAGCTGCAGCGGCGCGATCTTGTCGCCGAATGTCGAGCGCAGAGCGTCGAGCGTCGCGGTCGGGTCGGCGTTCTCCCGATCCGACTTGTTGATGAAGAAGCACGCCGCCCGACCGGTCGATCGACCGAGTGCGACGGCCTGCTCGAGCCCGGCTTCGATGCCCGCCGAGGCGTCGACCACGAAGAGTGCCCCATCGACCGCTGCGAAGCCCTCGATCATGTCGGCGACGAAGTCGGGGTAACCGGGCGTGTCGACCAGCGAGATCCGCGTGCCGTCATGCTCGAACGTACCGACGGCGAGACTCAGCGACTCGCGCCGCTTCTGCTCCTCGGGCTCGAAATCGAGATGGGCACTGCCATCGTCGACCTTGCCCAGGCGGGGGATCGCCCCTGCCCTGAAGAGCAGCTGCTCGGCCAGCGTCGTCTTGCCGCCACCGGCGTGGCCGGCCAGGACGACGCTACGAAGATGAGGCAGATCGACGCTCTTCATCGTCATCGGGTCGACGGTCCTCCTGCGATGTCGAAGGGTGCCGGAGCGGGCCTCGGGGACGGGGGTCGGGCCATCATAGTCGGCTATACTCCCGCCCGCGATGTCAGGTCATTCCAAGTGGTCGACGATCAAGCGCCAGAAGGGCGCGAACGACGCGAAGCGGGGGGCGGTCTTCACCAAGGTCGCACGCGAGATCGCCGTCGCCGCCCGCCTCGGCGGCCCTGATCCCGACGCCAACTACCGCCTCCGGCTGGCGATGGAGAAGGCGCGCTCCGTGAACATGCCGCAGGACAACATCAAGCGCTCGATCGAGCGCGCGACCGGCGGCGGTGACGGGGAGCAGTTCGAGGAGATCGTCTACGAGGGCTACGGCCCAGGCGGTGTCGCTGTCCTCGTCGAAGCCCAGACCGACAACCGCAACCGAACCGCGGCCGAGGTGCGCTCGATGTTCACCAAGGCCGGCGGGCAGCTCGCCGGATCGGGCGCCGTCGCCTGGCAGTTCGAGCCGCGTGGCCTCATCACGATCGTCCGCGATGGTGTCGATGCCGATGAGGTCGCGCTCGCAGCCATCGATGCGGGCGCTGAGGACGTCGACACCGACGATGACGAGGCGATCGAGATCTATACGTCGCCGGGCGACCTCGAGCGCGTCCGTTCGTCGCTCGAGGGCGCCGGTGTCCCGGTCGAGTCGGCGGAGTCGGCGATGGTCGCCAAGCAGACCGTCGAGCTCGACGCCGCCAAGGCGCGCCAGGCGCTGCGTCTCGTCGAGCAGCTCGAGGATCTCGACGACGTGTCGCGGGTGACGGCCAACTTCGACATCCCCGAGGAAGTGTTCGCCGAGGTCGCTGGGTGATCGTCCTGGGGATCGACCCTGGGACCGCCGCACTGGGATACGGGATCGTCGAGTCGAGTCGCGGGCGCTTGCGCGAGGTCGATCACGGCTGTCTGACGACGTCGCCGGACACCGCGCTGCCGGAGCGCCTGCTGGCGGTGCACGCGCTCGTCGACGAGCTGCTCGCCCTCCACTCGCCTCGGCTGCTCGCGATCGAGCGCTTGTTCTTCTCGAAGAACGCCCAGACGGCGTTCGCGGTCGGCCAGGCGCGGGGCGTGGTCTTGCTCGCGGCAGCGCAGCACGGCGTGCCGGTCGTGGAGGCGACGCCGAACGAGGTCAAGTCGGCCATCGCCGGTTACGGCGCCGCCGACAAGGAGCAGGTCCAGCGGATGGTCCAGCTGGTGCTCGGGATGGCCGAGCTGCCGCGACCCGATGACGCCGCGGACGCCCTCGCGATCGCCGTGTGGGGTGCGAACAGCGCGCGCGAAGGCTCCGGGAAGCTGTCGCCGGTGATGGACCGGGCGGCGGTCGCACCGATCACGCGCGGTGAGAGCGGGTTCGACCGCGCCGTACGCGAGGCGCTCGCGAAGGAGGCCGCCGAGGCGCGTGCCTCGAAGCGCAACGCGTCCTAGCGCGACGCCGTGATCGCGTCGGTCGAGGGGAAGGTCGGGGCGATCAGCGCCGACTCCCTCGTGATCGAGGTCGGCGGGCTTGGCTATCGCGTGTTCGCACCACCGTCCGTGCTGGCGAGTGCCGCCTCAGGCGGGACGCTGAAGCTGCACACGTATCACCTCGTCCGCGAGGACCAGCAGGCGCTGTACGGGTTCCGAACGTCGGAGGAGCTGGGGTTTTTCAACCTGCTGCTCACCGTCAACGGGGTTGGCCCGAAAGTGGCGCTCGCGATCGTCGGCTCGCGGCCGACCGCCGACCTCCAACTCGCGATCATGACGGGCGACCAGGCGGTCCTGGTCTCGATCCCCGGGATCGGCAAGAAGCTCGCCGAGCGGATCATCTTCGAACTGAAGGAGAAGGTCGCCGCCGCGGGCGTCGCCGCGGTCGAGCCGGGCGCCGTCGGGACGCGCGGCGGGGCGGAGACCGAGGTGGTCGCCGCGCTCCAGGCGCTGGGCTATTCGCTGGCAGAGGCACGTGTCGCCTCGCGCACGGCCCTCGCCGACACGACGATCGGCGGCACGCTCGAGGAACGTGTCAAGGCCGCCTTGCGGAGTCTCGCGAAGGACTAGGGCGAGATCGGGACCGCGGTCCCGGACACGCGGATGCGCGAGTCGCCTTGGACGATCGAGACCGTCAGCAGGCTCGGGCGACCCATCTCGACGCCCTGCACGATCTCGAACGTCGCAGGCGCGACGATCTCGCCTCGTTGCCGCAGGTACGCCCCCAGCGCCGCTGCGGCAGCACCGGTCGCCGGATCCTCGACGACTCCGCCGGCCGCGAACGGGTCGCGAGCGCGGAAACGCGCGGCGGTCTCTCGCCACATGAGCTGGAGCGTCGTCAGGTCGTGCTCGAGCATGAGTGCGCGCATCGGTTCGAAGTCGTACTCGACGCGCGCGAGCGTCGCCAGATCGCCGACCGCGATGATCGGATGACGAACGCCGGCGAACGCGAGCGCCGGCGGCAGCGTGGGATCCAGCTCGTCGCGTCGCCAGCCGAGGAGGTCGAGGAGTCGCTCAAGCAGGTCATCGGGTAGCTCGCGGACCCATGGCTCGACCGACGTCAGCGTCGCCTGGAAACGACCATCGCCGTCACGCACGACGTCGAGGTCGACCACCCCGTCGTTCGTCCGCAGGGTGAGCGCCGCGGGCCAGCCGCGTTCGGCGAGCGCGACACCCGAGGCGATGGTGGCGTGCCCGCAGAAGTCGATCTCCTTGGCCGGGCTGAAGTAGCGGACGCGAAGGCGGCCTGGGTCGCCGGAGCCATCCGGTGCCAGGAAGGCGGTCTCCGAATAGCCGACCTCGCCGGCCATCCGCTGCATCTCGACAGGGTCCGGTAGCGCGTCGCCGAACCAGACGCCGGCCGGGTTGCCGCCCGACGGCTCCGTGGTGAAGGCCGCAAGGCGGAGAAGCGTGCCCGTCGGCGAGTCGCGGTCGGTCATCGCCGCCCGATGGTAGCCTCCAGCATCCGACCACGACGACGAGACGACCTGCGAGGAGATCGATGACGACCAAGGCCGACTACACCGAGGACGAATGGGCGGGGCTCGTGCGGGCGCCGATCCTGGCCGGCGCCTACGTTGCCGCGTCCGACATGAGCTTCTTCGGGATGATCGGGGAGATGAGCGCCCTCTACAAGACGATGACGGAGGGGAACGCTCCCGAGGCCGCGTCGTCGCTGATCCACGAGGTCGTCGCGGAGATCGAGGCGAGCAAGGACGCGAAGGAGAAGCTCAAGCTGCCCGAGACGAAGAGCAGCGCGACCCAGGCGGCCCAACTCGTCCACCAGCTCGGGCTCGACCTCGAAGTGCTCGACCAGAAGTCCACCCCCGAGGAGACCCGAGCATTCAAGGATTGGCTGGTCGACATCGCACAGGCGACGGCGGAGGCGACCAAGGAGGGCGGCTTCCTCGGCATCGGCGCCGTCCGGGTCAGCGACAAGGAGAAGATGGCCCTCGCGACGCTGCGGCACGAGCTCGGCATCGGCTGACTTTGCACGTGCCGCGAGGGTGCTCGCGCCTAGAACATCCGTGCGAAATGGCGTCGATCTGTGCTACCATCGCGCGCGATGGTCGACGACCTGGCGAGCATGCGCATCCTGTCCCCGGACGCTGAAGAGCCCGACGATCCCGTCGTCGAGGGTTCGCTTCGCCCGAAGACCCTAGCCGAATACATCGGCCAGGCCGAGGTCAAGTCGAACCTGTCCGTCCTGCTCCAGGCCGCGAAGGGCAGGGGAGAGGCCGCGGACCACATCCTCCTCTACGGACCACCCGGTCTCGGCAAGACGACGCTGGCGACGATCGTCGCCCGCGAGCTCGGCGTGAACGTTCGCTACACCTCCGGTCCCGCCATCGAGCGCGCTGGCGATCTCGCCGCGATCCTGACGTCGCTGGACGACCGCGACGTCCTTTTCATCGACGAAGTGCATCGGCTCAACCGGGCCGTCGAGGAGATCCTCTATCCAGCGATGGAGGACTTCGCGCTCGACGTGATGATCGGCAAGGGACCGTCCGCGCGTAGCCTTCGGCTCAGCCTGAAGCCGTTCACGGTGGTCGGTGCGACGACGCGCGCCGGCCGCATCAGCTCTCCGTTGCGTGACCGCTTCGGCGCGACCTACCGCCTCGACTTCTACACCGAGGATGAGCTCGCGCAGATCGTGGAGCGCTCGGCGGAGATCCTGGACGTCCCGATCGACGCGGCCGCCACCCGGGCCATCGCCCGCCGCGGGCGGGGGACGCCGCGGATCGTGAACCGGCTTCTCAAGCGCGTCCGCGATCACGCCCAGGTCCACGGTGACGGCACGGTCCACGAGGCGACGGCGCGCGACGCGATGCGCCGGATGGAGATCGACGACGAGGGCCTGGATTCCGCGGATCGCAAGCTCCTCGCGGCGATCGTCCAGAAGTTCGCGAGCGGCCCGGTCGGCGTCGCGGCACTGGCGGCCGTGCTGTCGGAGGAAGTCGACACGATCGAGGACGTCCACGAACCGTTCCTGCTGCGGCTCGGGTTCATCGACCGCACCCCGCAGGGACGGATCGCGACAGATCTCGGGCGTGCCCATCTATCGGCGCTCGGTTATGAGATCCCGCCGCCACGCCGGAACGACGGATCGATGACCGGGCTCTGGGACGAGCCCGTCGACGTCGATGTCGATCGCGGCGCCGAAACGACCGAAGCGGACGAGGCGTGACGGCTCCTTTCGTCTCGTCGTCGACCCGCTACGAGGTCACGACGCCACCGCCATCGGATGGGTCGACGCGGGCACGCACCGGCGTGCTGACGCTCCCGCATGGATCGGTCCAGACGCCGCAGTTCATGCCTGTCGGCACGAACGCCACCGTGAAGGCCCTCTCACCCGATGACCTCAAGGATGCCGGCGCCTCGATCATCCTGGCCAACACGTACCACCTGTACCTCCGACCCGGGCATGAGCGGATCGCGCGGCTCGGCGGGTTGCATCGGTTCATGGACTGGGACCGACCGATACTCACGGACTCGGGTGGATTCCAGGTCGTGTCCCTCGGCGATCTGCGGGTCGTCGACGAGGACGGCGTCACGTTCCGCTCGCACCTCGACGGGTCCGTCCACCGCTTCACCCCGGAGCACGCGACGGCCGTGCAGGAGGCACTGGGCTCGGACGTCGCGGTCGCCTTCGATCAGCCCGTCTTCCCCAGCTCGCCGCGCCCGGTCGTTGCAGAGGCGACCGCTCGCACACACCGCTGGGCGGAACGCTCGTTGGCCGCGCACAGCCGGACGGATCAGGCGATGTTCGGCATCGTGCAGGGCGGCCTGGACCCGGAGCTACGAGTCGAGTCGGCCCGGTTCATCGCGTCGCTGCCGTTCGACGGCATCTGCATCGGCGGGCTGGCGGGTGACGAGACGCCGGACGAGCGCGACGCGACGCTCGATGTGGCGGTGCCGGCGCTGGCGGACGATCCGCGCCCGCGGTATCTGATGGGGCTCGGCTCGCCGGCAGACTTGCTCGAAGCCGTGCATCGCGGCGTCGACCTGTTCGACAGCGTGCTTCCGGCGCGCGTGGCACGGAACGGACAACTGTGGGTGCCCGGTGGTCGATTGAACCTCCGGAACCGGGTGTTCCTCGACGACCCGGCGCCGGTCCAGGAGGACTGCCCGTGCCTCCTTTGCCGTCGCTTTTCGAGGGCGTATCTGGCCCATCTGTTCCGAGCAAAGGAGCTCCTCGCGTACCGTCTCGCGACTTGTCACAACCTGACCTTCACCCTAGACTTCATGGCCAGGATCCGAGCCTCGATCGGGGCCGGCACCTTCCCCGCCGAGATGTCCGAACTCCGCTCACGCGCGGGCCGGATAAGCGGCAGTGAAGTGGCCGAGCAGTCCGCGTGAAGGATCCGTCGGTAGGCTGGATGTCGACGCGGAGGCGACGCGATGGGCTCTCGGGATCGACCGCGCAAGGAACAGAAGAAGAAGCCGAAGGCCAAGACCGTTCAACCGAGTCTCGCGCCGCTGTCGGAACCACCGCAGAACGTCGAGGTGATCCGCAAGCCGCGCAAGGAAAAGCCGATCGTCGACGACGACTCGGACGAGGCCTGACCAGCCGCACGGACGCCACCGGGCAAGGCTCCGCTGACGGATCGGATCGATCGATGAGGAGCGTGACGAGCGGATGGCGATGACGGACGAGCGCGCGGCGGAGCGGGCGGTCGCGGAGCGGAGCAAGGCGGTCGACGCCGCGCTGTCGACGATCGAGAAGCAGTTCGGCCGCGGCGCGATCATGAAGCTCGGGTCGGCCGAAAGGCAGCAGGTCGATTCGATCCCGACGGGGTCGATCGCGCTTGATCTCGCGCTCGGCGTCGGGGGCATCCCGCGCGGCCGGATCACCGAGATCTTCGGCCCGGAGTCCTCAGGCAAGACGACGATCTGCCAGCACGTGCTTGCGGAGGCGCAGAAGCGTGGCGGCGTCGTCGCCTTCATCGACGTCGAGCACGCCCTTGATCCGGCCTACGCTCGCGCGTGCGGCGTCAACGTCGATGAGCTGCTCGTGTCCCAGCCGGACACGGGCGAGCAGGCACTCGAGATCACCGAGACCCTCATCCGCTCCGGCGGCATCGACTGCGTCGTGGTCGACTCGGTCGCGGCCCTCGTGCCACGGGCCGAGATCGAAGGCGAGATGGGTGACTCGTTCGTCGGCATCCAGGCGCGGCTCATGAGCCAGGCCCTGCGCAAGCTGACGGGTGCGGTCTCCCGCTCCAACACGGCGCTGGTCTTCACCAACCAGCTGCGCGAGAAGATCGGCGTGATGTTCGGGAATCCCGAGACCACGCCGGGCGGTCGTGCGCTCAAGTTCTATGCGTCGGTCCGCCTCGACATCCGGCGTGTCGAGACGATCAAGACGGGGACGGAGTCGGTCGGTAACCGGGTCCGCGTCAAGGTCGTGAAGAACAAGGTCGCCCCGCCGTTCCGCGTCGCCGAGTTCGACGTGATGTACGGCGAAGGCGTGTCGAAGGAGGGCGGCCTGCTCGACGTCGGTGTCGCGATGGACGTCGTGAGCAAGACGGGCGCCTGGTTCAACTTCGGCGAGACGCGCCTGGGTCAGGGACGCGAGGCCGCCAAGGAGTTCCTCAAGTCCAGCCCGGAGATCGCCGCCGAGATCGAGGCGCGCATACGCGGCAAGATCACGGATACGCCCATCCCCGTCGAGGGCATCGAAGAAGCCGAGTAGGTCGGCGTCATGCGGCCTGTCTGCGGCATTGCCGGCTGCGCGCAGACGCTCACGCACACGGCGTGCGCTCGCGTCCGCTGCTCGCCGGCGCCTTGCACCCAGGTCACCTGACGACGACCTCGACTGTTGGCCGGGCGTAGGGAGAGCTACACCGAGCGGCGTGAGCGGCGGGCGGCGGTCGATGACCCCGCGGTCGTTCTGGATGCCGCGGCTCGGTTCCTGGAGACGCGTTCGCGTTCCGTCACCGAGGTGCGCCGTCGCTTGACGACGGCGGGCTACCGGCCGGAGCTCGTGGAAGGTGCGATCACGCGCCTGACCGAGCTCGGGATGCTCGACGACGAGGCATTCGCACGGCAGTGGGTCGAGTCACGGGATCGCGCTCGTCCGCGCGGCGAGCGGGCCCTTCGAGACGAGCTCCGTCTGAAGGGGATCGACCGCGCGATCGTCGACGTGGTCCTGGAGGAGCGTCGGTCGACGGAAGCCGAAGAAGCCACGCTGCCCGACCGCACGGCGGCGGAGCGTCTGATCGACAAGCACACTCGGACCCTTCGACGGATCGCTGATCCGCGTCAGCGGAGGCAGCGCGCGTACGCGTTGCTCGCGCGGAATGGCTTCGACCCCGAGACATGCCGCGAGATCGCGGCCACGGTCGCGACCATGGACGACGACCTAGACGGCGACTCCCCAGCGTGATGCGAGGTACTCGGCATCCCGAGTCACCCCGGCGAGGTTCGCCGAGGCGTTGTCGCGCTGCCACAACATCCCGATGAAGGTCAGGCCTGGAACGTCGGTGATCCCGCGCTGGTGCACCGGAACGCCGAATTGCCGCTCGACGGGCACGTCGAGCCAGCTGTAGTCCGGGGCGTAGCCGGTCGTCCAGAGGACCGTCGAGATGCCGTCGCTCGCGAGATCGAGCTCCGTGACCTCGGGGACACGGAAGTCGAACGGCTGGCGATCGTCGGGCGGGACGTCGAGGCCAGTAGCCGCGATGTAGGACTCGAACAGGGGCCTGAAGCGTTGGTCGAACGTCGCATCGGCGAACGCGAGGTTCTCCTCGAGGTCGGCTCGGAAACGGGCCGTCGTCCCGTCGGCGGCGTCGAAGCGGCCGACCAGGCGGATCCCGTCCGCGGCGAGTTTGCGCAGGTTCGTGTCGTGCCCACCGCCGTGCCCCGAGAGATGCGGATTGCAGGCGAACCGCATCCGCGGGTCGGGGAGCTGCTCGACCGTCGGGAGCGAGATCCCGACAGCCTCACCGTAAAGGACGAGCTGCCGGATCCACCAGAAGTAGTCGCGATCGCGGTAGCGTCGGGGGACGCGGCCGCAATGCCCCACTGACAACGTGACCGCCCGCCCCGCCTCGAACAGCTCCTCGGCCAGCTGGACCCCCGTCTGGCCCGTCCCGACGACGAGAACGCCACCCGGCGGCAGCGCATCCGGATTGCGGTAGTGGTGGGCGTGGACCTGGGTGATCGACGAACCGAGCCCGTTCTCCGGGATGCGCGGGACGTGGAAGGCACCCGTGGCGCCGACGACATCGACGGCGCTGATCGTCCCGCGAGACGTCTCGACCGTGAAACGTGCGGCGTGACGGTCTGGCCCGTCGAGGGTCACACGCCTGACCTCGGTCTCCAGCGCGATGGGAGCGTCGATGACCTCGGCGTATCGAGCAGTACGGGCGACGATCTCGTCGCGCGTCATGAACCCGTTGGGGTCACCAGCGTCATACGGGTGGTCGGGCAGGTCGGTCAGGAGGTTTGGCGTCACGAGCTGGAATGCGTCCCAGCGGTCCTGCCAGCCGCCACCAAGGGTGGAACGTCGTTCCAGGACGACATGCTCGCGATCGGCGCCTCGAAGGAGGCGACTCATGATCAAGCCGGCATGACCGGCGCCGATGACGACGGTATGGGTCCGGGTCGGGAGCTGGTCGGGCACGACCTGAGCATACGCAGTCTGCTGCGCGTCGCGACCGCGCGTTGACGGACGACACCGGACGGACCCGACCGCTCCCCACGCGACCGACCTCCGGCGGGACCAAGGTCAGGGTGCCGCGTGGCGAACGGACGCCCATACTCAGCCCCGTTCTGATCACCGGCGATCGCCGGTCCGCCCTTGACTCCGGGGGAAGGAGAAAAGGACGCGTGTCCCACGCACTTCGCGCCTCACGCATGACCCCGATCTGGGTCCTTCTCGGGACGCTGCTCATCGTCGGCTTCGCCGCCGGTGCCGCCGGCCGATCCCACGCATCGCCGACAGGCCTCGTCGCGGCGTACGTCGACGTCAATGGCAACGGCATCGACGACACGTGCGAGACCGGCGAGATCGTCGCCGATCTCGACGCTGCAGCTGACGAGGACGCCGCCGTCGATCTCGATGGAGACGGCACCATCTCCGTTTCGGAGGCTGCGCAGAGCGACCGCATCGGCGGCGCCGGCTGCAACCATGGGGGGTACGTCAGCTGGGTCGCACAAGGTTCCTGCGCTGACCCGACGCCGACGCCGACCCCTGCCCAGGCGATCTTCGTCACCGGCGACGCTCCCGAGGGGACGACGGACGAAACCACTACCGAGTCGACCTCGTGCGATGAGACCGCTGAGCAGCCGACCGAAACGCCGACCGACTCGACCGAACAGGCCGCCGACACACCGTGCGTCGAGGTCCCACCGCCGGACCATGACCCGGCGCTCGACGAGCAGAAGAACGGTCATGGGAAATGGGTCTCGCTCGTCGCCCAGTCCGAGGCCGTTGGCGGCAAGAACTGCAACCACGGCGGTGCGGTGAGCGAGGCTGCCAAGAAGGACCACGATGCCGCCAAGGCAGCCCGTGATGCGGCCAAGGCAGAACGAGACGCCGAGCGTGAGGCCAGGAAGGCCGCCCGCGAGGCCGCAAAGGCGGCTGGCGGCCACGGCAAGGGAAACCCACACCGGGACTGACCCACCGACGATCGAACGCTCCCCCCGGACGGCGGCGCCAATCCCCCCAGGCGCCGTCGTTCCGTGTCTAGGCGCCATCGTTCCGTGTCCAGGGGACGCGTGAGGGGTGGATCGCGGCTGAGCGAGGACCGCCCCCCACACGTGGAAGGAGTAAGGCGTCGTGCACCGGGCGCACGACGCCATGACAGTGCGTGCCTGCGCCGGTCCCCAGCGAGCACCGCCGACTGAGTCGGTTGACCCGTTCCTGCCCCGGGCCTACGCTACCCGGACGTCCCAGGCGCCGATCGTTAACGGCGTACCGGACATCTGCAACGGCCCGATCGCGGCCCGATGAGGGGGCCCGGACCTTCTGATCGACGGTCCGTAGCCACACCGCCCGTGCGGTGAACGGTTCCTCCCTCAGTTCGCGAGCGAGCCCTCGTATACGTGATGCGTCCGGCCGCATGATCCGGTCCGGATGGGAGGAAACCGATGGAGACACCGGTCGTGGTGGCGGTGGCCGTATTGGCCGCTGTCATCGGGGTGCTGGTCGGCGCCCTGGGCCGCACGATGTGGGCATCCCAGGGCATGAAGGCCGCGCAGGCGGAGGCGCGGCGCATCGAGGCCGAAGCACGAACCCGCCAGAAGGAGCTCATCCTCGAGGCGAAGGACGAGAAGCTGCGCCTCGCCCGTGAGGCCGAGGAGGAGGCGCGCGCTCGCCGGAACGAGCTCGCCTCCCAGGAACGACGGCTCATCCAGCGCGACGAGCAGCTCGACCAGCGCACGGAGATGCTCGAGCAGCGCGATCGCAAGCTGCTCGAACGTGAGCGTGAGCTCGACAAGGCCAAGGAGGACCTCGCCAAGGCGACGCAGGCGCAGGTAAGCGCGCTGGAGCATGTCTCGGGCATGAGCGCGGACGACGCCAAGGCGATGCTGCTCGATGCGGTCCGAGCCGAGGCCGAGCACGACGCCGTCAAGCTTGCCCGGGCCATCGAGCGCTCAGCGCGCGAAGAGGCCCAGGACAAGGCCCGCGACATCATCCTGACGGCGATGCAGCGCGTGGCCGCGGACCACACGGCGGAGCACACGGTCAGCGTCGTGCACCTGCCGTCCGACGAGATGAAGGGCCGGATCATCGG
>DASSZA010000025.1:0-15177 GCA_035703005.1 Candidatus Limnocylindrales bacterium | reverse complement strand
CGGGGTTCTCCAGACGGGCGAAGGCGCCTGGATGGACGACCTCAACGTCTTGCCCTTCTGGATCCGCGTCGTGCGCGGTGATGCGTCGGGGGTGGAAGAAAGACAGGCACGGATCCGTGCTCGCCTGGAGGCGAACCCACTCCTCGCCCGCGAGCGCTGGTCGACGACGCTCGCCGCCACCGAACTGGCGTTCACGCGCGGCGACGTCTCCGGGGCGGAGCGGCTCCTCGATGAGCTGCTGGCTGTGGCCGTAGACGCCCCACTCATGGCCGCATCCATGTGCGAGGTGGTCGTCTTCGCGATCGAGGTCTTCGTCACCGTCGGGCGCCTCGACGATGCGGCCGCACTCGTAGACGCGCACCTCCATGCGTTGCGGTCGCACCGGGTCCCGTGGATGGCCGCAGAGGCGGACCGTGCCGAAGCCATCTTCATGGCCGCGACCGGAGACATCGACCGCGCTCGAGCCCTGTCCGACGCCGCACTTTCCGTGGCGGCGATGACGCGGATCCCTATGGTCCACGGCCGAGCGCTCCTGACCGCGGGCGAGATCCGTCGGCGAGCACGTCAGAAGGCTCAGGCGCGAGAGGCGCTGACCGAGGCCATCGCCGTCTTCGAACGCCTGGGTGCGCGCCTTTGGCTCGAACGGGCCCGTTCCGAGCTTGCCCGGGTGGCGACCCGTCGACCGCAGGGTGCGCCGCTGACGGCGACGGAGCGGCAGGTGGTCGATCTCGTTGCCGCCGGTCGCACGAACAAGGAGATCGCCGACACCCTCTTCATGAGCGTCCACACCGTCGAGGCGCACCTGACGCGGCTCTTCCGTTCATTGGGAGTCCAGAGTCGCACCGAGCTCGCCCGGCTCGTGCTCGACGGGACGGACCCGCGCCTCTTGTCGCGTACGCCGGACCCTACGTAAGCGACGGCCGCTCCTCGAAAAGGATAGGGATATCCGGGATTTCGAACGGCGTGGTCAGGATCGAGGATGAGGTCACGGAAGGCCCGGGGGCCGACCGGTCGAGACCAACCACCGAAGATCAGGAGACCACCGAAATGGCTCAACTCGCACGGCGACCAACGACCATCTCCACACCGCTCGTCGGCCTCGCGCTGGCGGCATCGCTCCTCGGCGGGATCGCCGGTGGCGCGGTCGCCGTAGCGGTCCCGGCCGTCATCCAGGCCCGTACGGCCGATGAGGCCGCCCAGGCTGAGGGGGTCAAGTGGATCACGTACGGCCAGGAGTGGGAACGCCGCTACCGCCAGATGTACCCGATCACCGAGCAGTCGTGATCACGCGGGCGGGCGGAGCGGCCGCCCGTCCGATGCGAACGGCCGCCGGGCCCAGACGAAGAGCCCGGCGGCCGCCCCGAGTACGATCGCGATCCCTGCCGCGGCGGCCCACCCGAACACGGCGAACACGAGGCCGAGCAAGCCGCCCACCAACGCCATAGCCTGTGCCCCCGCCTTCGATCGGTCGGGGAGCACCGGCGTTTCGGGGTGCATCGCCCGGCGTTCGCGACGATCCCAGTCGTGCCAGCGACCCAGCCCGATCTTCGCGAGGAGGTAGAACAGGCCGCCGACGAGCGCCAGGCCGAGCAGGACCGGCCCGATGCCGGCCAGCGTGTCCGCCAGCTTCCCCAGCCCGACGAACTCCAGCAGCCCGCCGACGACCGCCTCGAATGCCGATACCGGTGCCGAGATGAGCTCGTGGCCAGGGACGCGATCCCACACCGCGACGAGCAGGTCGCCGGCATCCGACAGACGAGGCTGGCCGGCGACCTGGAGCAGGACGAGCGCCAGCGCCGTCCCGATGGCGGCCAGCGCGCAGAGCCAGCCCCATGCGGCGAGCGCCGACACGCGTTGGCGTCGCCACACGATCCGGAGTGTCCGGTCGGTGCGATCGCGGTAGAAGCGAGAGGCGCCGGCATCGCCCGATGCCGCATCGATGTGGCGGACGAGCGGGATGAGGAACCCTTCCGGATTCGCCCAGTACGCCCCATGGTCGGTGAGCACGTTCATCTCGTTCGTGACGGGCCGCGACTCGACGAGGATCGTCCCGGGCGGCGGAGTCGGCGGCGGCTCGCCCGGGAGGGCCACCGGCGCCGGCAGCAACCACGGTTCGCGCGGCGGGATCGGTCCGGCAGGCGCGGGATCGAACGACGCCCACACGTCGACCCAATGCATGCCGGGTCGGACCTCGGCGAGGTTGCCGACGAGACGGCTGCCAGGCGTGATCTCGCGGACATCGGGATCCTCGGCGAGGCGCCATGACAGCCCCAGTCCCTGTCCGAGTGTCACGAGCTTGTCGACGGGCAGGTGGATGTAGGCCGGGTCGAGCAGCGTTTCGAAGCTGACGAGCGCACCACCCGAATGCGCCACCACGACGATCGCGTCGCACCCGTCGTCGACGAGTCGCTGGATCGACCGTGCGAGACGGGCGCGGACGTTGGCCGACTGGACGGGCTCGTCGAGGAGGACCGGCAGATCTCCGAACCAGTCCACGAGGAAGCTGTCGATCATCCTGCGGATCGCGAAGTCGCGGACGACCGGGATCGGAACACGCCGCAGCAGGTCGTAGCCCGCCAGCGCGACCACGCCGCCGCCGGCGACGAGCCAGCCGACCGGTCGCGCGCCGAACGTGCTCGACTGCACCCGATCGAGGTCCTCGGCGAGACGCCAGTCGAGCGGTGGCGGTTCGCCGATCACCTCGGTGGCCTGGGCGAGCTCTTCGAGGCGCGGCGATCGGTCGCGATACCCGGCCGAGATCCCGGAAACGACGGTGGCGATCCGGCGGCGAAGGTAGTCGATGGTCGTCCCGAGGTCGGGCGGCCGCAGATCGGAGGCCCACCACGCCTCGGTCAACACCCAGGTCGTCGCGGGGACGCCGGCGTGCTCAGGGATCCCGAGCTCCAGATACGGCGGTGAGGCCGCGTTGAACGTGAACTCCGCACGCCACACCGGATCGTCGATCCGTTCGACGCCCGGCGGCGCATCGACCGCTGCCTCCGCCGCTCGCCAGTCGGTCAGGAGCTCGACGATCGCGCCCGACCAGTCGAGGAAGGTTTCGCCCGGTCCCTGGGTGCCGATGCCATGGACGAATACGACACCGGTGCGTCGAGCGATGCCGCGCGGCAGGGGAGCCGCTGACGCCTCGAGCTTGGCCGACGGCGTCTGCGTCGGGGTCTGCGTCTGTGCGGCGGCCGCAGCGTCCGTGAAGACGGTCGGCTGGTCGTCCCCGCGCCGCTGCATGCGGCCGACTCTAGCATCGGCAGGTAGCCGCTCCGACTACCATCGCGCCATGTACCTGGATGCGATGGAGTTCCTGGAGGAGGAACGTGATGCGTGGGCCCCGTATGAGGCCCTCGCCGATCTGACCGACGAGCAGTTGGAAGTGCCGATCGATGCGGCGCACGGATGGTCGGGACGCGACCTGATGGCGCACATGCTCGCCTGGCAGGGCGTGTCGCTAGATGCCGCGAAGGAGCTCGCCGTCGGTGAGACGAGTGCCACGATCGCGCGCGTGGATGCCGATTGGGACACCCGCGGTGGCGAGGTCGTGAACGACGAGATCGTGCGGACGTGGGCGGCGGTCCCGATGAGCGAGCTTCGCGAGCGCTTCCGGACGCAGCCGGGGGAGCTCCGCGGATACCTGACCGTGGTTCCCGAGACCCGCTGGGTGAAGCACCCTACGCATCTCAGGTCGTTCCACGACGAGACGATCGCCCACTACGCGGACCACACCGACGACCTCGCGGCGATCCTCGCCGCTGCTGGACGGTGACGCTTCGGGAGATCCTCGAAGCCTCAGCGACGGAGACGCCTGGTGTCGAAGTCGGCACGGACGAAGACGGCGCGACGGCCTGGTCCTATGGGGGCACGGTGTTCGCGCTGCTCTCCGCGGACGGCGCGAGCGCGTCGTTCCTGCTCGATCCGATCGTGGCGAATGCCGCCGCACGGACGCCCGACGTCAAGCGGTCGCGGCGCGGCGATGGCTGGGTCGACATGACGCCGAAGGTCATCGACCGCCACGTCTACGACCGCGCTAGAGCGTGGTTCCTGTCCGGCCACCGCAGGTTGACGGGTCCCGGTCTCTGAGGGATCCCACCCCCTCGCCGGGCGGGCCCCGGTGGTCCCGGGCGCGGAGCAAGGGTTGACCGCGTGATGCATCTCGCCTGCATGAACGGCGAAGGATGACCGGCGGCGCCGGTCGGATCGGCTTGCGTTATGCCGCCAAAGTGCATCACCGAGGAAGGGTCTGTCCCGCGGCCGGGGATATGCATCAGCGCTACGCCCCCCGCCCGGCCGGCGTCGCCGCCGACCGACGGATACAAGGCGGCCCCGGTCCGAAGACCGGGGCCGTTGGGCTCCTTGGGACGGGGCGATGGGTTACTCGGTGGTCGCGGCCACCGCGAACTCCGTGAGGCCGAACTGCTGCTCGAGCTGCTCGAGCGGTCGGAACCCGACCACGCCCTGCGGCTGAGCGCCCGGCTTGAAGAACGCGATCGTCGGGATGCTCATGATGTTGAACGCCTGCGAGAGCCGCGGGTTGGCGTCGACATCGACCTTGACCACGTCGACGGCGCCGTCGTACTTCTCGGCGAGCTTCTCCATCTCGGGGGCGACCATCTTGCAGGGCCCGCACCACGCGGCCCAGAAGTCGACGACGACCGGTCGCTCCGCCTTGAGCACAAGCTCCTCGAAGTTCGTATCGGTCGCGTGCTTGATCTCCGCCATGTGTCCTTTTCTCCTCTCGCTGGGGGGCGAGTCCCGCGTCGGTGGAGCCTAGCGGGCGATGTCTTGGATGAGTCGATAAGCCTCGAGGACACGATCGTCCGTGAGGCGATACAGGATGGTGTTGCCGTCGCGCCGGCTCGTCACGAGGCCGGCACGGCGGAGCACAGCGAGGTGCTGGCTCATGTTGGGCACCTGGCACCCGACCCGGTTGCTGAGGTCGCTCACCGAGAGCTCGCCGATAGCGAGCGACTCGAGGACACACAGGCGTTTGGGGTCGGCGAGGGCTCGGCCGACCGCGGCGTAACGCTCGCGATCGAACTCGGCCGAGACCGGCAGGGTGTCCAACACGGCCTCCACTCTATCAGTGTTTGCGCAAACACGCAAGTACACGGGATGAGGAAGGGGCGCGCCGACGGTGGGAATCGCCGCCGCTGTGCGCCGTCAGGCGAAGAACGGCGGCGACGTCAGCACATACCCATCGAGGTGGTCGATCGGGCCGTCCGTGAACACGAGCATCACGAACGGATCGACGTGGAAACCACGCGCCAGCAGGTGATCGATCGCCGGTCGCGCGGTCATCGGCGTGTCGAACGTGACGAAGGCGTGGCCCGCGCGGGCCGCCGCCGCCTCGCCGTCGGCCATGAGGGCCGGTAGGTCGGCGGGCGACAGCGCCGCGTACGGGCCGCCCCAGCCAGCCCTGGACGGGTGGTAGCCATAACCGATGGCCTTCCCGTCGCGGCGATACAGCCAGCCCTCGCGCTGATCGGCCAACCAGCGATGGTCGACGTCGCGCCGGAAGTCGAGGATCGCCGCGTCGATGCCGCCGAGTTCGTCGACGGGTGGATCGTTCGGGTCGATCCGCTCGCGCTCAAGGTCGGTCGCCAGCGGCTCGTCGCGCGGTACGCCCTCCCAGCCGATCATCGGCAGGCGGGCATCGAGGCCCGTCTTGAGGTAGCGCGCGATGGCGCGCGTGTCGATCGTCGCGACGATGGCCCGGTGGCGGGCACCATCGGCGGGAAAGGCGCGCTCCAGTAGCCCACGACCGACGCCCCCTGACTGCGCGTCGGGGAGGACGAAGAACTCGGTCAACTCACGGACCCCGTCACGCAGGATCGAGCGCGCGTAGCCGACCGCTCGCCCGGTCGCGTCATCCTCGGCGATCCACCACAGTTCCCCGGTCGCGGCGAGGTGATCGAACAGCGGACGGCGGATGTCGAATGCCGCGGGATCGCCGGCCGTCGCGTTCGCATTGCCGCCCGTCCTGCGTCCGAGGTCGTCGACCGCAGTCTCGAAGATCTCGAAGCAGGTGCGGGTGTCGTCCGGTGTCCCGGGTCGGTAGCGAGCCATGCTCCCGAGCGTAGCGGCTGACGGCCCTCATGCCATACTCGCCACGATGTCCGTGCAGGAAAGCCCCCCGGCCGACGCCGCGCTCGAGGTCCCGCTGTCCGCCATCGAGGATGCCGCCGGCCGGCTCGATGGGTACGTGCATCGGACCCCCATCATGAGCTCGCGGACCGCTGCCATCTGGATGGAACGCGCGACGGGCGTCGAGCTCGCCGACGGCCTGCTCTTCTTGAAGGCAGAGCACCTCCAGAAGACCGGTTCGTTCAAGGCGCGCGGGATGACGAACCGGATCGCGACGCTCCCCGAGGACGCTCGGATGCGTGGTGCGATCACGCTATCCGCAGGGAACGCCGGGCAGGCGTATGCCTGGGCGGGCGCCGCTGCCGGTGTCCCGGTGACGGTAGTGATGCCGGAGGGCGCGGTCCGCTCCAAGGTCGATGCGTGCCTCGGCTATGGGGCGCGCGTCATCCTGCACGGCGAGCACGTCGGCGAGACGTTCGCCGAGATGGAGCGGATCCGCGACGCCGAGGGCCTCACGTTCGTGCATCCGTTCGACGATCCGGCCGTCATCGCCGGTCACGGCGGGATCGGGCTCGAGATCGTCGACGACGTGCCCGACGTCGATGTCGTCGTCGTCGGCGTCGGGGGTGGCGGGCTGATCAGCGGCGTCGCCTCGGCCGTGAAGGCGCGCCGTCCCGAGGCACGGATCATCGGCGTGGAGCCGGAACGCTCGAACGCGATGAGCCTCGCCCATGCGCGCGACGTCATCGTCACGATCCAGCCGCAGTCGGTCGCCGACGGCCTGGGGGCTCCGTTCGCAGGCCGATGGACGCTCGCGATCACCAAACGGCTGCTCGACGGCATCGTGCTGCTCGACGACGCGACGATCCTGGCGGGTATGCGGTTCGCGATCGAGCGGCTCAAGCAGGTCGTCGAGCCCGCGGGTGCCGCGGCACTCGCCGCGGTGCTCTCGGGGAGCGTCCCGATCCGGGACGAGGAGCGCGTCGTGGTCGTCGTCTCGGGCGGGAACGTCGAGGTGAGCCGTCTCGGGGAGCTGCTCGCGGCCGCCGGGACGCTGCCGGGAGAAGAGACGCCCTAGTCGAGACGCCTTGGTCGAGAGGCCTCAGTCGACCCCGAGGTCGTGCAGCCGCGTGTCGTCGATACCGAGGTGATGCGCGAGCTCGTGGATCACGGTGATCCGGACCTCATCGGCAAGCTCATCCGGGTCCGGAAAGTCGGCCTCGAGCGGCAGGCGGAACAGGGTGATCCGGTTCGGGGCGACGATCCAGTCGGCGCCGTACTCCGTCCGCGCGACGCCCTCGTAAAGGCCGTAGAGCGTCTCGTCGTCCCCGACCTCGTTCTCACGGAGCTGGTCGAGTGACGGCTCATCGTCGATGACGATCGCCACCTCGTCGAGTGCCGCCGCGAACGGCATCGGGATCCCGGCCAGTGCCTCGGCGACGAGGTCCTCGAACCGCCGATGCCGGGCGCTCGAGCGCGGCGGACGCCGGGCGGCGGTTCGGGATCCGCGACGGCGCTTGACCATAGCGCCCGTATCCTAGGGCGCGATGGACCCGTCGCCGCCCGTCGTGCCCGCACCGGACACGACGCTCGAGCCGGCCGGCTTCATCGTCGATGCGGACGGTGTCCGCATCCATTTCCTCGACTGGGGAGGGCCGGCAGCACCCGTTGGCCCAGGTGTCCTGGCCATCCATGGGATCGGTCATACGGCGTGGGCGTGGACGCCGGTCGCGCGACGACTCGGTGGCGAACGCGGCGCACGACGGTTCGTCGCGATGGATCTGCGCGGCCACGGTCTCTCGGACGCGCCCACCGAGGACGGCGCCTACGACCTGCCACTGCACGCGGATGACGCGGTCGCGGTCGCCGAAGGGTCTGGTCTGCTCAGCGCGCAGGGCCGCGTGGTCGTCGCGGGTCACGGGTTCGGAGCCATCGCTGCAGCGGAAGGGGCGCTCGATCTCGGCGAACGGTGTGCGGGGCTCGTGCTCGTCGACGGCGGCTGGGAGTCGCTCGAAGACGCGACGGGACTCGATGTCGAGGAATTCCTGCGCGGGCTGGAGGAGCCGCCCGAGGTCATGCGCTCGATGACGGCATTCCTGACCGACCGGCGTGAGTTCGATCCGGGTACGTGGGACGACGATCAGGAGCAAGCTGCGCGGGCGTCGGTCGTGGAGACGCACGCCGGCCGCGTCGTGCCGTCCGCCCGGCCGCACGCGACCGAGGCGACGGTACGCGCCATGTTCGAGTACGAACCGCTCGACGTCCTGCCGTTCATCGACGCGCCCGTCACCGCCCTCTTGGCCGCGGACGATGAGACGCGTTCGCGCTCGCGCGCCCTTGCGGCCGCGTCTGCGGCTCGGGAGGCGATCGGCCGTGAGCCGATCCGGACGATCTCATTCGGGCACGACGGGCACAACCTGATGCGCTACCGTCCGAACGAGGTCGCGGCTGCGATCCTGGCTGCCGACGCGCCGCGTTCCGGAGGAGGCTGATGCAGGTCGTCTACACCCCGCGCCACCTCGCCCACGACATCGACACCGAGACGTTCATGGGCGTGGCGATCCCCGCCAACGAGGTGGCGGAGCGCGCCGAGAAGATCCGGACCGCTCTCAAGGCGGACGGCGGCTTCATGTTCGTGGACCCGACGGATCACGGCGAGGCACCGATCACCGCCGTTCACGACATGCGACTCGTCCGGTTCCTGGAGTCGGCGTGGTCCGATGTCCGGGCACAGGCGATCCCGCGCGCGTTCCTGTCCGCGGACACGTACCCGAACATCGCGATGTTCGAAGGCATGTCGCCGGACGCCGTCGCCCGGCTCCTTCGCGAACCGTCGCACGTCGGCGGTCGTGCCGGTTTCTGGGGCCTCGACTCCGCGGCGCCGCTCGTCGCCGGGACGTACGACGCGGCCCGTGGCGCCGTCGATGTCGCGCTCACCACGATGGACCTCGTGCTCGGTGGCGCCCGGATGGCGTACGGGCTGTGCCGTCCGCCGGGCCATCACGCGGCACGATCGATGTACGGCGGCTACTGCTTCTTCAACAACGCCGCGATCGTCGCTCACGCGATCGCCACGGCGACCGGCGAGCGGGTTGCGATCCTCGACCTCGACTACCACCACGGCAACGGCACGCAACAGATGTTCTGGCGGCGCGGCGACGTCCGCTACGTCTCGATCCACGCGGATCCTGCCCGCGCCTATCCGTACTTCCTGGGATACGCCGACGAGACCGGGGAAGGGGAGGGGGTCGGCGAGAACCTGAACATCCCGCTGCGTGCCGGCGCGACCGACGCGGACTACCTCGAGGCGACGGATCGTGCGGTCGAGGCGATCGGCGACGTTCCGGGCTCGATCGTCGTGGTCTCGCTCGGCTTCGATACCTACGGCCTGGACCCGATCGGTGACTTCGCCTTGACGACGCCCGTCTACCACGAGGTGGGACGCCGGGTCGCGGCGCTGGGTCGCCGGCTCGTCATCCTGCAGGAGGGCGGCTATCACCGCCCCTCGCTCGGCGAGAACGCACGAGCGTGGCTGCGCGGCGCGGAGGGCAGAGCCCTCGATCCGCTTCCCGCCGCCGGTTTCACCGAGCAGGGGACGGTCGTCTGATCGTTCGACTCGACCAGGCCGGTCTCGAGCGCGCGGTCGCCGAGCTCGCCGAGCGTGACGCCGATCTCGGGGCGATCGTCGCGCGGTACGGCTCGCCCCCGCTGTGGGACCGACCGTCCGGCTTCGGCACGCTCGTCCACATCATCCTCGAGCAGCAGGTCTCATTGGCATCCGCGAAAGCCGCCTATGACCGTCTCCGTGCCGCGACCGATCCCCTGACGCCCGCCGCGTTCCTCCGCCTCAGCGATGCGGAGCTCCTCGCGATCGGGTTCAGCCGACAGAAGGCCCGCTACGGCCGAGCCCTCGCGGCCAGCATCCTCGATGGTGCGCTGGACCTCGAAGGGCTGGAACGGCTTGACGATCACGACGTACAGGCCGCGCTCGAGGCGGTCCCCGGGATCGGCAGGTGGACCTCCACGATCTACCTGTTGATGGTGCTCGGCCGCCCGGACGTCTGGCCGACCGGCGACATCGCTCTCGCGACGGCCGTCGGACAGGCGAAGGGCCTGCCGGGTCGGCCCGATCCCGAGACCCTGATGCAGATCGGTGAGGCCTGGCGGCCGTGGCGATCCGTCGCGGCGCGCCTGTTCTGGCACGACTACCTCGCTCGACGGGGACGCGTGGTCGGAACGGCGCAGGGAGACAGCGAAATGTCGTTGTGATCCCGCCACGGGGGAGTGCGACCTGGTTTTCCGGTCGCCGTACCTATCCTCCTGGGGTGGTCACGGGCCCAAGCCGGCCCGTCAGGAGGAGACCTATCAACTCTACGCATGTCCGCGGCCCCGGCCGTTTCGATCCGAGGGCCGCCGTCGATCACTTCATCGATCGCCTTCCGAGCCCCGACCGCGTAACGACGCGCTTCCGGGGTCTGGATCGCTACGACCCGATCTATCGCCAGACCGCGGTGGGTCTCGTCTTCGGGCTCGTGATCGCCATCGTGCTCGCGATCGTCCTGTCGACCTCTGCCCCGACGGCGTCGGGCCCAGGCGCCGTGCCGGCGTCTCCGTCCGCCGTGGCCGTCCCGGCCGGCTCGGTCGGTGGTGTCACGGCCACGTCGCCGCTGACGTCACCCGGCGCGACCACCTCTGGGGTGACCGTGCCCGCTGCCGCTCCGCAGGGAGGCGGCACGCCAGCGGGTGCCTCGACGGGCGGCTCGACATCAGGTGGTACGGCTCCAGGCGCGAACCCGCCAGGCGGGTCGGCGCCAGGCGGCGCCACGACCACGCCGGGCGCCACAGCCACGCCCCCCAGCGCGACGAGCACGGTGACGCCGACGCGCGCTCCGACGCCGCGGCCGACGGTCGCCCCGACGCCCCGCCCGACACCGCGACCGACGACCGCGCCGACACCGCCACCGACCCCAGCGCCGACACCCGAACCGACTGCGCCACCCACACCAGAACCTACGCCTGCTTCGACACCGGGCGGGACGGCAACGCCCGAGGAGTGCCTGATCGATCTGCCGGTCCTGCCCTCGATCTGCGTCGGCGACTGACGGCGGAACCCGGCGCCCGCTCGGCGGCGTACCATCCCTCGACCATGTCTAGCCCGACCGACCTTCCTCCGAACGTCCGCCGCCTCGTCGACGAGATCGAGTCCGAGATCGGCGAGAGGAGCGTCGCGATCGATGACATCACCGGCTCGCGCGGGCGCGAACACGACGGCGAGGCCCACGGCGACAACGGCCGGGTCGAGGCCGCGGTCCGGCGCATCCTCGAAGAGATCGGCGAGGATCCCGATCGACAGGGTCTCGTCGGGACACCCGAACGGGTCCATCGGATGTACACCGAGCTGACCGCGGGCTACCACGTCGACCCCGAGCGGCTCATCAACAACGCGGTGTTCGACGTCGACTACAGCGAGATGGTGATCGTCAGGGACATCCCGTTCTACTCGCTGTGCGAGCACCACCTGCTGCCGTTCTTCGGGACCGCATCGGTCGCCTACATCCCGCGCGGGCGCGTGATCGGACTATCGAAGATCCCGCGCATCGTCGAGATGTACTCCCGCCGACTCCAGGTCCAGGAGCGCCTCACCCAGCAGATCGCTGAGTTCCTCCAGGAACGGCTGGAGCCGCAGGGTGTCGGCGTCGTCCTCGAAGCGACCCACCTCTGCGCCGTGATGCGCGGCGTCCGCAAGCCGGGCACCATCATGACCACGTCCTCGGTGCTCGGGCTGTTCCGTACACGCGATCGCACCCGGTCGGAATTCCTCGATCACCTGGCACGAAAGACGTCGTTCGAGGGCTGAAACCCGAGCGGCGCCCCCGAGCGCGGCGGAGCTAGCCCTCCGCCTCGACGACCTGCAGCTTGGCGACGCCACCCGTGACCTCGACGGCGACCAGGTCCGTGGCGTCCTTCGTCATGTTCGACTCCAGGACGATATGGCCGGCCGTGCTGCCGAGGCGCTGGCGGTCGAGCTCGATGCCGGCAGCACCGCCGTCGACCGTGACCCGTGCTGGGACGCCCGCGGGTCGCTCGATGCGCACCTTGTTGCCGCCGCCCACCACACGGATCGGCAGCTCGCCGCGAGGCTGTCCCACAGCCACTCGAAGCGAATCGGCGCCGCCCGCGACATCGAAACCACGCAGGTCGATGCCGCGGAGGTCGGCGGTGAGTCTGTGCGCGCCGCCGACGATATCGACCGTCCACGGGAGCGCGGTCGTCAGCGCCAGGTCGGCGCTGCGCTTCCGCCAGTCCCATGGCTTGCCGAAGCCCTTGTAGCCGATGATCACGGTCCCGTCGCGCACCCGCACGACCGGCACCGGACCTTCGAACCGTCCTCGGTACAGGTCCTCGAGGCCGCTCTCGGCACGCAGCGTCAGCTCGTTCGCGCCCGAGCGGAACAGCAGACGCGCCTGAGACAGCCCACCGATCGGAGCGGCATATTCGGACGCGCCGGCGCTCGCCGCGGCTTCCCGGCTACCCCGCAGCGCCGTCGCCTCCTCGCGTGCGACCGACTCCATCCGGGAGAGGAAGTCGGCGATCAGCTCGAGTTGCTCGTCACTGTAGTCGCGTATCTCCTTGGCGCTCGCGTCCGACACCTGGTCGAGCGTGACCTGGATGTTCGCCACCTTGTCGGGGACGACTTCGACGATCACGCGCCGGCGATCGGTCGGGTCGGGGACACGGCGCACGTAGCCAGCCTGCTCCAGACGGTCGATGACACGCGTGACGGCGCCCGACGTGAGGCCCGTGACCTCGGACAGCTTGCCGGCCGTCGCAGCGCCCATGTCGATCAGCTCCTCGAGCGTCTCGATGTCGGACTCGGACAGGCCGAAGCGGACCGCGACGGTCTGGCCGAGGAACGACCCTTGGATGTTCACCCGCCTCAGCGACCTGAGGACGGAATCGACGTTCTTGCGATCCATGGTTGACAAAGACTCCTGACTCGGCAAATATCTGCACCGTTCAGATATTGACCCATGATGCTGAACCGTGCAAGTACTCGTCGGCGCCAGCATCGGGCACCAGGACAAGGAGCGTCAACATGACGAACCCCACCCCGATCCGCTCGACGATGATCGACACGGCCGATCTCAAGCGGACCTTCAAGACGCGGACCGGTCCGGTCGAGGCTGTCGCGGGCGTCGATCTCCATGTCAGCGCCGGCGAGATCTTCGGCTTCCTCGGCCCGAATGGCGCCGGCAAGACGACAACACTCCGCATGCTCGCCACGCTCATCACGCCGACGTCAGGCGACGCGACGGTCGCCGGCGCCGACCTGCGGCGCGAGCCGGCGCTCGTGCGCCAGCGGATCGGTTACGTGCCACAGGGCGGCTCGACGGATCCGGCGGAGACCGGCCGTGGGGAGCTCGTCCTCCAGGGACGGCTGTACGGCATGAACGCCGCCGATGCGAAGGCCCGTGCCGTCGAGGTCCTCGACAAGCTCGACCTCGTGTCGGCGGCCGATCGACCGACCGGAACCTACTCCGGCGGGATGAAGCGTCGCCTCGATGTGGGTCTCGGCATCGTCCACCGCCCCCAGGTCCTGTTCCTCGACGAGCCGACGACGGGCCTCGACCCCCAGGCGCGAGCGCGCATGTGGGACGAGATCAAGGCGCTCCGTGAGCAGGGGACGACGGTCTTCCTGACGACCCACTACCTCGAGGAGGCCGACGCTTTGGCGGACCGCCTCGCGATCATCGATCACGGCAGGATCGTGGCCGAGGGGACGTCCAGTCAGCTCAAGCAGAAGGTCGCCGGCGACGTCGTCACGATCGGCGTTGACGGTGGCGGCGCGAACGTCCTGACCCTGGTCGAAGCGATGCCCTTCGTCCGCGAGGCGTCCCATGACACGGAGAGCGGCCTGATCCGGCTCTACGTCGACCGAGGTGAGACGGCCGTCCCGCACCTGCTTCGCAGCCTGGACGCGGCCGGCTACGAACCGACATCGATCTCGCTCAACAAGCCAAGCCTCGACGACGTCTTCCTCCGCCAGACCGGGCGCTCGCTGCGCGAGGAGGCGGCATGACCGCAGTGCCCGCCGCCTCGGGAACGTCCACGTCGACCGTCACCACCGAAAGGACCCCACGCATGCGCACCGTTCGCGATACCTGGCTGATCTTCCGCCGGTCGCTGATGCTCACGATCCGCCAGCCGACATGGATCGTGATCGGGATCATGTATCCCGTCATCTACCTGGTCCTCTTCGGGCCGCTCCTCGATGGCGCGATCAAGCAGGCCGGGGCCGGCGTCAGCGCCTACAACTGGTTCGTGCCCGGGCTCCTGATCCAGGTCGCCCTGTTCGGGACGGCATTCGGCGGCTTCGGCCTGATCGCCGAACTTCGCTACGGCGTCGTCGAGCGGATGCGTGTCACGCCGATGAGCCGGGCGGCGATGCTCCTGGGCCGCTCGCTCCGCGACGTCGTGATCCTGCTGTTCCAGGCGCTGCTCATGATCGTGCTGGCGATCCCGTTCGGTCTCCATATCGACGTCGCCGGCGTCGCCGTGACGTTCGGGCTGCTGGCGCTGCTCGGGCTGGTCGTCGCTCCGCTGTCGTACGCCGGGGCGCTGATCCTCAAGAGCGAGGACGCCTTCGCGCCGCTCGTCCAGAGCCTCGTGATGCCGCTGTTGCTCCTGTCCGGGATCCTGCTGCCGATGGCCCTCGCGCCGGACTGGCTGCGGTTCCTCAGCAACCTCAACCCGCTGACCCACGCGACGGATGCGGCCCGGGCCCTGTTCAACAGCGACTGGGGTAACCCCGAGATCGCGGTCGGCGTCGCGATCACCTCGGTCCTCGCCGTGATCGCCGTGTGGATCGCCGCTCGGACATTCAGCCGCGCGAACGCCTGATCGTCTGCTCCCTCAATTCCATACGACGCCGGCGCATGGGGGCGCCGGCGTCGTTCGTTGTCTCCCCGAGGAGCCTTACGAACAGCCGACCGGCACGGGCACGGTCTGCGCCGACGGGGATGCGCCCTCGGCGCGTTCACCGATCTCGGTCTCGGACCACCAGACGGGCTGGATGACCGTGAG
>DASSZA010000013.1:0-2159 GCA_035703005.1 Candidatus Limnocylindrales bacterium | reverse complement strand
GTGACGTCCTCATTCCCGTTGGCGCACGTTGCGTTGTGCGTCACCGGCATGTTGGCGTTGTTCACGGTTGCCGACGTGTGGCTATACACGGCGACCCAGTGATACAGGCCCGGGGCATTCGGTGTGAACGATACCGGACCGTACTGTCCGTTGCCGGTCACCGTTTGGTTGATCGGGAAGGTCGTCGGCGTCGTGCCCGCGAGTGCGACCGCGTTGGTCGTCGAGCACACCCGCGGCGGCCCTGGATCGTCAGGGCCCTTCAGCGTGAAGCCGATGGTGCCGACGAAGGCGCCATTGGTCGCCTTGATCGTCGGGTACGTGGCGTTGCCGCCGTTCGAAGCGCCGTCGTTGCCAGGCTCCTTCGCGGCGTTCGAGAGTGTGGCCGTATCGGTGACCGGCTGCCCGAAGTCGACGGGCGATGTTCCTGCCTGGGTCGAAAGCGTTGGAGTCACCGGCGAGATCACGAAGCACTCGGGATTCGGCGTCGTGCCGGACCCGTCGTCCGTGTCGCCCAGAACGCCCTTCGCCGCGGTCGCCGCGTCGGGCGTGAACGATGCGAACCAGCAGTACCGGCCGGCTGAGGTCAGCGTGACCGATCCAGATACGAAGTCGGTTGCGGGCGAGAGATTGCTCACCGTCCGGGTCGTCACATCGACGCCGGCACTCGTGCAGACCCCGCTCGCGATCGGTCCGCAGATCTGCCACTTCAGCGTGCCGCCCCAGGCGTCAACGCCGTCGATCGTCAAGGTCGCGGTGTCGGTGCCTGACGACGCGGTGCCGTTTGCGGCGGTGCTGCCGTTGTCGATCGACGAGGACACGCCATTCAGGCCGGCCGCCGTCGTCAGGGTCGTCGTGCAGCTGCCGAGCTGCCCGAGCGTGAAGTCGTGGAGCACCGAGTCGACGGACTGCGACGACCGAGTGTTCACGAGGAATGAGGCGAAGCAGGTGTCGCCAAAGCCGAGGTCGGACAGGTTCAGCCCGCCCTCGAAGAACTCGCCCTGCTGCGGATTGGCGCTGCTCGTCCCCTTGTCGAGGAAGGTCCAGGGGTGGTTCGTGAGCTCACCGGCGTTGACGATGGCGCACGCCGGGTCGTTCGTGAGGGGCGACGTCGCGCAACCGGCGCTCAGGTTCTGGCCCGTCGGGAGCGCGACGACGCTGCGGTTCGAGGTGACCTTGAGGTCCTTCTTCGGCAGGCCGTTCTGGGCGGGGAGGTTCGGCGCGGTGGCCGCCCCGACCCATTCGTAGGCCTGGATGTTCGGCTGGGCGCCGCCGCCGGTGAACGCGCTCACGACGAGGATGTCGCCGCGGCCGTCATCGGCACCGGGGCCGCCGAATTGCGTGCAGACCGCGTCGGGCTTCGGGGTGACTTCGATGGCGTTGTAGCCGGCCATCCCCGGGTAGCAGATGTAGCCATCCGGACCGGCACTGTGGGCCTTGTGCGTTCCGAGGAACCCGCATCCATTCGAGTTGCTGCAGAGCGTCGGGTCGGGCGGTGTGCCCGGGGTGGCGCCGCCGTCGCCGCCCTCGCTCACCGGGTTCTGGAAGAACCATACGGCAATGTTCACGTCGCCGTTGTTCGTCGCGCGGTCGGCGGCGAAGTAGACGATCTTGTCGTCCTTGTCATAGAGGGCGGCCATGCCGTGCTCGATGTCGGCCTTGTCCGGCGACGAGACCGCGTTCTTGAACTTCCAGCTGCTGACGTCGAGATCGTCCTTCGATCCGCCCGTCGTGTAGACATCGTCGGTGGCGGCGCCGAAGGCATCGGCGATGAACTGGCTGGCGTCGGCAGTCGTGGTCCCCGCCGGGAAGGCCACGGCCGGGTTCTTCTCGCACTCGCCGGTCGGCGTCTGGTGGGCCTTACAGATGAGGTCCCAGTCCTCGACTCCGTTCCCGACCGGGGAGACCGCATCGGTCTTCGCGTTCCCGTCGAGCTGGATGTTGTTCGCGTCGTGGACGGCCAGCGCTGTCGCGACGATGAACAGCATCAGCGTACCGACGGCGGTCGCGAGGAGCAGCCAGCGCGACCGCGCTCGCGGATTGGATCGTGACAACGTCATGAGTGACATTCCCTCCGTGTGTCGGGGCCCCCAGTCGGGGCGGCGATCACTGAATCGGCGTTACCGTTCATGTGCACCTCACCCTGTCGCCGCGGACGGCAC
>DASSZA010000265.1:0-5237 GCA_035703005.1 Candidatus Limnocylindrales bacterium | reverse complement strand
GATGCATACGCCTTCACGATGATGTCGAGCACGTGCCGCGCGTGCTCGGGGGTCAGGACAGGCGCCGCTTCACCGAGCAGCACGTCGACGAAATGACGCGCACCCGCCTCGACGACCGGAAGCTCGTCGACCGGGATCTCGATGCCATGCTGCCAACCTTCGTCGGCTTCGGGCGTGCCGTCGTCGACGTACAGGCTGACGGGCGACTCCATCTCCCACGAATGGCCGCCGAAGCTGACTGACGCGCGCTCGAGGTGGACCTCGAGCCAGGGCGTCCGCGACGCGGCCGTCGCGAAGCTCGTGAGCAGTTGCCCGAGCGCCCCGTTCGCGAACTCGAGGTTGATCAGCACGTGGTCGGGCGTCGTGACCCTGATCGGCTGACCGGTCAACGGTCCCCCGCGCGCCACGCGGTTCGGCACGCTGATCGTGCCCATCGCCTGGACTCGAGCCACCGGCCCGAGCAGCATCGTCATCTGGTGGAGGCGGTACACGCCGTGGTCGATGACCGGGCCGACGCCCGGGGCGTAGAACGGTCGAGGATCGCCGGTGTATTCCCGCCAGCCCGCGGGACCCGGCCCGGCGTGCTGGGCCAGCACGAGGGTCGGCCGGCCATAGCGGCCGGACTTGACCAGCTCGGCGAGCCACTGCATCCGATGGGTGGCGGCCTCACCGGGAGCCGATAGGAACGTGACGCCTGCCTTCTGTGCCGTCTCGATCAGCCGGTCGGCCTCGGCGATCGTCGACGCGAGTGGCTTCTCGGTGTAGAGCGGGATCGCGGCCGCGAGGATCGTGTCGTTGACCGCACCGTGGAAAGGCGCCGGTGCGAGATCGATCACGCCGTCGAGCCCGCCCGCATCGAGCATCGCGTCGAGCGTGTCGAACGCCTGAGCGTCCGGCGACCAGGCCGCGATCTCCTGAGCGAACGCCTGGGCGGCCTCGAGACGCGTGTCCATGACGGAGACGATGCGAAGTCGGGCGGAATCCGCCTTGAGCACGGGCAGGTAGTGGCGGTGTGCGACGTCGCCGCAACCGATGATCCCGAGTCGCAGCGGAGCGCGGTCGGGAGCGCTGTCGTCGTCGTTGGCGGGGCGCGTGTGACGGTCCATGGACGGCATGTTGCCGCACGCGACGGAAGCAGTGTGCGGTCGGCGCGCACGCACAGAAGGGCGGCGCGCCGACCGGTCGGCTATGCCACGTACACGTCCCGTGGCGTCACGGCGTCGGGGACGCCGATCTCGATCGGGTTCTTCTCCGGGTCCTGGCTCCATTCGAACCAGCCGCCGTCGTACACCGCGATCCGCGGCCAGTCCTGGAGGAACGCGTAGAACCACGTCTCGCTGGCTCGCCAGCCGGTCCCGCAATAGAACGCGACCCACTTCTCCGGGACGATGCCCGCCTCGGTCCAGTTCGCCGTGATCTCCGGATATGCGCGCATCGTGTTGTCGACATTCCGGTAGTGCTGCATGTGGTAGGCATCGCTACCGCAGTTGCCCCACACGTCGCCGCTGATCCGACCGGCGGGACCGATGTAGTTGTAGCCACTGACCGCGCCTATGTGCTCGCGCCAGGTCCGGACGCTGACGAGGGCTGCGCCCTCCGTGTCGGCGATGATCTCCTTCGCCTCGTCGATGTCGACGATGACCTCGGGGCGAACCGGGATGACCGCGCCGAAGTCGGCGACCGGCGATGGTTCGCGGAGGACGGTCTCGACCGGATTGCCGGCACGGACCCACCAGTCATAGCCACCATCGAGGAGGCGGACGTCGTCGACGCCGGCGTAGGTAAGGATCATCAGCGCGCGCGTCGCCGCGATCTGTCCCGCGCGTCGACCTGGCCACTTCTCATTGGCATCTCCTTCTGTGTCACGGCCGTAGACCACCACGGTCGTGTCCTTGGCGATGCCGAGCGACCGGATCGCGCGGTCGAGCTCCTCTGGTGAGCGACGGTTCCAGTCCGCCGGATCCTCCAGCGAGTTCGTGTCGAGGTACAGGGCACCCGGGATGTGCGCCTCGGCGTACTCCTCGGGGACCCCGAAGTTGACGTGGAACAGGCGGAAGTCGCCCGTCGGCGCGGCCTCGGGCGTCTCGCCATCGAGAACGGCCTTGAGCCACTCGATGTGCACGAGCTTCTGGTACCTGGGCAGTCGCTCGACGGGGAGCGACTCGTCCGCGGCCCAAGCCGCGAACCCTGCCTCGTAGACGCGAGCCCCCTCGATGCCGAAGGCGGCGAGCCGCTCGGCGAGGCGCGACGCGTCTGCGGCCCCGTCGCCGTAGACGACGATCTCTCGGTCCGATGTGATCGCCTTCCCCGCGAAGAGGCGGGCGATCTCGGGCTCATCGACGGTCTCGAGCCAGGCCACGGGGAACGCCACCGCCCCCGGGATGTGGCCGCCACGACTCTCGGAGCCGAGGCGCCAGCCGTTGTATGCGGCGAGCGGGCGCACGTCGACGATCGTCAGCGACGGATCGTCGATCCGATCCCGGAGCTCGGCTGTGTCGATGGATCTGGTCGTGGTCACTGGCGTCTCCCTCGCTTCTGTTGCCGTAGGAATGAAAAGACCCCTGCCACCTCGGCAGGGGTTCGGGGGTCTGGGCCGGCGTGTCGCCTATCTGGGAAGACGCACGCCTAGAGACACCACCTGCCCTGCTCGGCAGCGGCATGACACATGCAGTGGTGGTGCGCCTGGTGACGGGTCATCGCGGGGCGCATTCTCCCCTACCGCCGTCGCGCTGACAAGGGGCGCTGTCGAGGGGCGCTACGGACCGGCGATCGCGACGACGTCGCGCTGGATCCCGCGCCGGAGGCGGGACGGGGACAAGGGCACGCACGCGATCACCAGGATGATCGCGACCAGGACCAGGATCCACTCGCTTGCGCCGAAGTTGCCGGTGAGGTCCCGTGCTGCGCCAAGCACGACGGGTCCGAACGACGAGAGGATGTATCCGCCGAGCAGCATCAGCGCGGCGACCGACCCGACACGAGCCGGGTCGTCGGCGACATCGAGCGGGAGCGTCAGGACCAGCGGGAAGATCGCCCCGAGCGACAGGCCGAGGATGGTCACCCATAGGAACGCGAGGTCCGGCGCCAAGGCGACGCCGGCCAACCCGAAGACCGAGGTGACCGCCGAGGCGATCAGCTGTCCCCGGCGAGGCCCGAGGCGATCCGCGACGAGCGGGACGCCGATCGTGGTGAGCAGGCCGACCCCGTTGAAGACCGCGATCAACGCACCCGCCCGCGCGGGGTCCCAGCCACGCTCGACCATGGCGTTCGGCAGCCACGAGACGATCCCGTAGAACAGGACCGACTGGAGTCCGAACACGACGATGAGCAGCCAGGCGGTCCCGTCACGCCATGGCAGCCGACGGGCGTGCCTCGCGCCCGGGCGACCACCGAGCCCGACCAGCACGATCCACGCGACGATCGAGCCGATCGACGCGAGCGAGATGATGACCAGCGCGCGCCGCCAGTCCCCGTCCACGGCGAGCGGTACGGCGAGCCCCGAGGCGAGCGTGGAGCCTGCCACGATCCCGCCGGCGTACGCGCCCGTCCCCATCGCGGGTCGCGTCGGCAGTCGTCGCGAGACGATCATCGACGGGATCGCCCCAGCCGAACCGATGCCGATCCCGATCCCGAGGGTGGCCGCGAGGACGAGCGGCAGACCGGGCGCGAACGCGCGAAGAAGCCCGAACGCCACGATCGTGCTCAGGCACAGCGCGAAAGCGCGTCCGGCCCCGAACCGCGCCGCCAACAGCGGCCCGACGGGCGCGAACACGCCCATGCATAGGACGGGGATCGTCGTCAGCAGGCCCGCGACACCGGCAGGCAGGCCGAGGTCGTCGCGGATGAACGGCAACAGCGGTCCGATCGCGAGGATCTGCGGACGCATCGCGAGCGATGCGATGAACAATCCAGCGATCACCGCGACCGGGACGGCGGTCGAGGCAGCAGCTGGGCGCGCTTCGGCCGTCACCGGTTCGGACACCAGCGAACTCTAGCCGAGGGCTCGCCCCCAACGCGGGCGAGCCGATCGTCCCGAGGATCGATCAGCCGTCGTGCGGCGCGGTCCTCGTCTCGACCAGATGCGTCGGCGCGCTGTGAACGGCCGGGATGCTGCCGAGTCGGCCGGCCTGGTAGTCGGAAACGGCTTGCATGACCTCTTCCCGCGTGTTCATCACGAACGGGCCAAGCCAGGCGACCGGCTCATGGATCGGGCGTCCGCCGAGGATCAGGACATCCATGGTCGGGCTGCGACTCTCCTGGTGGCTCGCGGCGGACACCGTGATCGCGTCACCCGCTCCGAGGACGGCGAGCTGCCCCATCCCGACGGGCGCGCCGCTGCCGTTGGCTCCGATCGTGCCGTCGCCGTTCATCACGTAGACGAGCGCGTTGTAGTCCGGTCGCCACGGGATGGCGAGCCGTGCCCCGGGACTGAGCGTCGCGTGGACGAGCGTCATCGGGCTGTACGTCGATCCCGGTCCCTCGTGTCCGGCGACCTCACCGGCGATGACCCGGACGAGCGAGCCGCCGTCCGGGGATGACAGGAGCGAGACCTCGCTCGCCCGGATGTCCTGGTAGCGCGGGGGCGACCACTTCTGTGCGGCCGGAAGGTTGACCCACAGCTGGAAGCCGTGGAACAGACCACCGCTCCGAACGAGTGCCTCGGGCGGCTTCTCGATGTGGAGGATGCCCGAACCCGCGGTCATCCATTGGGTATCGCCGTTGGTGATCACGCCGCCGCCGCCGTTCGAGTCGCTGTGCTCGAACACGCCGTCGATCATGTACGTCACGGTCTCGAACCCGCGATGCGGGTGCCACGGCGTTCCCTTCGCCTCGCCCGGCGCGTATTCGACCTCGCCCATCTGGTCGAGGTGGATGAACGGGTCGAGGTCCTCGAGTGCGACGCCGGCGAACGCGCGGCGGACGGGGAACCCCTCCCCTTCTAACCCATGCGGTGCGGTCGTCACGGAGCGGACGCCACGCTCGCTTGAGATGGCCGGATCCGGGCTCGGGATCCGCGGGAGGATGGCGATGTCGTCGGGAACGATGGCGGGCATGTGGCTCGAACTCCTTGTTGCTCGGGTCACGGTACGCGCAGATGGTTGCGGTGTCAACTATCTGGTCGGCGGGGCAGCGGACACAGGACCACCCGGGCGCCCCAGCACCCGGGTGGTCTGCTCGATCGACGGTGCGGTCGCCGGCTACAGCTTCGCGAGCACCGCCGCGCCGAGGGCCTTCGT
>DASSZA010000272.1:0-18705 GCA_035703005.1 Candidatus Limnocylindrales bacterium | reverse complement strand
TGCCGGACTGATCGATCTCATCCATGCGCCGCCGATCGTCGGGGACCAGGTGCTGGAGGCATACCCCGCGCAGCTCCATATCGACCTCGTCGAGCGTGCGCGGGGGACCGGAGTCGGTCGACGCCTCGTCGAACGCCAGGTGAGCCAACTCGTCGACGCAGGGGCCGCCGCCTGTCATCTCGTCGTCGCCGCGTCGAACACCAACGCGATCGGGTTCTACGAACACCTCGGCTGGCGCGTCCTCGAGCGGCGCGATGACGGATGGGTGATGGGGATCGGATTGGCCTGACGCGGTCCCGTCGCGGATGGTCGCGATGGCGTAGCGTGTGACCATGACCCGCGAAGCCGAGGACCTCAACCGCCGCCTGCTGCGCGCGCGCGACGCGATGGATCTGGCCTATTCGGAGCCACTCGACGTGCGGACGGTCGCGGCGGTCGCCCACGTCTCGCCGGCGCACTTCATCCGGTCCTTCCGATCGGTCTTCGGCGAGACACCGCACCGCTACCTCCAGCGGCGGCGCGTCGAGCGCTCGATGTTCCTGTTGCGTGAAACGGACCGCAGCGTCACCGACATCTGCTTCGACGTCGGCTTCACGAGCCTCGGTACGTTCAGCCGGATGTTCCGCGCGATCGTCGGCGAGACCCCATCGGCGTATCGGGCGGGCAACGGTCCGATCGTCGCGCCTAACTGCATGCAGATGATGTTCACGAGACCGCGCTTCGCGGCTCGTGACGTGGAGGAGACCGCCTCGGCAACGCATTCGAGCAGTTTCGGAGAAGCGCTTCCGTCGGCCGCTCCCTAGCCTGAGGTCATCCGACACAGCAACCCACGAAGGAGAACCACCGATGGCCCAGAAGACGGCGACCACGACCAAGAAGACATCGACCTTCACCGAGGACGAGAAGGACGCGATGCGGGAACGCGCCAAGGAAGCGAAGGCGCAGTCACGCCGCGATCCCGAGGCCCAACGGATCGAAGGTGAGCGCGAGGTCCTCGCGAAGATCGCCGACATGCCCGGTCCCGACCGTGTCATCGCCGAGCGGCTCCACTCGCTGATCACCGAGACGGCGCCCGTCCTCATCCCCAGGACCTACTACGGCATGCCGGCGTATTCGAAGGACGGCAAGGTCGTCGTCTTCTTCAAGCCGGCGTCGAAGTTCGGCTCTCGATACGCGACGTTGGGTTTCGAAGACGCCGCGATGATCGATGACGGCGAGATGTTCGCGACGTCGTACGGGATCAAGGAGCTGGTTCCCGCCGACGAGGCGCGCATCGCTGATCTGGTTCGCAAGGCGGTCAGCTGACACGCTGCGGGCTCGAGGAGAACACACCGATGATCGAGAAGTTCAACGTCGCGACGATCTACGTCCTCGACAAGGAGGAGGCGCTCGCGTTCTACGTCGACAAGCTGGGGCTCGAGAAGGGCAACGACGTCAAGCAGGGTTCGTACCGTTGGCTGACCGTCCGTGTGCCAAGTGACCCGGGTGTCGAGATCTCGCTCGAGCAGCCAGGCCCCCCGCTGCACGACGAGGCGACGGCCGAGCAGCTCCGCGAGCTGATCACGAAGGGCGCGCTCAGCGGCCTCGTGTTCGTGACCGACGACGCACGGGGTCTGTACGAGACGCTCAAGGAGCGTGGCGTGACCGACTTCACGCAGGAGCCGACCGACCATTTCTACGGGACCGACATGGGTCTCCGCGACCCGTTCGGCAACTCGATCCGGATCCTGCAGCAGAAGCCGTCGCCGAAGGTGACCGCCTGACGAAAGGCCCATTGCCGGGCCGAGCAGACACTCCTACCGTTCGCCCATGTCGACCCAGGTCGAGGTCGCCGAGGGGACGCCCGCGGATCGACCGTTCGTCGTCGCGCACCACCGTGCGCTCGTCATCGGATCACGTACGGCGATGCTGATGTTGGTGATCGCGGCGCTGGCCGTGCTCGCCCTGGGCATCTTCGCCGTGGTCCGCGGCGGACCCGAAGTCGAAGGGCTGCTGCGTACGCTCTTCGGCAAGGTGTTCGCCGTCGTTGCCGGTTCGATGGCCGCGGTCCTCGGTATCCCTGCCGCGATCGGCTTGGCAGCCATGTCCGGCGCGAACGCCGAAGGGGTCGTTCCGGCGCTCGGACCGACGCCAAGGCGGTTCCTCGTCGCTGTGGCCCTCATCACCGTCGGAATCGCCGCCGTCTCGGTCGTGCTCGGCGGCACCTCGTCTCTGCTCGTGAACCTCGGCCTGCTCGGACTGGTCGCGCTGATGCTGCTCGGGCTTGCCGGTGCTGTGTCGTTCAGCCCGCACCGCTGGCGAGCGACCCTCGCCGGGATCGCCCTCGTCGCAGCAGCCGTCGGAACGCTCTGGGTGACCTTAGCCGTCGGTCGCTGACCCGCCCCGTGAGGGGGCGCCGACTACTCGGCGTCGTTGAGGCGAAGCAGCGCCGCCTTGCGCATCCACGGTTCGTAGACCGCCACACCCGACCCGAGGCTCTTCGCGCTGTACATCGCCGCGTCGGCCTGACGAAGCAGCGTTTCGGGTGAGCCATCGGGACCGACATAAGCGATCCCCACCGTGACCGACAGTCGGAGCGTGTGGCCCCCGACGTTGGTCGGCGCATGGACAGCCTCCCGGAGGCGGTGCGCGATCGTGACCGCCGTGTCTTGCTCTGGCACGCAGGCAAGGACACAGAACTCGTCGCCGCCGAAGCGCGCGACCAGATCACCGGGTCGGGTCGAGCCTGACAGGCGTTTCGCGATGATCCGAAGCACCTCGTCGCCGACGGAATGGCCAAGACCGTCATTGACGTCCTTGAACCCGTTGAGGTCGAGGAACATCAGCGCCCAGGGCTCGGGCCGTCGGTGGACGCGTGCCAGCTCGGCGTCGAGTTGTTCTCGGTTCAGGAGCCCCGTCAGCGTGTCATGCGCGGCGCGGTACTCGAGGGCTTCCTCGGTCCGCTTCTGATCGGTGATGTCGATCATCACGCCGACGAGTCGATGACCCGATCCGTCGGCCTTGCGGATGACGCGGATCACGTCGGAGAACCAGCGATACTCCCCGCTCGCGACCCGGAACCGGTACTCGACGCGGATGCTCTTGAGGGCGCTGATAGCAGCGTCGGTTTCGGTGATGGCGTGCTGCCGGTCGTCGGGGTGGAGATGGTTCTCCCAGAACTCGGGTTGCGTGAGCCACTCCTCCGGCGCGTAGCCGGCGACGTCCTTCGAGCGGGGCGACACGTACGTCATCTTGTAGTCGTCGCCGTCCGCTTCCCAGACGATCGCGTCGAGCGAGCTGACGAGATCGTCGAACCGACTCTGGCCGAGGATCGGGCCGCTCGTCGGTGCGGGTTCGGCCAGGGTCTGCTCATCGGTCGGGGCAGGCCCGTTCATCGTCGAAGCTGGAGCGATCGCGGTGTCACTGATCGTCGACCGCGGCGCGAGGCGCTTTCGCGCTCGTGGCGCCCGCGTCGTCGATGCGACCGTTCCGGCGGCGGACTCCGTCCGCTCTATGGCCATGCGATCCCTTGAACCGAGTGGCACATCAGCATCCCCTTGAGGTAAGCGGAGCTAAGCCTAGGAAACCGCGGGTCTCGGGTAACCGGCCTATCCGTACCACTCCGGTCCCGACCCGTCTTCTGATGGAAGAGGGACTCCGCGAGACCCTCGCAGCGACGTGCAGCTTCTAGACTCTCCCGGACCGGGCGGCCGGACGCCGTGACGATCCAGATCGAGGTGACTATGACGGCGCCTGTCTTGGAGTTCCCGATCGTCTGGGCCGAACCGGACGATGCAGACGTGACGTGGGAACGAGACGACATGCACATGCCGTTCGCGCTCTCGCCGCTGTCGATCGACTACGTCCGGGTCCTCATCGATGGCATGCGATATGGCCGCGACAAGGTCGGCAACCCGTGGCGGTGGCACGTCCGGTTCCTGAACGGCTACGTCTACATGGCAGCACGTGAGACTCGACCAGTACCCGACGAGGCCGCCGCGATCGCCGCGATCGCCGAGATGCAGCGTGCGCTAGTCCCGACCGCACTCGACTACTGGAATGACCGAGCGCTGCCCGAGCTTCGGGCGACGCGCGACTGGTTCCGATCCCTCGACGTCGAGGGCGGCAGCCTCGTCAGCCTGGCGGACGTCTGGGCTGAAGCCTGGGCGAGGGCCGAACGCGCGTGGCAGATCCACTTCCTCGCCATCCGCGGTCCGTACCAGGTCGCCGACGACCTCGCGGATCTCTACGAGATCGTGGTGCCGGATGCTCCCCCCGGTGAGGCGCTGCGGCTCATCCAGGGACGAGCGACGGAACTCCTGGACGTCGACCGAGCGATCAACGAGCTCGCTGGGATGGTCGCGTCAGATCCGAGACTTCGCGCGGCCTTCCAAGGCGGCACTCCGTCCCGCGACGAGCTGGCAGAGCTGTCCGAGGCCGCCGGCCTGCTGGCGGCCCTCGACACCTTCCTCGACGAGCACGGACATCTCGGTGGCAGCTTCGACGACCTGGCCTTCCCGAGCTGGGCGGACGAACCGGCCATGGTCCTCGAAGACGTCGCACGGCGGCTGTTGAGCGAAGGGCCGTCGAGCGCGGCGCGACTCCAGGCCCTTCGAGCAGAAGCGGACACCCTCGCAGGATCGGTACGCGAGCGCCTGTCCCGCGACCCCGAAGGCCTCATCCGTTTCGAGCGCCTGCTGACCGACGCTCGGTCGGTCGGGCCCCTCACGGAGATCCACAACTACTGGATCGACCGGCTGATCCACGCGCTCGTGCGGTCGTTCGCCCTGCGGATCGGGGCGAGGCTGGCGGGCGCCGACGTGATCGATGCGCCTGCCGACGTCCTCTATCTGGATCGTACGGAGGTGGGTGACCTCCTCCGTGGTCCGGCCGACCGACGAGCGGCGATCGTGGAACGACGAGCCGAGCACGAGCGTCAGAAGCGGCTCGACGCACCGTACCGGGTCGGTAGGGCGCCCGAGGCGCCGAGCGAACCCGACCGGTTCGACGGGGCGCGTTTCGAGCCCGACGTCGACGGGACGTTGCGCGGGACCGGCGCTTCACCGGGCACCGTCATGGGTATCGCCCGGATCGTGCTCGGGCCTGCGGATTTCGCGATGGTCCGGCCCGGCGACATCATCGTCGCTCCGTCTTCTAACCCCTCCTGGATCCCGCTGTTCACGTTCGCGGGGGGCGTCCTGACCAATACGGGCGGGGTCGCCTGTCACGCGGCCGTCGTCGCACGCGAGTTCGGGCTTCCCGCGGTCGTCGGACTCGGGGACGCGACCGTGCGGATCCCCGACGGGGCGATGGTGGAATTCGACGGCACGACGGGGCGCGTCCGGATCCTGTGACCGCGCCGGGTGACGAAGAGCGGCTGCTGACCGCGCCGATGCTCGGCATCGCGTTGGGGGCGATCCTGTCGCCGCTCAACTCCACCATGCTCGCCGTGGCACTACCGAGCGTCATGGACGAGTTCTCCGTGGATGCAGCGACGGTCGCGTCCCTCGTCACGCTGTACCTGGCATCGGTGGCCATCACGTTACCCGCAAGCGGCAGCATCGGTGACCGCTTCGGGCATCGAGGCTCGTTCCTGGTCGGTGTCGCCGGGTTCGGGGCGGCATCACTGCTCGCCGCGACCGCGGCAAGCTTCCCGATCCTCGCACTCTCTCGGGTCCTCCAGGCCGTCAGCGGCGCCCTCGTGTCGACGAGTTCGACGGCGCTCGTCCGGGCGGAGGCTCCGCCCACGCGCCGTGGTGCGGCGTTCGGTCTCTTCGATTCGCTCACCTCGATCAGCGCGGCGGTCGGCCCGCTCATCGGTGGTGTCCTCGTCGCAGCGCTCGGCTGGCGCTCGTTGTTCCTGCTCGCCGTCCCGATCTCGATCGTGGCCGTCATCGCCGTCGCGCGTATCGCACGACCGGCAGTCATCGAACGCGTCGCGTCGCGTCCGATCGACATCCTTGGTCTGGTCCTCCTCGGCGGGACCATCGTCGCCGCGCTGATCGGCATCCGCTCGCCGCTCGATGGGAGCATCGGTAGTGCGTCGATCGCCAGCGCAGTGGTCCTCGGCGCGGCCTTCATCGGGGTCGAGCTCCGCTCGGACCATCCTGCCGTCGATCCGCAGCTGATCGCGACGCCGACGTTCGCGGCGGCCCTGGCCGGCGTGTTCGGTATGACCGTCATCCTGCACGGCTGTTTCCTGGTCGTCCCGTTGCTGATCGAACGACTGCAAGGTGGTTCCGCCGCCACGACAGGGCTCGTGCTGCTGGGCATTTCCGCGTTCTGGGCGATCGCGGCGCCGTTCGGTGGCCGGCGATCCGATCGCGTCGGCCGTCGGAAGCCGGCGGTCATCGGCGCAGCCCTGACGGCGATCGGCCTGGGCATCCTCACGATCCTCGGCACGTCGGCGACGTGGCTCGGGCTCGCTCTGCTGTTGTCACTTGTCGGCACCGGGATGGGCCTCGCCGGGTCGCCACGCCAGACTGCGGCGATGGAGGCAGTCGGGCCTGAGCGCGTCGGGATGGCGGCCGGGACCTACTACACCGGCCGCTACCTGGGTGGGGTCGTGGGAGCCAGCGTCGCCGGCGCCGTGCTAGGCACCGGCGTGACCGCCGACGCGGTATCGCTCGTGTTCCTGGTCCTCGCCGTCACCGGCGCGCTCGTGACGCTAGCGTCGTTCGGCCTACCCGGTGACCACGTCCAACGCGCTGTGGAGCCATCGATCTCGCCGACGTGAACGCAGACAAGGACACGGAAAGAGCCCGACCTTTGGGTCGGGCTCTTTCGCTTCCGCCGGATCGCTCCGGCGGGTGGGTCAGGGGTCAGGCGGGGATCGGCTGCGGGATCGCCCGCGTCTTCGGCGCCTTCTCCTCGGCCGCTCGGGTCGCCCACACGAGGCCGGCTCCCGCGATCAGGATCGTGAGGCCGATCCCGGCGAAGAGGCCCGCCAGGCCGTAGCCCATCTGGAGGGTCGTGGCCGTCACGGTCCCGACACCCAGCTCGGCGATCAGCGCATGTGCCGTACCGCTCCACGCCTGGTCACGTGCCGGACCCTGCAGCGGATCCTGCCGGTCGAACTGGCTGAAGTACCGCCCGTCCACCGGGACCTGATAGGTGCCAGCCGGATAGGTCTTGCCGTTGTACTCCTTCGGCTCGGTCAGGACGACCGTCTGGGTGCCGTGCATCGTGTGATAGGCGATGGTCGCCATCTGATACATGTACTCGCTCGCCGTGTTCACGGCCGGGTCGTTCGGATTGAGGTCGCTCGCGACGACCGGATAGCCCCAGTCGTTCTCGAGGAGCGACAGGATGCCCTGGGCCTCCTCGGTCTTGCCGCGGTCGACGAGCTGTCCCTGATCGTTGTAGTTGAGCTTGATCGACTGCGCGGCGCTGAAGGCCTGTAGCGAGCGGGCGCCTTCCTGGGTCCGGATGAACGTGTACGCGCCACCGGCCATGAACGCCAGCCCGAAGACTGCCAGGACCACACCGAGGATCCGCAATCGTCCGGTCATCGTCGTATCCCTTTCCTCTACGTTGGACCTTTATCTGTCTGCGTCCACTGTCGCCGCGGGAGAGGTCCGAGCGCCGTTGCCGAACGGACCCTTCCTCGAGCCCATCGGCCCGACCGTCGTGGGCCATTCGGCACCTCGATCTCGGGACGTTCACGAGGCGCGGTCGGGATGGCCGGCTGCTGTCGGCTCTCGACAGCGTTCAGCGCGAGCGCCACGCTGACGTCGTGACGAACGCGGCAACCGCGAGCGATATCGATCGCTGGCGTCGGAATCTCCAGGGCGAGGTCGACGGCGCGCTGATCTATCAGGCGATGGCGGCGAACGCCGGCGACGAGCGGCTGGCCGAGCTGTATCGGCGGATGGCCGAGAGCGAGGACCGCCACGCGGCGCTGTGGCGCGGGCAGCTCGATGATGCGGGTGCTGCAGGCCGCGCCATGGACCCGACGACCCGCGCTCGGATCCTCGCGTGGCTGGCTCGCACCGGAGGTGCTGGCCTGGTCGCGCCGATCATCGCCGGTCAGGAACGCTCCGGACGGACGATGTACGACGACCAGCCCGAGGCGGCTGGCACATCGCTTCCGACCGACGAGCGGTCACACGCCCGGTTGCTCGGCGCCGTCACGGGCGGAACGAGCGGGTCAGTGCTCGCGCGCTTCGAGGGGCGTCATCGCGCGGTGGGCGGAAACGCCCTCAGGGCGGCGGTCCTCGGCGCGAACGACGGCCTCGTGTCGAATTTCAGCCTCGTCATGGGCGTCGCCGGAGCGAGCGCGGGCGGCGCGCCGGTCCTGGTCGCGGGACTTGCGGGGCTGCTGGCCGGATCGCTGTCGATGGCACTGGGTGAGTGGCTCAGCGTTCAGAGTGCGCGCGAGCTCTATGAGAGCCAGATCGCGACCGAATCGGCGGAGCTGTCGCTGTTCCCGAAGGAGGAGGAAGAGGAGCTGCGGCTCATCTACGAGGCGAAGGGGCTGGACAGCGAACGCGCCCGCGACCTCGCGCGACGCGTGATCGAAGGCGACCAGAGGACTGCGCTCGACACGATGAGTCGCGAGGAGCTTGGGATCGACCCGAACGAACTCGGCGGGTCGGCGTGGGTCGCCGCCGGGACGTCCTTCATCCTGTTCGCGGCCGGGGCGATCGTGCCGGTCCTCCCCTTCCTCGTGGGGGCGGGGACCAGCGCCATCATCGCCTCCGCGGTCATGTCAGGCGTCGCGCTGTTCGCACTCGGCGCGGCGATCACGCTGCTGACCGGTCGGCACCCGCTCTTCGCGGGGTTGCGTCAGGTCGGGTTCGGGATGGCGGCAGCCGCGATCACGTTCGCGATCGGGACCTTGCTGGGGACCGCGATCGGCTGATCGCGGCGGGTCAGCTCGGGACGATCTCGACCCGGCAGGGCACGCCTTCGGCGACCTTGTCCGACACGCTGCCGAGCAGGCGCGCGATCCAGCGACGGTGGCGCGCACCGACCACGACGACGTCGGGTCGTTCCGTCCACGCGGCCTCGACGATCGCGTCAGCGGGATCGCCGTGCCAGACGAAGGATGTCGCAAGGACACCGGAAGCGCGGGCATGGCGTCGGACCAACTGGATCCGCCGCTCCATGTCGGCGCGCACGGCGTGCGACTTGGCGACGGCCATGATCTGGAGCACCGCGTTGTCACGGGCGGCGAGGCGGATCGCCTGCTCGGTCGCCCGTCCAGAGGCCTCCCCAAGGTCGGTGGCCAGCAGAACGTGGCGCACATGCGGCGCGTGCTCTTGTGTCCCGCGTGTCGCGGGAGGCGTCTCCCGGGTCTCGAGTGCAGTCATCGTCGTATCCCTCTCGCGTTTGCACCGATGGTCGGCTCCGGGCGCGCCGACGAGACAGTGCCAGCCGGCCCATGCGCACCGTCCGAACGGCACGCTCCCTGGAGGAGTCCCAGCGGGTACAACCGGGCAGACCACGAAATCCGCCAGTGAGATCGAGCACGTGGAGATCCTCGTCGTCTTCGGATCGCAGTACGGGAATACACAGCGGATCGCGCGGGCGATCGCGCGATCGCTCTCGCCCGAGCATCACGTCCGGGTGATGCCGGCCGCTGCGGCTTCGGAGGTCAGTGGCGCCGGGGTCGACCTGCTCTTCGTCGGCGCGCCCACCCAGATGCGCGGCCTTCGCCTGCTCGCCAAGCCGTTCCTTGACGGGCTCGTCGAACGTGGCTTCGTGGGGACGCCCGCGGCAGCATTCGATACGCGCATGGACCTCGGACCTCAGCTCCTCGAGTCGACCGTGATCTCGCAACATCTCGTCGAGGCGGGTTGCCGGCTTGTGGCGAAACCCCAGAGCTTTCTCGTGCTTGGCCTCGAAGGCCCGCTCGCGGACGGCGAGGAGGTGCGTGCCGAGGGCTGGGCACGGGCGGTCGCTGGGCCCGTCGCCCGCACGGTCGGCACACGAGCGTGACGACCTAGGGGCCTACGACCTCGAGCGCTGACTCGGCGATCACGACGTCCTCCCTCGCGTGGACGACGACGACGGCCAGACCGTTCGGACCGCGGGCGATGACGCCCTCGCCCGACTCCGCGGAGGGCGGCTCTGGGACGCCGAGCGCGCGCAGCCGGGCACAGATCCTGGCCCGGACGGTCGTGGCGTGCTCCCCGATGCCGCCCGAGAAGACGACCGCGTCGACCGCGTCGAGGGTCGTCGCCGCCGCAGCGATCCCGGCTGCCGCTCGCCGCACGAACAGATCGACGGCAAGCGCGGCACGTGGGTCGCGCGCCTCGCGGTCGAGGAGCTCCCGCACGTCGTCCGTCCCGCCGACGCCGCGAAGGCCCGACTCGTGATCGAGGGCCCGCTCGATATCGGTCGGCATCAGCCCCGCACGGACTAGCCGGAAGATGATCCCGGGATCGATCGAGCCCGAGCGGGTGCCCATCATCAGCCCCTCGAGCGGGGTCATGCCCATCGAGGTGTCCACCGACCGGCTGCTGTCAACGGCCGTGACGGAACAGCCGCCGCCGAGATGGGCGACGACGATGCGGAGCTCCTCGACGGGACGTTCCAGCGCGGCGGCCGCGGCGCGGATCGCCCACGCGACGGACAGGCCATGGAAGCCGAACCGCCGGATGCCGTGCTGGGTCACCCACGAGTCGGGAACCGGATAGCGGATCGCCACCTCGGGCAATGTCGCGTGGAACGCTGTATCGAACGCCGCGACATGCGGGACGGCAAGCCTCGAGCGGGCGGCGCGGATCGTCCTGATCGCGAGGGGGTCGTGGATGGGAGCGAGATCGGCGACCTCGTCCAGCGCGGCGAGCGCGGCGTCGTCGATGAGCGTCGGGGAGGTGAATCGCTCACCGCCGTGGACGACGCGATGGCCGACTGCACGGAGCGACTCGGCCGGGATGCCCGCCACCGTCATCGCCGCGAGCGCTTCATCGACCGCCCGGCCGACGTCCGCCTCCGATGTCGTTGATGACCATCCGACCGTCCGATCGAAGGTCGGGTCGGTCGACGGCATGTCGAGGACGGTCGCCTTGAGCGTCGCCGAACCCGCGTTGAGGACGAGCACACGCCCCTCGCTCATCAGAGGAGCGTCAGTACGGCCAGGTCCAGTCGCGGATCTCGGCCGGGTCCTCGCCGAACTCCCGCGTATAGGCACGCGCGCGAAGTCGAGCGTCGACCAGGTCCTGTCTGAGGGCGGCCTGGGTCGATCCGAGGCTCGGTACCCGGTCGATCACGTCGATCGCGAGATGGAACCGGTCAAGGTCGTTGCGCATGACCATGTCGAACGGCGTGGTGACGGTCCCCTCCTCCTTGTAGCCGCGGACGTGGAGGTTGTCATGGTTGGTGCGCCGGTAGGTCAGACGGTGGATCAGCCAGGGGTAGCCGTGGTACGCGAAGACGATCGGCTTGTCCTTGGTGAAGATCGCATCGAAGTCGCGGCCGCTGAGACCGTGTGGGTGCTCATCCTCATCCTGGAGCCGCATCAGGTCGACGACGTTGACGAAACGTACGCGCAGGGCCGGTAGCCGCTGGCGGAGGATGTCGACGGCCGCCAAGGCCTCCAGGGTCGGGACGTCGCCGCACGCCGCGATGACGACATCCGGCTCGCCCGCATCGTTGCTCGCCCAGTCCCAGATCCCCAACCCGCGTGTGCAGTGAGCCGTGGCGTCGTCCATCGACAGGTACGTGAGTGCCGGCTGCTTGCCTGCGACGATGACGTTCACGTAGTTGCGGCTCCGCAGACAGTGGTCAGCGGTCGATAGCAGCGTGTTGGTGTCCGGCGGCAGGTAGACGCGGATGACCTCCGCCTTCTTGTTCACGACGTGATCGATGAAACCGGGGTCCTGGTGGCTGAAGCCGTTGTGATCCTGACGCCAGACGTGGCTCGTGAGCAGGTAGTTGAGCGACGCGATCGGTCGCCGCCACGGGATCTCGGCCGTCATCTTCAGCCACTTGGCGTGCTGGTTGAACATCGAGTCGATGATGTGGATGAACGCCTCGTAGCAGGTGAACAGCCCATGCCGGCCGGTCAGGAGATACCCCTCCAGCCAGCCCTGGCACAGGTGCTCGGACAGGACCTCCAGCACCCGGCCGTCCTGCGCGAGATGGGCGTCACCCGGTCGGGTGGCCGCCATCCAGCGGCGATCGGTCACCTCGAAGACAGCGTCGAGCCGGTTGGACGCGACCTCGTCAGGCCCGAACAGGCGGAAGTTCGACGGGTTCGCGACGATGACGTCCCGCAGGAACTGGCCCAGGACCCGCGTAGCCTCACTGAACGTCGTACCCGGCTTCTCGACTTCGACGGCGTACTCCCGATGGTCGGGGAGTCGCAGGTCGCGAAGCACCAGGCCGCCGTTCGCGCGTGGATTGGCACTCATCCGGCGCGCGCCTTTCGGCGGCAGGTCAGCGAGCTCCGCGCGTAGCGCCCCATGCTCATCGAACAGCTCTTCCGGTCGGTACGACCTCAGCCACGTCTCGAGGAGCGCGAGGTGCTCCGGGTTGGTCCGGACATCCGCCATCGGGACCTGATGGGCACGGAACGTCCCCTCGACGGGTTGGCCGTCGACCTCCTTGGGCCCGGTCCAGCCCTTCGGGGTGCGAAGGATGATCATCGGCCAGCGCGGCCGCTCGACCGGGCGAGCGCCGCTCCGGGCGGCCCTCTGGATCCGCGCGATGTCGTCGAGGACGTCGTCGAGTGTCGCGGCCAGCGCGCGATGGACCTCGGCTGGATCGTCGCCCGCGACCATGATCGGCCGGTAGCCGTAGCCCTCGAACAGGTCGAACAGTTCCTCGTCGGTGATCCGGTCAAGCACCGTCGGGTTCGCGATCTTGTAACCGTTGAGCGCGAGGATCGGGATCACCGCGCCGTCCGTGACCGGATCGAGGAACTTATTGGAATGCCAGCTCGCGGCGAGCGGTCCCGTTTCGGCTTCACCGTCTCCGACCACGCAGAACACGACGAGGTCCGGGTCGTCGAACGCCGCGCCGAACGCGTGGACCAGCGCGTAGCCGAGTTCGCCGCCCTCGTGGATCGATCCCGGTGTCTCGGGCGTCACGTGGCTGCCGACGCCCCCCGGGAAGGAGAACTGGCGGAACAGCCGCTCCATCCCCGCCTCGTCCCGCGTCAGGTCCGGATACACCTCGCTCGACGTCCCCTCGAGGTAGGCGTTCGCGACGGCCGCGGGCCCGCCGTGGCCAGGACCGACGATCCACATGGCGTCGAGGTCGCGTGCCTTGATGACGCGATTGGCATGCGCGTAGATCAGGTTCAGACCCGGCGTCGTACCCCAGTGGCCGAGCAGTCTCGGCTTGGTGTCCTCCGCGCGGAGCGGCTCCCGCAGGAGGGGGTTGGCCGATAAGTAGATCTGGCCGACCGACAGGTAGTTCGCGGCACGCCAATACGCATCGATCAGCCGGAGCTCGTCGTCACTCGGGCCGGACGACGCACCGGTCGCTACCGGCGGTGCGGTCTGCGTCATGGATCCTCGTCAGCGGCGGGGGCCCGGGCTGTCAGCCTACCTCTCCTGACCGATCGACGCTCGCCTCAGGCCGGCACCGCCCACTCCTCGGTGCGTTCGCCGACCGGAGCCACACCCGGGCGGACGATGAGCACGGACGCATCCGCCATGTGGAGGACGGATCGCGAGACGCTCCCGACGAGCCATCGATGCATCGTGCCCATGTTGCGGGCACCCAGGACGATCAGATCGGCACCCCAGCCCTTCGCGTCGTGAAGGATCGCCGACACGACGTCGCCGTCACGGACGGCGGAGCTCCCGGTCACGTGCAGCTCCCCGAGCCGCTCGGCGGCCTCCTCGGTGACGTGGCGTGCATGACGCTCGGATGCCTCTGCCTCATCGGTGTAGATGTCGATCGAGGTCATACCGTCTGCGGGCGTGACTCCCACCCACCACGGCAGCCCAGGGTTGCCGATCGAGATGATCCGGATCTGCGACGCCCCGAACAATCCGCTCGCCGCGACGAACGTGGTCGCTTCGTTCGCCGAAGGCGAGCCGTCAGTCGCGAGGAGGACACGGTCGACCTTCGCGTGTCGCGCGATCAAGACGGGGCACGGCGCATGATCCACCACCTCGGACGAGACGGACCCGAGCAGCAGGCGCCGGACGGAACTCAGACCACGCGCACCCATGACGACCAGGTCCGCCTCGAATCGCTCCGCCTCCGCGACGATCTCCGTTGCCGGCCGCCCATCGAGGACGCGGACTTCGACGCTGCGGTCGTCGCCACGGATCCGGTCCGCGATCTCCAGGAGGCGCCGCGACACGTCGTCGTAGATCCGATCCTTGTCGTTCGGCGGATCGATGCGGACCACATTCGGCCACACCGCGCCTTCCGGCGCGAAGCTGTGTGGGATCACGCTCACGATCTCCACCGTCGATCCGGACGGGATGGGGAGCGCGGCCGCCGCCGCGACAGCGGACATCGACGCATCCGAGCCGTCGATGGCGAGCAGGACCTTCATCACGAGCCTCCTTCAGGCTCACATTCGCTCCTGTGGCCGAGTCGCGGGATGTGCCAGACGCCACCTCGTCGCATGACACCTGGCCCGCGGACGATGCGGGGTCACGGTGGGACCATGTCGCCATGTCCGCGACCGCCGGTGCCGTCGATTCGAGCACCGCTGCCCACGCACGCACTGCGTCCGACGTCGCCGCCTCTCTCGATGTCGATCCCGTCCGCGGCCTCTCGGGTCCGGGCGTCGCCGAACGGCGAGATCGGTTCGGCCTCAACGAGCTCGAGGAAGTCGAACGCCCGTCGGTCTGGGCCATGGTGTGGGAAGCGGTCACCGAGCCGTTCGTCATCCTGCTGTTCGTCGCGGGCATGCTGGCCGTCCTGCTGGGCGAGGTGCGCGATGGCGCGCTCGTCCTCATCGGGCTTCTTCCGATCGTCGGCGCCGACGTCGCGACGACCTATCGATCCGAGAAGGCGATGGAGTCGCTCCGCGCAGCGGCGGCTCCGGTGGCTCGCGTCCGGCGGGACGGGGCGACGGACGATGTGATCGCGGCTGACCTTGTCCCGGGCGACGTCGTGCTGCTTCGAGGCGGTGAGATCGTCCCGGCCGACCTGCGCCTGACCCTCGCGGACCGCCTGCTCGTCGACCGGAGCGCGCTGACCGGCGAGTCCGTGCCCGAGCTCGCGTCGACCGAACCCGATCCGCCGGAGGCGGCGGTCGCGGACCGGCGATCGATCGCCTTCGCCGGCACTGCCGTGGTCGCAGGCCGCGGCGAAGGGGTCGTGATCGCCACGGGCTCGTCGACCGAGTTCGGTCGCATCGCGCGAGGGCTGGCCGATACCGAGCGACGTCGGTCGCCGCTCCAGCGGGAGCTCGATCGCCTCGTCCGGATCCTGCTCGTCGTCGCGATCGGCCTGATCGTCATCACGGTCGGCGCCGGTTTCCTGCGCGGCAACCCGCTCGGCGCGAACATCCTCGCCGGCATCTCCGCAGCGATCGCGGCGATCCCCGAGGAACCACCCGTCCTGCTGGCGGTGATCCTCGGGCTCGGCGCGTACCGCCTCCTACGACGGGGCGTGCTCGTGCGCCGGCTGTCAGCGGAGGAGACGCTGGGCGCTGTCGACCTCATCGTCACCGACAAGACCGGCACGTTGACCGCGAACCGCCTCGCCGTCAGGGACGTCCTCGGCCCGGACGGCCCGATCACGGCTCCGGAGGCACGGGCCGACCTCGTCGCGATGGCCCTCCGGGCCGAGGAGGACGCGTGGCATGTCGAAGCGGGGGCTCGCCCAGGGTCGTTCACGCAGGCGCTGCTGGGCGAAACCGGGCGCTGCACCGGCTTCGATGGCCGCACCCTGGTTTCGGCTGAAGCGCCGAGCGACGGACGCCCTTACTCGATGACGTGGGCGAGGTCCGGCGATGGCGACGAGGGGCTCCTCATCGGAGCGCCCGAGGTCGTCCTCGGCCTCATCGGGGATGGTCCGACGAGCGTGGGATGGCGCGAGGTCGTCGAGCGAGAGGCGAGCTCCGGTGGGCGACTGCTGCTCCTCGCCCGCGCCACGAGCCCAGACGCCTGGCGACCCACCGCGCTCATCGCCTTCGCAGACCCGCTCCGGGAGCACATCGCGTCGGCTGTCGCCATCGCGAAGGGGGCCGGCATACAGACGATCGTCGTCACCGGCGACCATCCGGTCACGGCCGCGGCGATCGCCCGCGAGGCGGGGATCGACCCACAGCAGGTCGTCGTCGGGAGCGATCTCGCCGGCTGGTCTGACGACGAGCTGGCGCGTCGCCTGCCGGGCCTGTCCGTCGTCGCACGCGCTGTCCCCGAGGACAAGCTGCGCCTCGTCGACGTCGCGCGACGCGCGGCTCGGACCGTCGCGGTGACGGGCGACGGCGTGAATGACGCGCCCGCGCTCCAGCACGCGGATGTCGCCGTGGCGATGGGGAGCGGCACGGCCGTCGCCAAGGAGGCGTCTGACCTCGTCCTCGGCGACGACTCGTTCGCGACCCTCATGTACGGGCTCCGCGAGGGGCGACGGATCGTCGCGAACGTGCAGAAGGGCCTCGTCTTCCTGATCTCGACACACGTCGCCCTGCTCGGCTTCATCCTGATCGCGACGCTCGCGGGCTTCTCGCAGCCGCTCCTGCCGTTGCAGATCCTCTGGTTGGAGCTGTTCATCGACCTCTCGACGTCGGTCGCCTTCGAGCGCGAGCCTGAGGAGCCCGACGCGATGACCCGTCCACCGCGTCCGCGCGGGCGCCCGCTCCTCGACACGCCGCTGCTGACCCGCATCAGCTTCGCCGGCGGCTTCAGCGCGGTCGCCGCGCTCATCCTGATGCTCGTCCATGATGGGACCCCCGACCACGTCCGCTGGCTGGCCTACACCACGCTCGTCGTGGCACAGATCGTCCGCGCGTACGCCAACCGGAGCCTCACTCGGCCGGTGGTGACGTTGCGGCCGAACGGCTTCCTCCTGGCGGCATGCCTGGTCGTCCTGCTCTTCCAGATCAGCATCCCGTACATCCCGCCACTCGCGGCGGCCTTCCGGGCGACGCCGCTCTTCGCGAGCGACTGGGCGATCGTCGCCGTGATCGCGCTCGTGCCGGCCGTCCTGGCCGAAGTCATCCGCGCCACGACCCACAGCGAGTGGGTCGCCTGACGAGTCGACCGTCCCAGGACGTTCGAGCCGTTCGGCCCTCCCCTGACCTCGGCGGCCAGGGCACGCTCACCCCATGGACGATCCGAGGATCCCGCGTGGCATCTCGATCCGGGCGATCCGCCCGGATGATGTCGTGCCACTCGAGCGCTTCTACGCGGGGCTCTCGCGGGACAGTCTTGACGCGCGCTTCCACGGGGGCGCACGGGGGATCGAGGACCGCGCGGCGAAGACGTTCTGCGGGCCGGACCACGTGCATCGTGAAGGGTTGGTCGCCGTCGTCGCTCACCGTCACCGCGACCTGATCGTTGGCCACCTCTGTCTGGAGCCGATCGGCGGCGAGGACGTCGAGATGGCCGTCGCGGTCGCGGACGCGTGGCAGCACCATGGCATCGGTCGCGCGCTCCTTTCCGCTGCCCTCGAGTGGGCACGCGTCCACGGCTTCCGTCGGGTCCACGGAACGATCCGATGGAGCAATCCCGCCATCCTCGGACTGGTGCGGGCGTGTGGTCGCGCCGTCAGGATCGTGACCACAGCCGAGGGCGACACCGAAGCCGTCATCGACATCGTCCGCGACCTCCCTGCGGCCGCCTGATCCGGTCGCCGAGATAGTCGAAAGCGCGCGAGCCGGGAGGTCCGCGCGCTTCGGCTGACGAGACGGGCGTGCGCTATCGGGCGACCACGACCGTCGCGTCCGCATGGGTCGCGACGTGCTCTGAGACGCTGCCCTGGAGCATGCGGTCGAGCGCACCAAGGCCGCGAGACCCGATGACGACCGTGTCGAAGTTCCCAGCGCGGGTGATCTTCTCGATCTCCTTGGCGGGGTCTCCGGCCGGCTCGATCATCTCAGCCTCCACGCCGGCCTCGCGCAGGAGCCGCTTTGCCTCCAACAACTCCTGGGCATGGACGGACGTGTCATCCCACGGGTCGATCGGTGAGCGCCCGGTCCGGACCGGGACGACGCTCACGACCGACAGGTTCGCACCGAACGTCTTGGTGAGGTCGATCGCCATGGCGAGTGCCCGCTTCGCGGGCTCGCCGCCGTCATACGCAAGCAGGATGTTCTTCATCTCCCGTCTCCTCGTGCATCCGCCCTGTCAGCGATCGGTGGGCCCGGCGCCGCGACAGGATGGCGCCGGACCGCTCGTGGCCGCCCTGCGATCCGACCGGATCGCTTGGACGTCCATCGCGGTGATCGTCCGATCACGGGAGGTCGCGGCCCAGAGCCGGGCGGCCCGAAGTCGCGGGCGTTCCGGCATGGCCCTCGATCTCACGTCCTGCCGATATCGGCAAGGAGCTCGAGTCCGCACTCCCAGTCACCGGGGTGGTCGCGGCGCAGCCGCCTGGCCTCGGTCCGCACGGTCGCGGCGAACGGCCGGGCGTCGAGTGACGTGACAGGAAGATCACGATCGCGGGTGTCCGCGTCCGCGATGAAGACCGCGTACCTCGAGAGCGGCGTCGCGGCCCCCAGGCGCTGCTCGAAGCCCGGGACGTAGTCGACGGTCAGCAGCAGGCGACCGAAGAACGCGCCGACGGCATCGGCGCCGTCATCCCAGCCCTGCGAATGCCCGCCTCGCCGAAGGATCGGCGCGGACGACGTGAAGGCGA
>DASSZA010000072.1:0-5800 GCA_035703005.1 Candidatus Limnocylindrales bacterium | reverse complement strand
CGCGGTCGCCACGCGCCGTGCCGGCGTTCCGCGCGAAGCGGCGTTCCGCGCGAAGGGCGTGGGCCGGTCGCCCGCACCCCGGTACCTGTCAGATGCTCACCAGGCGAGCACAAGTCAAAGCTCGGTGCGCGGCTCGTGCACGCCGGTGCCATCGATCAGTGTCAGATGTTCGGTTGGAGTTGCATGTGACAAGGATCCGCTGACGAACGCTCGCCTGGCGGACATCTGGCAGGAATAGTCAGTCAACGGCTCGTGTCGGCGGCCAACGATCAGCTCTGGCGGCGCGACCGCCCCAGGTGGGCCGTCTTGATGCAGGCGTGAGTGCATCAAATGGTCGCGGCACCGCGCGTTCGCGCCCAGATCGCTCAGCGTTGGCCGTTCCGACGAGCCGATGACAAGAACTCACCCGAGGCCCGCCCCGCGCCCTCTGCCGCCCCCGGCCGCCTGCCCCGCGGTCCAGCCCGCCCTACCCGAGCACCCCGGCACTCAACCCGAGCTCCCGTTCCGCGGCCGCGGTCGACCATGCGACCACATCGGCCCGTGTGACGGTCGTGCCGTGGGCGACGACCTGGAGCGCCAACCCGTCGAGCAAGGACAGGATCCGCCACGCGGCACCCGCCGGATCCGGACAAAGCAACGACGCGTCGGCGACGCCAGAGCGGATGGTCCCTTCGAGCAGGCCCTGCCATTCGAGGTTCAGTCTTCGGGACGTCGCCTGGACGGCGGGACGGCGAGCTGCCTCGGCCCAGGCATCGAGCCAGAGCTGGAACGCCCAGTCCTTGTCGGCCGGCGTGTAGGTGCGGAAGAAGATCCGCAATGCCTCGACGGCCGAGGTGGCCTCGCCCATGAGCGCTGCCGACACGGCCAGATCCTGCCGCGCGACGACCTCGAACGCGGCGGCGAGCACGTCGTCCATCGACTCGAAGTAGTGATGGATGAGACCGGACGACGTGCCCATCTCGGCAGCTACGTCGCGCACCGTGGTCGAGGCCAACCCCTTCCGACGAGCGACCTCGACCGTCGCCGCGACGATCGCCTCGCGGCGGTCGGCAGGGGACATGCGCTTCGGGAGGGCAGGGGGCGCGGCCACGACCGCAGCGTAGGACGATATTGCGCAATCGTCCAATAAGCGCTACCGTCGCGGCGTCGAGAGGGACCAGTAGCGGGACACGGCAGTAGAGGAACACGCCTTGATCCGGACGACCCCGTTCCACGAGCGAACGAGCGCTCTGAACGAGACACAACTCTGGAGCCACTGGAGCGGCCATCTCGCCGCGGACCGCTACCAGATGTCCGATAAGTTCGAGTACTTCGCGGTCCGCAACGCGGCCGGCATCTTCGACACGAGCCCTCTGTTCAAGTACCGGATCACCGGCAAGGACGCCGAGGCGTTCCTGTCCGGCGTCCTCGCCCGTGACATCCGCGCCTGCCAGCCGGGCAACGCCCAGTACACCTGCTGGCTCGACGATCGCGGCTTCGTCATCGAGGACGGCGTGATCCTGCGGCCCGGCAAGGACGAGTTCCTGCTGACATCCGCTGAGCCGAACTACGCGTACTTCGCCGACCGCATCGGGCGGTTCGACGTCAAGATCGAGGACGTCAGCCACGAGCTCGGCACGCTCGCGTTCCAGGGACCGCGCAGCCGGAGCCTCCTGAAGCAGCTCGTGCCGCAGATGGAGCACATCCCGTACTTCGGGGTCGCGAAGGGCGAGATCGGTGGGGCCGGCGTGACCGTCAGCCGGACCGGTTACAGCGGCGACCTCGGCTATGAGATCTGGATCGACACCCCCGATGCCCTCCATGTCTGGGACACGCTGTGGGATTCGATCGAGGGACAAGGCGTCCTCCCGTTCGGGCTCGCTGCGCTCTACATGCTCCGCATCGAGGCAGGCCTGCTGCTGCTCGAGGCCGACTTCGATTCGAGCCGCTACGCGTGGAACGACGCGCATCGATCGACGCCGCTCGAGCTCGGTTGGGCGTGGATGTTCCGCGACCTCAAGACCGACGATCGCGCATTCATCGGTCGCAAGGCGCTCGAGAAGGAGATCGCCGACAAGACCTCGCGGTGGGCGATGCGCGGCCTCGTCGTCGACTGGCGGGACTACGATCGGGTCTACAACGACGCGGGCTTGATCCCGCCCAAGGACCACGCGCCGGTCGTCGAGGACTGGATGCTCTACGACGACGACTACGAACGGGTGGGCTACGCGACGAGCTTCATGTACTCGCCGATGCTCCAGCGCCACATCGCGATCGCCCGCGTCCGACCGGACTTCGCGAAGTTCGGCACGAAGGTCAACCTCGAGTTCACCGTCGACCATCACTACGAGCAGGTCGCCGCGCACGTCGCGCGGTTGCCGCTCTACAGCCCGGAGCGAAAGACGGCCTGACATGACGATGACCGCCCCCAAGCCGACCAAGTCCAACAAGTCCGGGAAGAACGGGAACGGCGCCAAGTCGACCAGGGCGACGAGCCGGGCGGACCGCACCTACGACGCGATCGTCGTCGGTGGCGGCCACAACGGCCTCGTCAACGGCGCCTACCTCGCGAAGGCCGGCCTCAAGGTGCTCGTCCTCGAGCGCAGGCATCTCGTCGGCGGGGCAGCGATCACGGAGGAACTCCGACCAGGCTTCTGGTTCACGACGTTCTCGTACGCGCTGAGCCTGTTAAGGCCCGAGATCATCCACGATCTCGAGTTGACGAAGCACGGGTTCATGCCGCTCCTGATGTCGACCACGTTCGCCCCCGGGCTCGATGGCGACTACCTGCTGTTCACCCAGGATCACGGGCAGAACCAGCAGGAGATCGCGCGGCATTCCAAGCACGACGCAGACGCGTACGACCAGTACAGCCACGACATGGAGATGGTCTGCCAGGCCATCAAGCCGCTCCTCGACATGGTCCCGCCTGACATCTTCAGCGACGACCCCGAGGAGATGATCGCGCTCGCGAACGTCGGCTCGCGGTTCAAGAAGATGGACAAGCGCGTCCTGCACAACGCCGTCCGCCTCTTGACGGGTAGCGCCGCGGACTTCCTCGACGACTACTTCGACTCCGAGCTGCTGAAGGGCTACCTCTCCTCGTCGAGCATCATCGGGACGAAGGTCGGCCCGCGCTCGCAGGGGTCGGGGCTTGTGCTGCTCTATCACTCGATCGGCGAGCACGACGGCGAGTTCGGCGCGTGGGCCTTCCACAAGAAGGGCAACGGCGGGTTCACCCAGGTACTGGCACGGGCCGCCGAGTCGTTCGGGGCGGAGATCCGCCTCGAGTCGCCCGTCGACTCCGTGATCACGAAGGATGGCCAGGCTACCGGGGTCGCGCTCCAGGACGGCACGGAGTTCTACGCGCCGGTGGTCGTCAGCGCCCTCGACCCGCGACGCACATTCCTCGAGCTGGTGAACCCTCGGGAGCTCCCCGACGACCTCGTCGAGAACATCGAGCGCTTCCGCTTCCAGGGCACGAGCTCGAAGGTCAACTTCGCGCTCGACGCCCTGCCGATCTATCGCGACCTCGACGGCAGCCAGTTCCGCGGCTTCACCAACATCGGCCCGTCGATGGATTACCTCGAGCGCGCGTTCGATGACGCGAAGTACGGCTGGTATTCGCAGAACCCGTACATCGACTGCGCGATCCAGTCGACGATCGATGCCGACATGGCGCCTCCCGGCAAGCACGTCCTGTCGTGCTTCATCCAGTACACGCCGTACAAGCTGCGCGAGAGCGACTGGGACTCCGAGAAGGAGAACCTCGGCGACACCGTCCAGCGGACGTTGGAGCGGTTCTTCCCCGGCTTCGGCGACTTGGTCCTCCAGCGCGAGGTGCGGACGCCCCTCGACATCGAGCGGACGGTCGGCCTGTCCGAGGGGAACATCTTCGCTGGCGAGTTCTTCGCGCCGCAGATGTTCTTCTTCCGGCCCGCCCCCGGCTGGTCGCAGTACCGCACCCCGATCGACGGCTACTACCAGTGCGGCTCAGGCACGCATCCCGGTGGCTGCGTGATGGGCGCCCCCGGCAGGCTCGCCGCCGGCCAGATCCTCAAGGACCGTGCCAAGGTCGGCGCGCCGTCCAGCAAGACGAGGGTCGCCGCGCGGGTCTAGTCCGCCCGCGCCGCCCGCAGGACGGCGAGAATGGCGGAAGCGACGGCTCGCGCCGCCGCTTCCGTCCCCCCGAACCCCGGATCTGTTAGCCCTTGATCGGCTCGCCGTCGCTGCCGACCACGTACCACTTGGAACCGACCCCCTGGCCGTTGGTCTGGCCCGCAGCCGAGTCCTTGGCGAAGTAGTACAGCGGGTAGTCGCCGTAGACCACCTGCTGCGTCCCATCTGCGCGTGTCTGGACCTTGACCTTCGATTGATCAAGGCCGTCACCGACCGTCACGTCGGATGCGGAGCTCGCCGTCAGCGCCGGCCAGTTCGCAGCGCACTGGTCGTTGCACGTCGGGGCGGCCTGTCCATCGTCCGGCGTGAACATGTAGAGGGTCTTTCCTGTGCCGTCGGCGATGAACTTGCCGAGGGCGCCGGTCGCCAAGGTGAGCTTGATCGCCCCGCCCGAGGCGGCGGACGCGGAAGCCGAAGCCTCCACGGATGCCGAGGGCGATGGCGCTGCCTCGGACGCCGAGGCGGATGGGGCGGCAGCGGACGGTGCCGTCGTGGCGCTCCCGCCGCCGCTACTCGAACAGGCTGCGACGATCGCCGTCACGGCGAACGCGGCAACGAGCAGCTTCGATGGTCGGATGTCAGATGTCATCGCGTCGTCTCCGTTGCTGACCGGGGTCCAGCGACCGATACGTCAGGTACCACCGGGTCGGTTTCGCGATGTGCTCGGGACGCTACCCTCCGGGTATGCCGCCGACCGGCGCGACGCGCCCACGTATCGCGCCACCACCTGCGCCACCGAGCGGGGTGCTGTTCTTCGTCCACGGCGCGAACGAGACGTCCGAGGGCCTGGCACGGAACGTGGCCCGGATCGAGGACCAGGTGCGCCGCCGGGGCTGGGACGTCCGGGTGGTCGCGCCCGAGTGGCGGCGCCGATCCGGGCTGCGACTCGGCAACTGGCGCAAGGCGCTCTACCGGGAGGCGCGGCCGGCCTCGATCTCGCTCTCGAACGTGCCACGGGGCGTCGGTCGCGCCGCGGTCCTCAAGCTCGTCACGAACTACTTCGAGGGCCGTCGCGAGATGCTGCTCGACACGGTCGGCGCCCAGATGCTGGCGGACGTCATCGGCTACCACGAGCACCGTGACTCGATCCAGGAGGTGCTACAGAGCGAGTTCACGAAGGCGGCCCGAGCCGCGCGCGGGCGGACGATCCTGCCCGTCGGTCTGTCGCTGGGAGGCGTCGCGCTCGTCGATCTCATCGCGTCGTGGCCCGAGGCGCCCGTCGAGGCGTGCGCGACCGTGGGCTCACAAGCGCCCTTGCTGTACACCTTCGATGCGATCCCGTCGCTGCCGTACGACGAGGCCGACCCGCCGCGCCTCCCCGTTCCGTGGCTCAACGTGTACGACAGCCGTGACTTCCTGTCGTTCGTCGCGGAGCCCTTGTTCCGGCGGACCGACGGTCTCGCGACCGTCGTGGACCTCCGAGTGCGCTCGGGGAAGGACTTCCCGAGATCGCATTCGGCGTACTGGGAGCTATCGGCGGTGTGGGACGGGATCGCGACGGTGTTCTCATGGCGGCGGACCGATCGACTGACGGTGCGCGAGGCGCGGGAGCTCGGCTTCGAGGCACGGAAGGCGCCGACGCCGCGTTCCTGAGGTCCGCGCGTGCGGGCTGCCGGGCCCTGTCATTCGGGTGATGCATATC
>DASSZA010000062.1:0-15562 GCA_035703005.1 Candidatus Limnocylindrales bacterium | reverse complement strand
GCTCCCAAAGCACGTGCGTTGCCAACTACGCCACTCCCCGGCGGTCTCGTGCTCGCGACCCGAACATGATGCGGAGCTTGTCCGGCACTCGCTAGCCTACAGTGCTCGATCGGTTTCCCCCAGGGAACCGCCACGAGGGCGCCGTACACTACCTGCCACGCCCCCGCGGCCAGGCGCCGGGGCCGTCACCGAAGGGATCACGATGGGCACAACGCCAACGCTCGATCGGTCAGGCCTTGATGCACTGAGCGCATCGCTGACGGGACATCTGTTGCAGCCCGGCGATGACGGCTACGACGACGCCCGGCGGGTCCACAACGGGCTGATCGATCGCCGACCGGCGCTGATCGTGCGCTGTCGGACGGCGGCGGACGTGGCAGCGGCTGTCGGCTTCGCCCGCGCAGGCGGGCACGACATCTCCGTTCGAGGCGGCGGTCACAACGTGGCCGGGCTCGCGATCGCGGACGACGCCGTGATGATCGACCTCGCCGAGATGAAGGGCGTCCGGGTCGACCCCGAATCCCGAACGGTGCGGGCGGAGGGGGGCGTGACCTGGGCAGAGCTCAATGCCGCCGCGGGCGAGCACGGCCTGGCGGTCACGGGCGGCGCCGTCTCGACGACGGGCATCGCCGGGTTCACGCTCGGTGGCGGGCTTGGCTGGCTCATGCCGAAGTTCGGTTTGGCAGCCGACAACGTCGTCTCGATCGAGCTCGTGACCGCGGACGGCCAGGTCACCGAAGTCACGGCAACATCGGATCCGGATCTGTTCTGGGCATTGCGCGGAGGCGGCGGAAACTTCGGCGTCGCCACGGCGTTCACCTACCGTCTGCACGCGCTCGCCACCGTGACAGGCGGGCTGATCGCGCACCCGATCGACGTCGCCCCGCAGATGCTTCGGTTCTATCGCGATGCCGTCGCAGACGTCTCGGACGATCTGGAAGTCTTCGCGGGACTGGTGCACGCACCGGACGGCTCGGGCCAACAACTCGCGGCGCTCGTGCTCTGCTACACCGGGGACCCGGATCAGGCCGACGCGGATCTGGCCACGTTCAAGACCTGGGGCTCACCGCTGGTGGTCGACGTCGGACCGATGCCGTATGCCACGATGAACACCATCCTCGACGACGGATTCCCGGTCGGTGCGCTCAACTACTGGATGTCGAGCTTCACCGGCGGGCTCACCGATGCGCTCATCGACCTCGCCGTCGAGCAGTTCGCGTCGACTCCGTCACCGATGAACGCGATCCTGTTCGAGCACTTCCACGGCGCCGTGACCCGCGTCCCCCCGACCGCCACCGCCGTGCCGCACCGCCAGGAGGGCTTCAACCTGCTGATCCCCTCCGTATGGCTCGATCCAGCGGACACCGAGAAGAACGTGGCCTGGACCCGCGCGACGCATGCGGCGTTCAGTAAGCAGCTAGTCGAGCGACGTTGGCTCAACTACCTGGGCGACGATCAGGGTAGTGGCGCGGTACAAGCCGCGTATGGGCCCAATTGGGAGCGGCTCGTCGAGGTGAAGCGGCGCGTCGATCCCGACAATGTGTTCCATCGGAACCACAACATCCCGCCTGGCTGATCCGAGTCGCGGCTGCGGCTGACCACGTCGTCGGTCGCACGGCGGCTGTCAGTCTGTTAGACCGGCGCGGATCCCCGCCCGCGCTCAGACGCGTCTCAGGAACGGACCCGAGATTCGTCCGCGATGGACGAACTCACTCCCTGGCAACGCGCCTCGGCGCCATTCCCTCCCCCGACCATCGACGCGTCGGCGCGGCCGGCGCACGACATCTCGCCGGAAACGCTCGCTGTCAGCCGCGAGGTCGTCGCGGTCGCGCTCCTGCTCGGCGCCACGGCCGTGCTCTACCTCTGGAACCTCGCGGCCTCGGGCTGGGCGAACGCGTACTACTCCGCGGCGGCGATGGCCGGCGCGCAGGACTGGCAGGCCTGGCTGTTCGGCTCGTTCGATGCCGGCAATGCGCTGACGGTCGACAAGACGCCGGCCGCGCTGTGGGTCATGGGCCTGAGTGTTCGCCTGTTCGGTCTCAGCTCGTGGAGCATCCTCGTCCCACAGGCGCTGATGGGCGTCGCGGCGGTCGGTCTGCTGTACGCGACGGTCCGACGCGCCGTCGGCCCGCTCGGCGCGTTCATCGCCGCGGCGGTCTTCGCGCTCACGCCGGTCGCGGCGCTGATGTTCCGGTTCGACAATCCCGATGCACTCCTCGTCGTGCTCCTCGTCCTCGCCGCATACGCCACTGTCAGAGGCATCGAGACCGGGTCGACCCGGTGGCTGGTGATCGCAGGGATCGCGGTGGGGTTCGGGTTCCTCGCGAAGATGCTCCAGGCGTTCCTCGTGATCCCCGCGCTGACGGCTGTCGTCCTGGTGGCGTCGCCGGTATCGATCGCGCGACGACTCCAGCAGGTCGCCGCTGCGGCCATCGCCGTCATCGTCTCGAGCGGCTGGTACATCGCGCTCGTCGAACTGTGGCCGGCCGATGCTCGGCCGTTCATCGGCGGCTCGCAGACGAACAGCATCATCGAGCTCCTGTTCGGGTACAACGGCTTCGGTCGGATCACCGGAAGCGAGGTCGGACGCGTGGGCGGCGGCGGACCGTTCAGCGACGGCGCCGGGTTGTGGCGGCTGTTCGACGGCGAGGTCGCGACCGAGATCGCCTGGTTGCTCCCCCTCGCCCTCATCGCCGGGGTCGCGCTGCTGTGGGCCCGGCGCCGGATGCCCCGCACGGATCCGATCCGCGCGCAGACGATCCTGTGGCTCGGTTGGCTGCTCGTCACCGGGTTGGTCTTCAGCCTGATGCAGGGCATATTCCACGAGTACTACACGGTGGCTCTGGCACCCGCGATCGGTGCGCTCGTGGGTCTTGGCTTCGCGGTGGCGTGGCGAGAACGCGAACGTCACGCACTCGTCGTCGGCGTGGCCGGTGCCATCGCCGTCGTCGGTTCGGCGCTGTGGACGGCGCACCTGCTCGCGACACTCGCGCCGAGCTGGATGCCGTTGCTCGCTCCCGTCGTCGTCATCGGCGGGGTCGCCGCAGGGATCGCGATCGTCGGTGTCGCCGTCCTTCGCCGCGACGATCTTCGATACGTCGCGCTGGGCGCGGCGGTCCTCGTCACGATGCTTACGCCGATGATCGCCACCTTTGCTACGGCCGCCGAACCGCATACCGGGGCGATCCCAACGGCCGCGCCGAACACGCAGGGCGGATCCCGCGGTGGTCCGGGCGCCTTCGGGCCCGGCCCCGGTGGTGCGCCTTTCGGGCAAGGCGGCCAGTTCGTCCCGCCGGGTAACGGTGGGTTCGGGAACGGCCAAGGTTTCGGGAACGGACAAGGTTTCGGCGGACCGCCCGTACTCGGCGGGAACCCGTTCAGCGGCGGACGCGGGTTCCGGGGTGGAGGGCCGGGTGGCCTCCTCGATGCGCAGGAAGCCGACCCCGCCGTCGTCGCGGCGCTGCAGGCTGACGCGAGCCGGTACCGGTGGACGGCCGCCACGACAGGCTCGAACAACGCTGCCGGACTCGCGCTCGCGAGCGAGACGTCGGTGATGTCGATCGGTGGCTTCAACGGAACGGATCCGGCTCCGACCCTCGCCCAGTTCCAGTCGTACGTCCAGCAGGGCCTGATCCACTACTACGTGGGCGGCTCGGATGCCGGCGGGTTCCGTGGAGCGATCGGTGGGTCGCAGGACGCCGCGGCGATCGCCGCATGGGTCGAGGCTGACTTCGAGCCGACGACGGTCGGCGGGATGACGCTCTACGACCTGACGGCCAGCTGAGACCACCCCCTCACCGGCGCGATAGACGACCGGGTCTCGACGCCGACGAGCGCCGGAAGTACGCTTCCCTGTGCAACCGTTTGCACACGAGGCTCGCGATGACCAGCGTCGGGAGTTCCGCGACGATCGACCCCTTGCTCGAGTGGGATCCGCTCCTACCCCTCGAAGATCCGTATCCCGTCTACCGACGGCTCCGCGACGAGGCGCCCGTCTACCACCACCCGGGACGCGATGTCTGGGCGCTGTCGCGTTGGGACGATGTCCAGGCATCGGCCAAGGACTGGGAGACGTTCTCGAGCAGTGTCGGCGGAACGGGCAACGACCTCGACGACACCTACCAGCTGTTCCTACCCGCAGGCGACCTGCCGGCAGCCGACCCGCCGCTTCACACGCGTCTCAGGGGCGCGCTGCGGCTGGCGTTCAGTCCGTCGGCCTTGAAGGTGCGCTTCGAGCCTGCCGTCCGATCGCAGGTTCGCGACCGGATCGAGGAGTTCGCTGGCGCGGGCCGGGCCGACTTCGCGCGCGATCTCGCCCGCCCGCTGCCGGGAACGACGATGTTCACCTGGTTCGGCTTCGCCGAGGCCGACCATCCGAGGCTTCTCTCCCTCTTCGGCGACATGCTGCAACGCACACCGGGCGAGCGCGCACTGCCTCCCGTCGCGATCGCGGCGCGCGACCAGCTCCGCGCGTACGTCCTCGACCTCGCGCGTGAGCGCCGCGCGCATCCGAGCGATGACCTGATGACCCATCTCGTCCGAGCCGAGGCGGCGGGCGAACTGACGAGCGACGAGCTACTTGGCAGTTCCCTGCTGCTGTTCGCAGCCGGGATCACGACGACGTCCGGGCTGATCTCGAACTCGCTGCTGCATCTGGTCCAGTTCGACGACGCGCGCGAGACGATGCGCCGCGATTCCTCGACGATCCCCGCCGCTGTCGAGGAACTGCTCCGGTTTGAGGCCCCGATCCAGGCGCTCGGCCGGACGACGACTCGACCGGTGGAACTCCACGGATCGACGATCCCGGCGGGCGCGAGCGTGGCCTTGATCTGGGCGTCGGCCGACCGAGACGAGCGTCACTGGCCCGACCCCGACACGCTCGACATCGCGAGGACCGGAGGAAGGCACGTGGCATTCGGCGACGGCATCCACCATTGCCTCGGCGCGCCGCTGGCCCGGCTCGAGGCGAAGATCGTCTTCGAGGAGCTCTTGCCGCGCATCCCGGAGTGGTCGGTCGACGGTCCGATCGTCCGTCTGCCGACCCCGACCGACCGAGGGCTCGAGAGTCTGCCCGTCGTCTTCTGAGGCCATTGGCGCGAGCTCGCGTCACGCCTGACGGTGCGGGTCCGTCGTAGCACCAGACGCCGGGTGGTCATGGCAGGCTGATCGACCACCCGGCGTCCCCACGTCCAGCCGTTCGCGGGCAATGGCCCCTCGCGCTCGGGTAGACTCGGCCGGACCCGACACCAGTCAGGGGGACCTCGCCCGTCGTGCACGCAACCCGGATCCGGACGGCTCCAGCGTCCGGACCCATCGACCGCCGCCGGCTCTTCGCCGCCGGTCTGTCGGCCCTTCTCCCCGGTCTCGGTCAGGCCTTCAACGGCCGACGACGACTGACCCTCCTCTTCCTGATCCCGTCGCTGATCATCGCCGCGGGGGTGGTCATGGTCTGGGCAACCCAGACACCGACGCGCATCGCCGCCTGGGCCGTCGCGCCGGCCGTGCTTGGCGGACTGCTCTCGCTGAACGCGCTGATCCTCGGCTGGCGGCTGCTCGCGGTCGGTCAGGCGTTCCTCGACACCCGTCGCCAGGGTCCGACCGGCCGGCTCGGAGTGATCGGCATCGCCATCATCGCGGCGCTGGTCGTGCTACCGCACCTCGCCGTGTACCGCTACGGAACGGCGTTCGGTGACGCGTTCGCGCGCATCTTCCAGACGCCGAGCCTGGCGAGCGAAGGCGGCGCTGGTGCAGGATCGCTGGCCGGACCCGGTCCGAACGAACGCCTCAACGTGCTCGTCGTCGGCGTCGACGCAGCACCGGGGCGCACGTCCGTCCTGACCGACACCATGATGGTCGTCTCGTTCGACCCGGTCGGGAAGACCGCCTCGCTCGTGTCCCTGCCTCGCGACCTCATCAACGTGCCGCTCGGCGACGGGAACGAATACGGCCCCAAGCTCAATTCCCTGATGTCGTACGCGGATCGTCACCCCAAGACGTTTCCGAAGGGCGGGCTCACGACGCTCCAGAATGCCGTCGGTGCGTTGCTCGGCATCCCCATCCACTATCACGCGACGATGGAGTTCGAGGGCTTCATCCACATGGTCGACGCCGTCGGCGGTCTGGACATCGATGTCAAGAAAGGGATCGACGACCCCGGCTATGACGGCTTCGGTGAGGGAAAGCGCGGCTGGTCGATCACCCCGGGCCAGCATCACCTGGACGGCGCCAACGCCCTCGCCTACGCGCGGAGCCGGAAATCCGCCGGCGAGAGTGACTTCACACGAGCCGGTCGACAGCAGGAGATCATCGTCGCCCTGAAGAACGCGGCCACCGATGGCGGCAGCGTGTTCTGGGAGCTGCCCGGTCTCATCGCTGCTGTCGGCGATTCGATCCGGACGGACCTGCCCATCGACCGCTTACCGCAGCTCGCGGCAGCGATCGACGAGATGGGCAAGGGCGGCATCACGCGCGCCGTCATCCGCCACCCGCTGGTGCGCTCCGTCGACACGCGCTACGGCTCGTCCCTGCAGCCGGACGTCGCCGCGATCCGCGCCGTCGCTGCTGGGCTCTTCCCACCGCCCGGCGGGCGCCGGAGCCCTGGCCGAGCCCGAAGCCTTCGCCGTAGGTTCGCCCGGAGGTGCGTCCGCTTCCGAACCTCCTCGTGGCTGAGCTCGGCTCCTGGCGACGCGAACCCCCTAGGAGTCGACCCCCCAGCGACCCGGCGGCGGCTGCCAGCGCCTGAACGCCTCGAGCAGCGCATCGAGCGAATCGGCCCTGATCACCAGGCGTCGATGGGCGGGCGCGACGAAACCCTCGGCGACGGCCATGTCGAGCCAGGCGAGCAGCAGCGTCCAGTAGTCGCCGACCTCGAGAAGGCCGATCGGTTTGCTGTGGAGCTCGAGCTGGGCCCACGACACGACCTCGGACAGCTCCTCGAGCGTGCCGAGACCACCGGGCAGCGCGATGAACGCATCCGCCAGATCGGCCATCTCGGCCTTGCGCTCGTGCAGCGTGTCGACGACCCGGAGCTCGGTCAGCCCGGGATGAGCGAGCTCGCGATCGACCAGGCCCTGCGGGATGACGCCGATCACCTCGCCGCCGGCGGCCAGCGCCGCGTCAGCGACGGCCCCCATCAGCCCGACGCGACCGCCGCCGTACACGACGCCGATGCCGCGCTCCGCCAGGCCCTCGCCGACCGCGCGGGCGGCGTCGACATAGTGAGCCTCGTTCCCGGGACTCGCCCCGCAGAAGACGCAGATGCGCATCGCTCAGAACCCGCGCTCGACAAGATGGGGCGTCATCGCATGCGCCGCCCTCGCTCGATGCGACACACGGTTCTTGTCCTCGGCCGACCACTCGCCGAACGTCCGTCCACCGGGTGGCTCGCCTTCGGGCTCGAAGATCGGGTCGTAGCCGAAGCCGCCGGTGCCACGCGGACCCGTGGCGATGCGCCCGAAGCACTCGCCACGCACCGTGATCAACGGCTCGCCAGGCATCGCCAGCACGAGCGCGCAGACGTAGTGCGCGCCGCGCTGGTCGGGCGGGAGACCGTCGAGCGCCCCGAGGAGCTTCTCGTTGTTCTGCTCGTCGGTCGCGTCCGCGCCGGCATACCGCCGTGTCCGAACGCCGGGCGCGCCATCGAGCGCATCGACCTCGAGGCCCGAGTCGTCGGCGAGCGTCGGCAGGCCGCTCGCCGCGAGCGCTGCGCGGGCCTTGATCGCGGCATTCCCCTCGAACGTCCCGGCGTCCTCGACCGGCTCGTCGGTGACCCCCATGTCGTCGAGGCTGACCAGCTCGGCGTTCGGGAGGGCGAGGAGCTGTCGCAACTCCCGCAGCTTGTGTTCGCTGTGGGTCGCGACCAGCAGTCGCGGCCGGCTTCCCCCGGTGCTCGTCAACGGCGGACCGTGGCAAGCACCTCGGCCTGCGCCGCGAACAGCTTCGCGAGGCCCTCGTCGGCGAGATCGAGCATCGAGAGCGCGGACGCCCGGTCGAACGGCCGTCCCTCGGCCGTCCCCTGCAGCTCGACGTACGTGCCCGCGTCGGTGCCGACGACGTTCATGTCCACCTCGGCGCGCGAGTCCTCGCTGTAATCGAGGTCGAGATAGCCGACACCCTCGACGATGCCGACCGACACAGCCGCGACACGCGACGTCAGGAGGCGCTCCATCCCGTAGGTGATCAACGCCGCGCCGAGCGCGACGTAACCACCAGTGATCGACGCCGTGCGGGTCCCGCCGTCAGCCTGGAGCACGTCGCAGTCGACGGTCACCGTCCGCTCGCCGAGCCGGGACAGGTCGACCACGCCACGCAGCGACCGGCCGATGAGGCGCTGGATCTCGTGGGTCCGCCCGCCGATCCGGCCCTTGGCCGACTCGCGATCACTTCGCTCCGCGGTGGCACGCGGCAGCATCGAGTACTCGGCGGTCACCCAGCCCGTACCCTTCCCGCGGAGGTGCGGCGGAACACGGTCGGCGATCGTCGCGGCACACAGGACCTGTGTATCGCCGAACTTGACGAGGCAGGAGCCCTCGGCCCATTTCTGGACGCCAAGCTGGAAGCTGATGGGGCGCAGGTCACGCGGCCCACGGCCGTCCGCTCGCACGGTGATGCGATTGCCGATCGTCATGTCGTGATCCTCTCCTCCGCCTTGACGGCATCCCATAGCTCGTCGAGCGCTTCGAAATCCAGGTCCCGCAGGGCGACGCCACGCTCGGCGACCATCGCTTCGACCCGGCCGAAGCGGCGCTTGAACTTCGCATTCGCCGACCGCATCGCGGCCTCCGCGTCGACACCGCGCTTGCTCGCGACGTTGACGAGGACGAACAGCAGGTCGCCCAGCTCTTCGGCCCAGGCACCGGCAGGCGCGCCGTCCTCGGCGGCCTCCCGCAGCTCCTCGGTCTCCTCGATCACCTTGTCGAGCACTCCCTCGATGCTCGGCCAGTCATAGCCGATGTTCGCGGCGCGCTCCTGCATCTCCTGGCTGGCTGCGAGTCCCGGCAACGACCGCGAGATGCCATCGAGCGCGCCCTTCGGGGCGCCCTCGTTCCCGTCCGCTTCCTCGCGTTCCGCGGCCTTGATCCGCTCCCACTGGCGGTTGACGTCGGACGCGGTTCGCGCCTCCGCCTCGCCGAACACGTGCGGATGGCGGCGGACGATCTTCGAGGCGATCGCGGCCTGGACGTCGGTCAGGTCGAAGACGTTCTCCTCGGCAGCGAGCTGGGCATGCAGGACGATCTGGAGCCACAGGTCGCCGAGCTCGCCCGCGAGCTCGGGTGTCGCGCCGGCCTCGAGCGCGTCGTACACCTCGTACGCCTCCTCGAGCAGGTGGTTGCGCAGCGACTCGTGGGTCTGCTCGCGATCCCATGGACAGCCGTCCGGGGCCCGGAGACGGTCGCTGATCGCGGGCATCGCCCATGGCCCAGCCACTGCCGCCTCCGGTTCCAACGGGGCGAGGTAGAACGGCGCAGCGAGATCATCGGCGTGCAGCTCGCCGATCGTGGTCGCCGAGTGCGTCCCGAATCGGCCGACTGGATGATCGCCCGGATAGGCACGCGCAAGCACGTCCAGCGGGTCACGGCCACGTGGACCGTGCCGCCCGGGCAAGGGCCGCGCCTCGCTCGCTTCACCGGCATCTGCGCCGGCGGGTCCTCCAGCGAGCAGCATGGCCAACGGCACAACGAGCGCCGGGCGTGACGGCTCGAGCGGGGTCCCGATCAGCCGTTCGCTGGCGATGATCTGCAGCCCGGCGGCCGGATCCAGCCCGAACCGCAGGCGCGCCTCCGTGACGAGGGCGTCAAGCACCCCGCGACCTAGCCGGCAGTCCCGGCGACGATCGACTCGTCGCGCTCGACCGCGGCGGCGTCCTTCTTCGGCTGGTACCAGTCGGAGAAGAGCCGCGTTCGGATCGCGTCGAGCTGGCGGCCTTCCGGTGTCCGTTCCTGCTCGTCCTTCACGAGGAACAGGTATTGGCCATCGTCCGGGATCGTCACGACCGCCGAGGTCTTGCCGACCGGCGCGGCGAAGATCGCGTCGGTCATCTCCTTCTGGAGCTGCCCCTTGGCGATCCAGCCGAGATCGCCGCCGTGGCCGGCCTCGGCCCCTTCGGAGAAGTCCTTCGCGACGTCCTCGAACTTCGCCTGGCCCGAATCGACCTTCGTCTTGAGCGCGGCGAGATCGGGCGCGTGGTTGAGGACCTGGACGATGTGGTAACCGAACTCGGTCTTGATGGGCGGCAGGAGCTGCCCATCGGTCGGCTTCGCGTCGAGGATCGGCTTCGAGAACGACTCGACGTAGCTGCTGTCACTGCTGACGTACGCGTCGAGGACGCCCCCGCTGCCACCCGGTCCGCGGGCACTCTCCTCATCGCTTTCGTCGCGGGCGAGCGCGTCGAACTGGCTGATGTCGTTCTTGAGTCGAACGTACGCCGCGTCCGCGTCGAGCTTCGCCTGGCCCCACGACGGATCGCCATCGGGGATGTCGCCGTTGCTCGCTGCGGCGGGGTCGTCCTTCGGAGAGAACAGGATGTGGCGGACCTTGACCGCATCATCGGGGAGATCGAGCGTCGACTGGCTCAGGTAGATCTCGGCGGTCTCGCGCTGCGGTGCAGGCTTGCTCGCATCGGCGACGAGCTTGTCCTCGAGCTTGGTCCGGACGACGTCACCGCGGACAGCCGCGCGGTACTTCGCGAGCTCGATGCCGTCATTGACGAGCGTGTCCTGATAGTTGCCGTCGACGGACTCCGCGACGACCTCCGAGACACGACCGATGCGGAAGATGCCGTCCTTGCCCTCGACGACGTCGGTCGGCGTATTGACGGCAGCGCCGAACAACGCCGCGAGGAACGCCTCGTCGGTCTGCGTGTCGTCCTTGGTGACCCAGCCGAGGTCGCCGGATTGGGCAGCGGTCGCGCTATCCGTCGACACGGTGCGGGCGACGTCCTCCCACGACTTGCCGCCCTTGATATCGGCGAGCGCTTTGTCGATCGTCGCTCGGGCGGCGGCCTTCTGCTCGGCCGTCGGCTCCGTCGCCCCGGCATCCGTCGCCGGCTTGACTTCGATCTGCCAGGCGTGGCGCGACTCGGGCGTCGTCGCCTCCTCGAGCAGCTTCGCATCGATGTCAGCGTCCGCGACCGTGACACCTTCGTCGGCGGCAAGCTTCGCCTGGATGCGGTTGTCGATGATCTTCTCGAGCGAGCTCGGGACCACCTGCTGACGGGACTGGTCGATCTGCTGCGTCTGAAGCTCAGCCTGTGCCTGCGTCAGCTGGCCGGCCGCGGCCTGCGTGTTCACACGGCGCTTCTGCATGTCGAGCCGCCACGACTCGATCGCGGTCCGATCGCGCAGCTCGTCCTTCGTGATCGACTGGCCATCGACGCTGCCGACCGGAGCGAGGTGGTCGTTGTAGTAACTGATGGCGACGGCGATGCCGAGGATGACGACGGCGGCAACGACGGCAAGGCCGAAGCCGAGGTTGAGATAGAAGTTGCGGCGGTCGCGCGTGTCCCAGGATGGTCTCTGGAAACGCCGCACGACAGGCCTGGCGCGGAACGTCATTCGGTGGTGGTTCCCTGGTGCGTGGTGGCATGGCCCGACGAGGGCCGGTCGTCGTTGGGCGGGCGGTATCGTACCGTACCGACGCGTTCCAGCCCGTTCCTAGACAAGGAAGGCGTCAGCTCTCCTGCGTCGTCGCGTGCTTGGGCTCGGCCGTCGAGATGAGTCGGTCGACCAGCGCGAGATAGCGAAGCGACTCGACCTCCCACGACAGATCCTGGACGCGAGCACGGGCACGTTCGACGCGCGCCCGCCGGCCATCGGCGTCCCGAACGACGTCCCGGATCGCCCGAGCGAGATCGCTCGCATCGCCGGGTTCGTACGTCACGACGTCGTCGCCGAAGGTGGCGACGACCATCGGCAGCCGCGACGCGACGACGGGCTTGCCCATCGCGGCGTACTCGAACACCTTCGTCGAGAGCGAGTAGTCCGTGAACGCCGTGCGCCGCGTCGGGGCGAGCCCGACATCCGTGGCCGCAAGGACCGCCGGGACCGCGTCGATCGCGATGCGGTCATGGAAGGTGACCCGTTCCGTGATCCCGAGCCGGTCGGCGAGCTCGGGGAGCGGCACCTCGGCGAAGTCGCGGCCGTACAAATCGAGACGGACGTCGAGGTCCGGGTCCTGCTCGACGAGCTGGGCGACCGCCTCGAACGCGACATCGAGCTCATACGTCGGGCTCAACGCGCCCGTATAGACGAGCCGCAGCGCACCGTCCTCCATGAAGGAGCGTGGCGGGTATGCGGCCGGGGAGAACCGCACGAGTGACGGTGCGTTCGGGACGATCGTCACCTTCGTCCGGTCCACGCCCAGGGCCACCAGCCGGTCACCCAGCGCCTGGTTGACCGTGACCACGGCTGTGGCGAACCGGCACGCCAGGCGCTCCTGGAGACGCAACAGGCGAACGCCGAGCCCGCCCGAGCGCGCGCCGAACCGGGCCGAGAAGAACTCCGGCATCGCCTCATGGAGGTCGAGGATCACGGGGACGCCGACGAGTCGAAGCGGCAGGGTGGCGAACACGAGGAAGTCCGGCAAGGTGTGCACCTGGACCAGGGCGTACCGCCGGCTTATGTGCGAGCGCGTCAGGGCGACCAGCGATCGGGCGAAGAACGAGAGGTACTCGCGCAGGTAGACACGGAGGTGTGCCCCCTGGTGACGCTGGACGGGAAGCCGATGCACGACGACGCCGTCGATCGTGACGCTCCCCGGGTCACCCGGTCGCCGGAGGGCGAAGACATCGACCCGGTGCCCGGCGGCGACGAGCGCTTCGGCCTCGCGACGCACGCGCGGGTCCTCCTCATAGTAGGAGTGCGCGAGCATCGCGATCCGTATGCCGACGGGTGGGGTGGCCGAGGGTCGAGCGGACGCCATGACCGCCGGAGCCTAGCGCACGGGACGTCGTCGGTCGGCGCCGACCGCCGGGACCTGTCCGGCCGTGGCCCCGTGTTACCCTCCCGTGCCGATGGACCTGACCGCCGAAGCGCCTACCCATTTCCGGAGCACCGGCGACCGCCCTGGCATCGTCGGGCTGCTCCGCGAAGCGGTCGTGGAGGTCCTCAGCCGACGCCGGCTGATCCGCTACCTCGTGCAGGCGGACCTCCAGAAGAAGGGCACCGACACCCTCCTCGGGAACCTGTGGTGGGTCATCGATCCGCTGCTCCAGATGCTCATCTACTGGATCCTCGTGTCGGTCATCTTCCAGCGCGGCGGACCGGACTACCCGTTGTTCCTCTTCTCCGCCATCCTGCCGTGGAAGTGGTTCGCGTCGTCGATCAGCGACGGCATCACGTCGGTATCGAGCGCGGAACGCCTCGTCCGCCAGATCCAGTTCCCGAAGCTCGTCCTGCCGGTCGCGGCGGTCGTCGCGGGGATCGCGAACTTCGCCTTCGGGCTGATCCCGTTGTTCGCGTTGATGCTGCTCTTCTACCGCGACCGGATCGAAGTCACCCTCCTGCTCATCCCGGTCGTGGCGGCCGTCCAGCTCGTCTTCAACATGGGCATGACCGTCCTGCTGTCGGCGCTCAACGTCTTCTACCGCGACATCGGCAACCTTGCCCGCCACGTGCTGCGGCTGTGGTTCTACCTGTCGCCGGCGCTGTTCACGCTGGAGCAGCTCACGCACGCGACGCGCGAGTTCCCGATCATCCAGAAGCTGTTGCTGCTCAACCCTTGGGCGACGTTGTTCGCGGCATATCACGCCGTCATCTACGAGGGTGTCCTGCCCGACTGGGTCGCGCTCATCCAGGTCCTGATCGGCGCCATCGTGTTCCTCGCCTTCACCACCATCGTGTTCAAGCGCCTCGAACCGACGTTCGCAAAGGTCCTCTGATGGTCGAACTCGAGGGGCCTCCGGCGGAGGCCGCCCCGGCGCCGGTCCGCTCCGATGCGCCCGTGGCCATCGAGGTGCGCGACCTCGGCGTCCAGTACTCACTCCGCTTCACCAAGAAGACGACCCTGAACCGCTCGTTCATCAACTTGTTCCGCCGCGAGCCGGCCGATGCGTTCTGGGCGCTACGGGACGTGACCTTCCGGGTCGTCCACGGCGAATCACTCGCGGTCATCGGTCCCAACGGCGCGGGCAAGAGCACGCTGCTCCAGGTGCTGGCGGGGATCATCACGCCGTCGGAGGGCGTGGTCGACGTCGACGGGCGGATCTCGAGCCTGCTGACACTCGGTGCCGGTTTCGATCAAGACCTGTCTGGTCGCGACAATATCCGGTTGGCGGGCGCGTTCATGGGCCTCGACGCCGCGACGATGCGGCGGATCACGCCGACGATCGTCGAGTTCGCGGACATCGGCCCGTTCATCGATGCGCCGATCAAGACGTACTCGTCCGGCATGCGCGCGCGCCTCGGGTTCGCCATCGCGACCGCCGTCGATCCGGACATCCTGTTGCTCGACGAGGTGCTGGCGACCGGCGACGAGACGTTCCGCGCCAAGTCGAAGCAGCGCGTCCTCGAGCTCGTGCGGAGCGCCAAGGGCGTCGTCCTCGTGACCCACGACATGAACTGGGTCACGGAGTTCTGCAACCGGGCGATCCTCCTCGAGAAGGGCCGGATCATCGCCGAGGGCGACCCCATCGAGGTCGTCGCGATCCACCGCGAGCACTCGGAGCGGTCGAAGGCGGAGCGCCAGGCCGCGCTCGACCGGGCGATGCAGGAGGGTGGTGTCAGCTCGCTGCCGCCAGACGCCGCGCGGAGTGGCGTCGGGCGCTGATCCCGCTGCCCTCGCGCGCTATGCCGCGCGAGTCCGGATCTCGCCCGGCGTCGTCAGTCGATCGACGAGCTCGAGGTATGGCCGGACGACGACCTCCCACGCATAGCGGTCGCGCGACACGGTCAGACACCGTTCCCGCATCGCGTCGTAGTCGGCGCGCGGTTGCTCGAGGATCTCACGCAGGGCACGTGCCAGGTCCTCGGGATCCTCGGGGTCGGCGATCGCGCCGAGGCGGTCGGCCTCGACCATCGCGCGCATCACCTCGAGGTCGCGCCCCAGGACGACCGGTGTGCCGGCGGCGAGGCTCTCCCAGAACTTGTTGGGCGTCGAGAGGCGCTGGTTCAGCGAGTTCGCCGGTACGGCGATGACCGACACGTCCGCGGACGCCGCCCAGATGCGCACCTCGTCTGGGTGGACGGGAGGCAGCGCGACATATCGGCCGGCGAACCGCGGATCCACCTGCTGTTTGGCGAGCTTGTCGTCCCAGCCCTTGGTCACGGGGAACCCGAGCATCACGAGGGCTGCGTCGTCCAGCCTGAGCACGGCTTCAGCGGCGTGTTCGAGGCCTCGCTCACGGCCCAGGCGGCCGAGGTAGAGGACGACGGCCCGCTCCTTCGGCAGCCCGGCGGCCTCGCGGATGAGGTCCGGGCGCGTCGGGGGCGGATCCCACCGCTCCTGACCGTTGAACAGGACCGTCGGTCGTTCGCGGAACGGCCAGATCCGCTCGCAGTGATCGGCGAGGGCCTCGTTGACCGTCACGACCGCATCGACCTTGCGCACCCAGCCCGCTTCCTTTGCG
>DASSZA010000031.1:0-5383 GCA_035703005.1 Candidatus Limnocylindrales bacterium | reverse complement strand
CTCGTCGCGCTCGTCACCGCCCGGACGCTGGCGCGCGGCATCCTGGCACCGATCGAAGAGGCGGGCCGCACAGCCGAACGGATCGAACGCGGCGACCTGCTCGCGCGGGTGCCCGTGACGTCACACGACGAGTTCGGGACGTGGGCAGACCGGTTCAACCGGATGACCGACTCGCTCGCGGAGTCGATCCGGCGCCTCGAGTTCGCGCAGCACCAGAACCGCCGCTTCGTCGCGGACGTCTCACACGAGCTGCGAACGCCCGTGACCGCGCTCGTCGCGGAGGCATCGATCCTGAAGGAGCACCTCGACGCGATGCCGCCGGACACGCGTCGGGCCGCGGAGCTGCTCGTCAACGACACCGGTCGTCTGCGGGACCTCGTCGAGGAGCTCATGGAGCTGTCGCGCTTCGACGCCGACGCCGAAGAGGCGGCCCTCGAGAAGGTCGATCTCGGGAAGCTGATCGAGACGGTGCGCGCGGCTCGCTCGCCCGAAGCGACGTTCCATGCACCGGCAAAGCCTGTCATCGCCGACGCCGATCCGCGCCGGCTCGAACGGATCCTCGGTAACTTCCTCGACAACGCCCGTGAGCACGGCGGCGACAAGGATGTCGAGATCGAGCTCGATCCGAGTCCGTCCGACGAGATCGTCATCGCGGTGACCGATCGCGGCCCGGGCGTGCCGGAGGACCGGCTCGAGACGATCTTCGACCGGTTCACCAAGGTCGACCCATCACGGTCCGGCGGCAGCTCGGGGCTCGGTCTCGCGATCGCGGCCGAGCACGCGGCGCTGATGGGTGGGTATCTCCAGGCGATGAACCGGGACGGCGGCGGTCTTCGACTCGAGCTGATCCTGCCGAAGGACGTTGCCAGATCGTTACCTTCGGGCGATGCGGCTGCGACATAGCGGGGCGACGATCGGGACCTGATCTCCGCATCAGGAGCCCTCCGCTATGAACGCGCCCCGTCATCGAGCACTCATCCCTGCCATCGCCGGCCTGCTGCTCGTCGCGGCCGCCTGCACATCGTCGGGCGGCCTCGGGCCCGTCCCGACCGTCCCGCCCACGACCGCGCCGTCCATCGAGCCGGGTCCGTCTGACGAGACGCCGTCGATCCCGCCCTCGCCATCCGCATCGCCGTCGGGATCGCCATCCTCACCGTCATCGTCGCCCTCGACGCCGTCCAGCGGCGAACCGTCGCCCTCGACGCCGGCCGAAACGATGCTCGTCCGCGCTTATTACATCCTCGACGGCGCGCCGGGTGTCGAAGGCCTCGTGCCGACGCTCCGAGTCGTCCCGAAGTCGACTGGCGTGGCCCGCGCGGCCATGAACGCGTTGCTTGATTTCCCGGGCGCGGACCCGAGTCTCCGCGTGGCCTACACCCGCATCGGGACCGCCATCCCGTCAGGGACGGAGGTCCTGGGCCTCTCGATCAAGAACGGTGTGGCCACGATCGACCTCTCGAGCGAATTCGAATCAGGCGGTGGGACGGCCTCCGCGCGGTATCGCCTCGGACAGGTCGTATACACGCTGACCCAGTACCCGACCGTCCGTTCGGTGCTGTTCCAGGTCGAAGGTCGCACGGTCACCACGTTCGGCGCAGAAGGGATCGTCCTCGACGGGCCACAGGCCCGGAAGGACTTCGAGGATCTCCTGCCGTCGATCTTCGTGGATCGGCCCGCGTTCCGGGCGGCCGCCGGCAACCCGGCACGGATCACGGGGAATGCCAACGTCTTCGAAGCCACGTTCCGGATCGCATTGCTGGACGCGTCGGGCAAGGTCCTGGTCGACCAGCAGGCGATGGCGACCTGCGGGTCGGGCTGCCGCGGCACCTTCGACGCCACGTTGCAGTACGACGTCCCGAAGGCGCAGTACGGAACGTTGCGGGTCTATTTCGGGTCCGCCAAGGACGGCAGCCCGCAGGACATCCGCGACTACCCGGTCTGGCTGACCCCGAACTAGATCTTGCTCCTGGGGTAGGGCCCGGCGAGCCGGCTCTGGCCGGCCCGCCGGGCTCTTTGCTATCATCCGCAGGCTCTGTACAACGAGCACTTCGGTCGGGGCGTGGCGCAGCCTGGTAGCGCGCATCGTTCGGGACGATGAAGTCGGAGGTTCAAATCCTCTCGCCCCGACCATTCCCAGAGTTCCTGCTCCTGCCCTAGCGCTGCGAGCCCCAGCAACCACGCGAGCTCGTTCGGCTGTGGATGCACCGTGAGCACCTGGTATCAGCCGGTACTGACAACGTGCCTGAACCCCTAGAGATTCGGGCATCACCCTGACGGTTCGACCCAGATCGAGCTGCCGGGTTGACGCGGGCGCGATCAACGCCGCCGCATGGTTCGTAGAGTCCTCGAGCCGCACGCCTCCCGCCTTCATGGAGCGCATCTCGTGGACAAGGAGGTCCACATGGCGCTCACGTTGGGGATCCTCGCCCTCGTCGAGGCGAAGCCCGGCAAGGAAGCGGACGTCGAGGCGTTCATCAAGAGTGGTCAGGCGATCGTCGAGCAGGAGCCGGGCACGCGGGTCTGGTACGGCTTCAAGATCAACGAAACGACGTTCGGGATCTTCGACGCTTTCGAGGACGAGGCGGCACGCCAGGCCCACCTCGCGGGGCAGATCCCCGCAGCGCTTGCCACGGCAGGCCCACAGCTGCTCGCAAAGGATCCGGATATACGGCTCGTCGACGTGCTGGCCGTGAAAGGCTAGAGCGACCAAGAGACAGACCACCGGGACGGCGTTCTCGTACCACTGCACCGGACGCCAGTTGCTCGGATCCGTTCGTCGTGGCCTATCCGGCTGGCCGACTGATCGTCGGCCGGGCAGCCAGGAAGGCCGCAGGAGGATTACGCCGGTGCGAGCTCTGCCGTCGATAGCGGGCGTTCACGCCGGAGCCGAACGCGCCGCAGCAGCTGCGCGTTAGCCGCGACGACGATGGTGGAAAGGCTCATCGCGATCGCCCCGACAGCCATGGGCAGATCGATCCCCCAAGGCACGAAGAGACCGGCGGCCACCGGGATCGCGACCACGTTGTAGCCGGTCGCCCATACGAGGTTCTGGATCATCTTGTTGTAGGTCGCGCGCGACAGCTCGATGGCGCTCACGACGTCACGTGGATCGTTCCGGACAAGGACGATCCCAGCCGATTCGACGGCAACGTCGGTGCCGGCGCCGATCGCGATGCCGACATCGGCCGTCGCCAGCGCCGGCGCGTCGTTGACGCCGTCGCCGACCATCGCGACCTTTCGACCACCACCTTGGAAGCGGCGCACCGCATCGGCTTTGTCCGCGGGCAGGACCTGGGCGGCCACCTCGTCGATGCCGAGTCGCTTTGCGACTGACGCGGCGACCGCCTCCGAGTCGCCCGTGATCATGGCCACCCTGATCCCGAGGCGGTGGAGGTCGTCGATCGCCTCCTTCGACTCCGGCCGGATCTCGTCCTCGACCGCCACGATGCCGGCGACGGTACCGTCGACGATGACGTGGAGGACCGTCCGACCCCGCTGATCCCACTCGGCGGCCTGAGGATGTGGCGAGAGGCCCTGTTCCCGAACGAGTCGCGGCCCGCCGACGAAGACGTCGTGGCCGTCGACCTTCGCATGAGCGCCTCGTCCGGCCAAGGCCTCGAAGTCGCTCGCGGGTCGCGTCTCGATGCCACGCTGTCGCGCGCCCTCGACGATCGCCCTCGCAAGTGGGTGCTCCGAGTCCGCCTCGACCGACGCCGCGAGCGCCAACACCCGCTCGACATCGACCGATCCGGCCGCGACATCGACAAGCACGGGTTCGCCCTTCGTGAGCGTGCCTGTCTTGTCGAAGATGACGGTGTCGAGGGTCCGGGCGCGTTCAAGGGCAAGCCTGTCCTTGACGAGCAGGCCGTTGCGCGCACCGAGCGAGGTCGAGATCGCGATCACCAGCGGGATCGCGAGGCCCAGCGCATGCGGGCAGGCGATGACGAGCACGGTCGCGGCGCGGATGAGCGCGCCTTCGGGGTCTCCGAGCAGCCACCATACGACGAGGGTCAGCGCACCGGCAGTCAGGGCGACGTAGAACAGCAGAGCTGCTGCTCGGTCCGCCAACGCTTGTGCCCGAGACGCGGAGGCTTGCGCGTCCTCGACGAGGCGCATGATCCCGGACAGCGCAGTGGCATCGCCGACCGCGGTCACCCGGACGCGTAGCGACCCGCCAGCGGCCACCGTGCCCGCGATGACGTCGTCGCCCGCGTCCTTCGCGACCGCACGCGATTCGCCGGTGATCATCGACTCATCGACATCGGCCCCGCCGTCCACGACCGTCCCGTCCGCCGGGACGCGGGCGCCAGGCCTGACGAGAACCACGTCGTCGACGCGCAGGGCCTCGATCGGGACCTCTTCGGTTCCGTCGCCCGAGACACGCTCCGCAGTGTCGGGAAGCAGCTCGGCGAGCGCCGTCAGCGCGCCACGAGCCTGGGCGATCGAGCGCATCTCGAGCCAGTGCCCGAGCAGCATGATCGTGATGAGGGTCGCGAGCTCCCACCAGATCTCGACATCGAACAGTCCGAGCGTGCCCGCCCACGACGTGACGAACGCGACCACGATCGCGAGCGAGATCAGGGTCATCATCCCGGGCTTCCGATCGGCGAGCTCGCCGCGGGCACCGCGCAGGAAGACGAGCCCGCCGTACAGGAAGACGATCGTGCCGAGGATCGCGGCTGCGTACTGCTCGCCGGGGAATGACGGCACCGTGTACCCGAACCACTCCTGGATGTCGGGGCTCAGCAGCACCACCGGGATCGTCAGCGCGAGCGAGAACCAGAACTTGTCCCGGAACATGGCCACCGAGTGGCCCTCGTGGCGGTCGTGACCCCCATGACCGCTGGAGGGGCGATGGTCGCCGTGGGACATAGCGCCACTCTCCGGCGCCCCCGCTGCTCGGGCCGAATGAGCCTCGTGCATCTCGTGATGCTCGTGGTGTTCCATGTCGTGTCTATGATGCCGTCGACGCCGCGGACGGCAGAGCGCGTCGAAAGAGCGGCGCCTTGCCAAGCGCGGTTCGAGGGATGACGTCCACCGGATCCACTTGGATCGGCACCTCGCGGACGCCGACCGAGGCGAGGGATGTTTCGACCGCTCCTCGAACGGCGCCACGATCCAGGTCGGGTGACCCAGCAAGCAGCACGCGGATCGACCCGCCCTCTTCGATCACCTGCCAGCCCGCGACGTCTTCGAGATCTTTGCCGCGGACTGAATGGATCGGTCGCCTGCCGCACTGAGCGGCGGCGGGCGGGTCTTCCACCACTGTTCCGAGCCGCACCCTGAGTGTCGTGGGGTGCGGCTCTCTTGTTGTCGCCGACCGAACTCGACGGCCGGTGAGGGGCTTGATAGACGGGTCCGATGGGATCGTTCCGACCCGGCG
>DASSZA010000214.1:0-14528 GCA_035703005.1 Candidatus Limnocylindrales bacterium | reverse complement strand
CGCGCGCCGCACCCGGCTACTCGACCTTCATCACCCGGTACATCGCCCGTCCCCGTGGCGTCTCGACCGCGACCTCGTCGCCGGCCCGCGCCCCGACCAATGCCTGGCCGACGGGTGACACGATCGACAACCGTCCGGCGGCCGGGTTCGCCTCAGCCGATCCCACGAGCATGTAGACGGACTCGGATCCGTCGACCTCCACGGTCAGGGTGGAGCCGATGTCCGCGCCCTCACCGGCAGCGGGCGCTTCGGTGATCACCGCGGTCCGCAGCCGCGCTTCGAGCGCCTGGATCCGTCCCTCGAGGAACGACTGCTCCTCGCGCGCGGCGTGGTATTCGGCGTTCTCCTTGAGGTCGCCATGCTCCTTGGCGGTGCGGATCCGGGCGACCACCTCGGGCCGCTTGACCTCGGTCAGCTCGCGGAGCTCGGCCCGCATCCGCTCCGCCCCTTCGGCCGTCAACGTGACCGACGCAGCCGCTGCCGCTCGTGACGTCGCCGGCCGTGGCCGCGGTGCTGGCGCGGGCTGGGTTCGCACTCGCTTGACCGGCGGTTCACCTCTCGCCCCTTCCGCGTCGCCATCGGGCACGACGACGACCCGGCTCGGGGGAACCGCGGCCTTCTCCTCCGCGAGGAGCGACCCCGCGAGGCCCGTCGCCTTTCGCTCGCCAGTGGGCCGGCGAAGGTTCGCCCATGGCAGCACGACCGACGCGTCCGGCAGCGCCGCCGCCTCACCCGGAGCTACCGCACCCTCGAATGCCGACAGCAGCGCGTCTTCGTATTCCTCGATCGCGTCCGTCGCCGCCCACCACACCCGCATCGACGTTCGCGGGTCGAGCGTCGCGAGCCAATGGCCGCCGGAGTGCGGCCGTCGATCGCCGAGCACCGTCCGCTGCATCGAGGCGACCCGTCCGCTGATCGAGCTGGACGACGACCCGACGTATACCACCGTCTGCGACGGCAGCCAGAACGCCCCGAGCCGAGTCGCCAACGCCTTCGATGTCGGGCGTTCGCCATCCATCGTCAGCGCTGGCACCCGTTCGATCCACTTGCCGACCCGTGTCAGCTCGATCGGTGCTCGCGGCAGGGGCGCCGTCAGCTCGACGAGGAAGATCCCGCCGCCGCTGGCGGGAACCTGCCGTCCGGGCCATCCCCAGACGGCCGGGCCATCCGCGAGCAGCCCGACCTCGCGCAGCAGCTCGGCGGCGTTCACGCGGAGGGACCCGATGGCACAGGACGAGAGGACACCCCGGGATGGTAGCCGCGCCGTCCACGGGGTATGGTCCCGGCTGCATGGCCGACCCACGGCCACGCCGGACGACGGTCCGGCGGGCCTCCCTGATCCTGCCGATCGCGTTGCTGATGACGGTCGTGTCCGTGGCACTGCAGCCGGCTGCGGCGGCGACGCCGACGCCGACGAGCCGCCCGACGCCGACGAGCCGCCCGACGCCGACCGCGACCCCGAGCGAGCCCGCCGGCGTCGACCCGCTTCCGTCCGTCGCGGCGACACCCGACGCGAACCCGACCCCGACGCTCGCAGCGAGTCCCGGCCCAGAGGCCGGCAGTCCGCCCGTAGTCCGGCCGCCCGTCTCGATCACCCGACCGCGTCTCGCGCCACAGACCCGGCTGGCGCTGCAGGCTCGACTCGACCGGCTTCGCGAGCGCTACGGTATCCCGGGCATCTCGGTGGCGATCGTCCTGCCCGATGGCGCGATGTGGTCCGGCGTCAGTGGCATGGCCGACCTCCATACCAAGTCGCCCGTGACCCGTGGGACGTCATTCGCGATCGCGAGCGTCAGCAAGACGTTCACGGCCGCGCTCATCCTCGCGCTCGCCGAGGACGGCATCGTCGACCTCGACGCGCCCGTTCGCAAGTACCTGCCATCCGTGAAGAAGATCTCCGTCAAGGTCAAGGTGCGCCAGCTGCTCGACCACACGAGCGGGCTGCGCGACTTCTTCTTCCATCCATCGATCGACCACGCCCTCCTGTCACGGCCTGGCCGTCGTTGGAGCGCCACGACAGCGCTCAAGTACCTCGGCAAGCCGTACTCGGAACCAGGCAGGAGCTGGCACTACTCGAATACGAACTTCCTGCTGCTCGGGATGGTCGCGGAGGCCGCCGGCAAGAAGCCGCTCGCCGTCCAGGTCCGGGAACGCTTCCTCGAGCCGCTCGGGCTCGACCACACCTGGTATCAACCCGAGGATCCGCCGCCCGTCGACGTAGCGCACGGCTATCGGTTCACATCGACTTCGACCGCTGCCCCCGCGATCGACCTGACCGACGGGACACCCCTCGTGCCGTTCACCTCGGTGGTCACCGCCGCCGGCGGCGCGGGCGGGTTCGCCTCGACCGCGCGAGATCTCGCGCACTGGGCGCAGGCCTTGTACGGCGGCCACGTCCTCCGTCCCGAGTACCTCGCCTCGATGGTCGATCCGAGCACCACCGCAGCGCTGAAGTCGTCCATCCCATACGGCTATGGCACACAGGTCGTCGAGATCGACGGGCTTCGAACGCTCGGCCACTCGGGTCGACTGCTGGGGTTCAGGTCAGCGATGCGCTATGTCCCGGACGAAGGCGTCGCGATCGCGGTGGTGACGAACCAGAGTCGGACGGATCCTGCCCCGATCGTCCGGTCGCTCCTGAAGCTCGCGCTTACCCCCGTCGATCGCACCTGCATATGCCGGGTGCGTCGCTGACGTAGATCGCCCGAGCGGCCGGACTACCGGCGCGACGGCCGAGTACGGAAGGGTCACTTGTCGCGCGCGCGTGTGAGCGCGACCGTGGGCGCCACGCTCGCGGGGGCAGCATGCCGATACGTGTCGACGCCTACATGGCTGGGGGGATAGCCAGGGGTGTCCTGGCGCGCGCGGGCTCCCTCCGCGAGGTCCTCGAGCAGGACCGCGCGCTCACCCTCGAGCGTGTGCAGTGGCAGCCGCTCGGCGGCCGCAGCGGACCCAGCTCCGGTGTCTCGATCCCGATCGATGACGTCCTCGTAGCGGTCGGCGACGACGATCCAGGGACGCCCATCCACGCGAGCTGGCACGCGATCCGTGTCGAGATCGGCCCGTACCTGGTCGAGGGTGAGATGCCGACCTTTCCGGGCTTCGATCCTGGACGCGCCCTGACGCGCCCGACCGGCGATTTCGTCCTGTTGCGCGACGTTCGGATCGCCCCGAGGGACTCGCCTGATCCGCAGGCCGCGGGCGTGCCTGTCGGCCAGCACGCGCTCGTAAACCGCTACGGCGTCGAGAGCGTCGCGTGCGACCTGATGCTCGGGTTCTTCTTCCCTGGCGCCGAGATGATCCACGCCGACGTCGCCGAGGCTGGCGCGTCGTAGGCGCTCCAGCGACCTGGGCGCTCTCGGCTGATGCGTCGGGGCTAGCCGCCTCGCGACCGGCGGCCGCGGCCGCCGGATCGACCGGCGCCACCCGAGGATCCGACGCCCGCTCCGGAGCGTGACCGGACCGGCTTGCGGCGGGCGTGATGCTCGCGCCCGACGTGCGCGTGGCCGTTGCGCATCCCGACCGGACGGGGCTCGATCGAACGGTCCGGGACGAAACCCTCCTCGACCGTCCACGGGATGGCTTGCTTGAGCATCCGTTGGACCCCGCGCAGGAGATCGACCTCGTCGATGCACACGAGGCTGATGGCCTCACCGGTCGCCCCGGCGCGACCCGTCCGGCCGATCCGATGGATGTAGTCCTGCGGGTTCCATGGCAGCTCGAAGTTCACGACGACCGGCAGGTCCTCGATATCGAGACCGCGCGCGGCGACATCGGTTGCGACGAGGACCCGGATCTCGCCGGTCTTGAACTCCTCGAGCGCGCGTGTCCGCTCCGGCTGCGAGCGGTCGCTATGGATGGCGACGGCCTCGAGACCGTCGCGATCGAGCCGCGAGGCGAGCCGCGATGCCGCGAGCTTCGTCCGGGTGAAGACGAGGACCTGGTGGAGGTCGTAGGTCCTGATCAGGTGCGCGAGGAGCTCTTCCTTGCGGTCGCGATCGACCGGGTAGACCAGCTGGCGAACGGCTTCGGCCGCCGTGTTGCGCGCCGCCACCTCCACCGTCGCCGGGTCGCGCAGGATCGTGCCCGCGAGCCGTCGGATGTCGTCGGAAAACGTCGCCGAGAACATCAGGTTCTGCCGACGCTTCGGCAGCAGGTCGATGATCCTCTGGATATCGGGCAGGAAACCCATGTCGAGCATGCGGTCCGCTTCGTCGAGCACGAGCACCTCGACCTGCCCGAGATTCGCGACGCGCTGTCCGACGAGGTCGAGCAATCGGCCCGGGGTCGCGGTGAGGATCTCCACGCCCGCGCGGAGCGCCTTGATCTGCGGCTCCATCGGCACGCCGCCGTAGACGACCGCCGAGCGGAGCGGCACCGTCCGGCCGTAGGTGCGGACGCTCGCGTCGACCTGCATCGCGAGCTCGCGGGTCGGGACGAGGATCAAGACGCGGACGGGATGGCGAGCCGGCGAGAACGAGTCATTGGCGAGCGTGCGAAGGCGATCGAGGATGGGCAGGGTGAAGGCCGCGGTCTTGCCGGTACCGGTCTGCGCGGCTGCGAGGACGTCGCGCCCTTCGAGCACGAAGGGGATGGCGGCTGCCTGGACGGGGGTGGGCTCGGTGTAGCCCTCGTCGGTCACCGTCCGCAGCAGGTCGGCCGACAGGCCGAGCGATTCGAAGGTCAAGTGTTGCTCCTGGGATGCGATCCTTGCCGTCGGCTGGCGGGATCCGCGGGAGCGCGACGGCGGCGCCTGCTCGCGCGACATCGATCGCGGCAGCCAGGCGGCCATCAGCGAGCATAGCCGAAAACGAGGGTTGGCCTCCGGCAGAGCGGTGTCCGCGAGCCGCGGTGACGCGCCCGAGGTGGTGCGCGATGGCACCGAAATCCACCTTACAACTCGCCCGCGACGGGTTGCATGGGACTTCTGACTAGAGACGCGCCCCACGATGGGTGCGATACTTCCGCCTCGGACCCATCCCTCGGAGTCCCGATAGACAGGCCCAACAGAAGACTCGCCGCCCCCCACGGCAGGACTTCCTGTCATCCCGTCGGGTCCTTACCCGACACGCCGCGCGCGTCCCCCACGTGCATGGCACCCGCCGCGAGCCGCGCTCACCGCGGCATCGGTCGTCGTCTGCGCCCTTCTCTGCCGTCGGGCGGCAACTCCACCGTCATCGCGTCCCCCACGCGATGTTCCGGCAGAGAGGAGGCAAGGATTTGCCGGTTCGTCCCGGAGGCGCCCAGCGGGCGTCCATCAGCGGATCACATCGCGTGGTCTTCAGCGTACTCATGGCGTTCGCCGTCATCGGTCTCGTCGGGCTCGCGACCCCGCAGGCGACGCGGGCAGCCTCGCTCAAGGTCGTGGTCGTGGTCGGCCCCGCCGGTTCGGCGACATCGAACTACCGCACCAACGCCCATACGTATGCCAGCCTCGCCCGCTCGTACGGCGCATCCGTGACCGAGATCTACAGCCCGTATGCCACCTGGACCAGGGTCAAGGCCGCGGCGCAGGGCGCGAACCTCCTGATCTATCTCGGCCATGGCAATGGCTACCCGAGTCCCTACGGCGTCTTCCAGCGCTACACCAAGGACGGGATGGGCCTCAACGCCACGTCCGGCAACGGCAACTACAACGTGAAGTATTGGGGCGAGTACTACGTCGACCGCGACATCCAGATGGCCAGGAACGCGGTCGTCCTCCTGAATCGCCTGTGCTATGCGTCCGGGAACTCCGAATGGGGCTCCGCCAATCCGACCAAGGCGACCGCCATCCGGCGCGTCGACAACTACGGTGCCGGCTTCCTGCGGACCGGCGCGAAGGCGGTCTTCGCCGAGGCGATCAACAGCATCTCGCCGCACATCCGGTCGCTGTTGACGACGAACCGGACGATGGACTCGATCTTCATGTCGGCGCCCAGTGCCAGCGGCGCGCGCGACTTCTTCGTGACCTCGACCCGGACCTACTGGGCCCGAGCCCACATGGATCCGCCGCAGGCCGGCAAGTACTGGCGCTCGGTCGTGGGTAACCTCAGCCTCACCGCCAGCCAATGGCGCGCCGGTTGACCTGGACGGACACGACGGATCGACAAGAGGCCCGGCAGCGATGCCGGGCCTCTTGATTCGCGTTGCCAGACATGCGAAGGCCCCGGTACGACGTGGGGGGTACGTCGCCCGGGGCCGGGAGTCGGACGGCCCGTGGCCGCCCAGAGGTAGTGCTTCGGATCCGGAGGGGCTAGAGCGTCGCGGCGTGCGCCACGATCCCCAGGCTCGCGAGGATCAGCATCAGCAGGATGAGGATCGAAGGCAGGAGTCCATAGACGTCTGCCTGGACCATCGGGGTCGAAGCCATCTTGGTCTCCTTTCTTCGCCCGAGCCTCTGCTCGGGTCAGTCACAGCTTCGCCCGATGCGTTGCCGACGCCAGCCGACATCCGTGCCGAACCCGCATGGACATATGTCGGAGGGATCGATAGGCGAAGGGCGACGCGCGATGCGCCGAGACGGCGATCGTGGCCGGCGCCGGGGCGCCGTCGTGACCGAGACCGTTACGCGACTACCATGCGCGCATGACCACCACGATCGACCGCTTGCCGTTCACGGGCGACGACAACGCCGACCGTCTCCTCGTCGACGAGCCTCTCGCCCTTCTGATCGGGTTCGCCCTCGACCAGCAGGTTACGGTCCAGAAGGCGTTCAGCGGACCCGCCGAGCTCAAGCGCAGGCTGGGCCACCTCGATGCCGCGAAGATCGCGGCGACGGATGCCGCGACACTCGACGCCGCCTTCCGTGAGCGACCGGCCCTCCACCGGTTCCCGGGCTCGATGGCCGGGAAGGTCCAGCAGCTCAGCGAGGCGATCGCGCGCGACTATGCCAACGATGCGAGCCGGATCTGGACCGAAGCGGCCGACGGTCGGGATCTCGAGCGCCGACTCCTCGCGCTGCCCGGCATCGGCGAGATGAAGGCCAAGAGCATCATCGCGATCCTCGGGAAGCGGCTCGGGGTCGACCTGCCCGGGATGGATCAGGTGATCCCGAAGCACCCAACGCTCGGCGACGTCGACTCAGCCGACGCGCTTGCCGCGTATCAGGCTGGCAAGCGGGCGAAGAAGGCCGCGGCCAAGGCCGAGAAGGGCTGACCTCCGTCCTTCTGTCCGTCGCCGCGCAATCCCTGTCAGATGCTCATCCGGTGACCCTTGGTCAGGCCCGATCGACCGCCTCCTGCACGACGATGCGGTCGATACGTGTCAGACGCGCCTCTCGGGTCACATATGACAGCTTTCGGCTGACGAGTGCTCGCCTGGTGGACATCTGGCAGGAATGAGCCAGTCAACGGCTCGTGTTGACAGCCGCTGAACCCGTGCGGGCGGATCTCGCACGGGCCCAGGTCTCGTATTGCAGCTCTGGACGCATCAGATCAGGGTGTCGCCGCCAGATCGTCGAGGAAGCCCTCGTCGTCGGCTGTCCCGCCGAGCCGATGACAGGCGCGGACACGAAACGACCCCGGCGGGAGACCGGGGTCGTTCGCCTGCGCCTGAGTCGTCGTCAGCCGACCAGCCAGGGTCGCTGGTCGCGTTCGCCGATGCCGGGCCGTGAGTCGACGCCATAGCGCATCGACGCGATCGCGAGCAAGAGGAACGGGACGATGACGATGATCGCCGTGCCTGCGGCCATCCAAGCGTCCATGTCATCCCATCCTTTCCGGTCCATTCGACCTTGGTGTCTGCATTCCACTCTTGACAGTGGACTGGTCTGGCGCCCATATTGGCGGCGATGACGGAGATACCAAATAGCCATTCAGGCCAAAGTGGACTGAAAAGGCAATCGATGGTCACGGCGCAGGCCCTCGTCCAGCTGATCGGCCCATGGGCGACCGGCGCGGACCCGCTCAACGAACAGCTGGCAGACGCGCTCACGCGCGCGATCGAGGTCGGTCTGCTGCCGCCCGGGACCCGGCTTCCGGCGGAACGAGAGCTGGCCAGGGAGCTGGCACTCAGCCGGACGACGATCGTCGCGGCGTACGATCGACTCCGCCTCGCCGGACTCGCCCGGAGTCGCCAGGGCAGCGGGACACGGGTCGCCGCGCGACGCCCGGGATCGTTCGATCTCGCCCCGACGCCCGCGATAGACACGGATACCGAAGCCCCGGTCCGCATCCGCGCAGGCGTCGGTTGGGCGAGTGGCATCGTTCCCACCGACGACCCCGACGCGATCCAGCTGACGATCGGCGCCCTGCCCGCCGGACCGGCGGTCGGCGCGGCGATCGAGACGGCGCTGCGAGAGGATGTCCCGGGCCTGCTCGGCGAGATGGGCTACGACCCGTTCGGCTGGCCGCGCCTTCGGGTGGCGATCGCGGACTACCTCGCCCGTCTCGGCGTCCCGACCGACCCGGACCAGATCCTCGTCACGAACGGCGCCCAGCAGGCGGTGTACCTCGTGGCCGCGCACATCGGCGGGCCGGGCAGCGCGATCGTCGTCGAGAACCCGACCTACATCGGTGCGATCGACGCGTTCCGCACGACCGGTAATCGCCTCATGCCGATGCCGGTCGACGATGACGGCCCGCGGGTCGAGGTCGCTGGGCTTCTTGCGGCGAATGCGCCGGTGAAACTCGCGTACGTCGTCCCGACCTACCACAACCCGACCGGCGCGACGATGCCCGAGAGCCGCCGGCGAGAGCTGGCACGGGCCGCGGCGGAGTTCGACTTCCACGTCGTCGAGGACCTCACGCCGGACACGAGCCTGGGGCTCGATGTCCCACCGCCCATCGCCGCGTTCGACCAGGGCGAGCGCGTGATCACGCTCGGGTCGCTGAGCAAGATCGGGTGGGGTGGTCTCCGCATCGGCTGGATCCGGGCACCTCGTGCCGACGTGGACCGCCTCGTCGCCGGCAAGATCGTCGCCGACCATGCGACGAGCCTGATCACGCAGGCCATCGCGGCGCGGGTCCTCGAGCGGGTCGACGAGGTCGTCGCCTTCACGCGCGAGGCGGCGGCGACGCGACGGAGGATCGTCACGGAGGCGCTCGCGGCGAAACTGCCCGACTGGGAGTGGGTCGCACCCGAAGGCGGCCTGTCGATCTGGGTCCGGCTGCCGGATGCCGACGCCGTGCAGTTCAGCCGGCTCGCCGCGCGACACGGCGTGATCGTCCGCCCCGGTCCGCTCGCCTCGCCCGACGGTGGTTTCCGGGACCACATCCGCATCGCCTATGGCGCCGATCCGGAGCGGCTCGGTGAGGCCGTCGATCGGCTCGCTGGGGCGTGGGCGGAGTACGTACCCCAGACCCGCCGGTTCCCACGGACCTCACTCGCGGTCAGCGTCTAGGCATCCTCGGAGGATCACGCCGCCAGGTGGTGCGTCGGCGCCCCACCGTGGGGCGGCGGTAAGGTCGGGTCGGCCGGCTCGGACTAGACTGGTCGTTCCCCATGTCGGAGCTGCCAGACGAGACGCCGCCGCCTGCACGTCGCCGCACGTCGCGCGGTGGTCGTCGCCAGCGGTTCGTCCTGCCCGACGACCAGCACGATGAGCGCGTCGGCGAGGTCATCGAGGCGTTCCTCGAGGGCCCGCCGCCGAAGGCGCGCCGGCGTGTCCGGCAGGCGCCGCGACCGGCCCGACTTCGGCCGACCCGCTCGCGACCGGTCCCGCTCGATACACGCCCGGACTGGGATGTCGCGCTCCGCCACGAGGACGCCCGGATGGCCCGTTACGGTCGCCCGGCGAGCGTCGTCGTCATCCGGCTGCGGCTGACGCCACCCGCGAGCGCGGATCGGATCGCGGCACGGGTCGGCGAGATCGTGCGCTTCCACGCGCGGGAGACCGACCGCGTGACGCGAGCGGCCGCGGACCGGTTCCACGTGCTGCTACCGGAGACCGAGGAAGCGGAGGCGGAGACGATGATCGAGCGCGTCCGCACCGCGTGCGCCGCCCAGATGGCGGGACGGTTCGGCACCGACTTGCGCGTCGTCGCCGCGGCGGCGAGTCCGGGCCGCGGCCAGACCCTGCACGACGCGTTGCTGGCAGCGCAAGTCGCGGTCGGGGCCGCGTAGGGCGCTAGCGCACCAGCGTCTCGAACAGGCGCTCGAGTTCCGCCGCCGCGTCGTCGGTGAGGCCGGTGTGGACTTCCGAAGGCTGGATGATCGTGCTCGCCGGTGATACGAGCCAGTGGAACCGCTCGGCGCTCGATAGCCGAGCGATCGGTCCACCGCGCGCGTCGCCCGCGGCGACGCGGTCGATCGCCTCGAGATGGCGACGGATGGATGCCACGTCGGCATCGGGAGCGATGGCCCTGAGCCGCGATTCGTCGAGCGCGGTCAGCGCACCGACGTACTCCCGCGACCGGCACAGCAGCACCACGCCGACGTTCACCGCCTCGCCCCGCTCGACATGCGGGACGACGCGGATGATCGCGTACTGATAGAGGCTACGCGGCTCGTCGGGCACGGTCGGCCTCCTCCACGAACCGGTGGCGCGCAGCCAACCGCCGATCGAGGTACCGGACGTAGGCGCGTCGCTGGGCGGCGGCATCGCCGATGGTCGGATCGTCGGGCAGCCACGTATCGGGGATCGCGCTGACCAGCTCCTCGAACAGGAACGTCCCGAGACGTGGGGAGAGGCGGTCGTCGGCCGCGGCCACCTCGCCGGCGAACGGCAGCAGGACGTGATCGCGGACGCGCTCGAAGGCCCCCTCGGCGTGCGCGTCGGGATCTCGCCACGCGTGGTGGACGTACAGCGCTGCGCCATGGTCGATCAGCCAGGTGCGGCCATGCCAGACGAGCAGGTTCGGATTGACGGCCGTTCGGTCGGGGTTCGTGACGAACGCGTCGACCCACACGACGTCAGCGGCCTCGTCAGGATCGACCATCGGATCGGCTCCCGGGTTGAACATCAGGGCACCCGGCAGGAAATCGAGGCCCAGATTGAGCCCACCGCTGCGGTGGACCAGGTCCTGCAGTTCCTCGTCGGGCTCGGCGTCGCCGAGACCAGCGTCGACATCGATGAAGACGAGGTCTGGAACGATGAGGCCGGCTGCCCGAGCGATCTCGCCGGCCAGCCACTCGGCGACGAGCGCGCGAGGGCCCTGGCCGGCGCCGCGGAACTTGACGACGTACAGGCCGTCATCGTCGGCCTCGACGAGCCCGGGGAGCGACCCACCCTCACGCAGGGGTGTCACGTAACGGGTCGCGGTGACGCGGCGCGGTTCCGGCATCGCGCCGGAGTCTACCTGCGGGTGGCGCTCAGATCCGCGTCGAACCGAGCCACCCGAGGAATGCGGCGACGGCCGTCACGATCAGCCAGATGATCCCGACGATCAGCAGCGCGAGGCCGATGAACAACGCCTGCTCGCCGCGGGTCGACGCATCCGGGTCGAGGGCGTGGCGGCGGAAAAGGGCGAGGTTGCGAGAGTTCGAGTGGAAGACGAAGTCGTACAGGTCGCCGACGAACGGGATCGCCCCGATCGCCAGGTCGACCGACAGGTTGAGGATCATCCGGGCCAGCACGATCCTCGGGACACCAAACCGAGCCGCCTCGAGGATGAGCCATCCACCCGCCAGCGCCGCGACAGCATCCCCTACGAGCGGGATAAGACCGATGAGCGGATCGAGGCCGATCTTGATCGGCGTGCCGGGGACGTCGATCAGCTCGTCGAGCACCTTCGTCATGCGGCCGATCCGCCGTTCCGCGGATGCAAACCGCTCAGCTCTCGAGTGGCCCACGACCTCGCCTTGTAATACCATGGCCGCCGAGTATGGACGAATGTCCATGCAGGTTCATGTCGGATGGCAGGTGGCGCCTTGCAGCGGTGCTCCTACGGTGTCCCCAGCACGAAACGGACCGCCGGACACAAAGACCATCGACCGGCGGCGCGTCGAACCTCCGGCGGGATGCCGGGTGGCGACGGAGCCGGCAACAGTTGCCGGACGGCGGTCCGCCGAACGCCCAACTGAAGAACAATCGAAGAACAACCGAATAGCGCACTGACGACTGCATAGCGCAGCACGACAACCGAATATCGAACTGTTTCGCCGCATCTGGCCGCTCGCGCGTGGGGACGACGAGCGGCCTCGCGGTGTCTGGGCGTCCCTTGTGACTTGGCGGCGCGCGCCGCCCGCCCACGCCGAAGTGCTGGTTGATGCATATCGGCCGTCGTCGCGCGGTGCTCTCCCGGTGATGCAGTTCGGCTGCATATCGAGCGATCGAGTGGTTGGCCAAACGGCAGTCCTACGTCCGCGAGATGCAGGCGATATGCATCACGGGCGAACGCGTCGCGCTTGTGGTCGCCATATGGATCAGCCCAGCCGCCATATGCATCAGGCCAGGATCCGGAGGTGCGCTCGCGACGGATCTCCGCGGCCGCGGCCTAAAACATGACGGCTTTCGGCATGTACGCGCGTCAGACTACCGTCATGTTCAACATCGAACTGGCGCGGATCATCCAGACGGAGCGAGAACAAGAGATCCAGGCCGAGCTGCGACGACGTCGGCTGCTTGGAGGGAACAACGGAAAGGCTGCCCGCGACGAGTGCGCGCCACCGGCGCCGCGGCTTCAGAGGCGAGCGTCGGGCGCCACGTCGCGATAGCGATCGGCGATGCGGTTCGCGAGCAGGATCACCCGATCGCGGATCTCGGGTGGCTCGAGCACCTCGAGGTTGTGACCGCAGGCCAACAACAACCCCGGCACCTCGTCCGGGAACCCGAGACGCAGACGGAGGCGGATCGTCCCGGACCGATCCGGTTCCTCGATCCGCTCGCCGGCATCGAGCGTGCCGGTCCCGAAGACCTGGTTGAGCCGCCATGCCTGGTCCTCGCGGATGCGGACCTCGACGACGGTGCTGGGCTGTTCGCGCTCGTACGCGGCCGTCGATTCGATCCAGAAGGCGGCGAGATCGAAGTCTTCGGGGCGATCGATCGTCTGGTCGAGCAGTGTCGCCGTCGAAACCCGCGACGCCCGATACGTTCGGACCTGACCATCGACGATCGCCACCACGTACCAGACGCCGCCCTTCAGGACGAGTCCGAGTGGACCGAGCGTCCGTGCCACGACCTCGTCGCCGCGGTCGTACTCGACGGCGACCATGCGGCCCTCCCAGACAGCGGTCGACAAGGTCGCGAGATCGGGCACATCCTCGTTCGCCTTGAACCACCCGGCAGCGTCCAGGTGGAAGCGCTGCACAAGCCGTGACGCCCGCGACCGAAGCTCCGGCGGAAGGGCTGCCATCACCTTGAGCTGTGCCGCGGCGACCACCGTGCCCAGGCCCAGTTGCGCTGCAGGCCCGGGCAGCCCCGACAGGAACAGCGCCTCGGCCTCGTCGGCGGTCATCCCGGTGAGCCGCGTCCGATACCCGTCAACGAGTCGGATCCCCCCGAGAGGACCACGCTCCGCGAAGATCGGTACGCCGGCGGCGCTCAGCTCCTCGACGTCGCGGTGGACGGTACGGACGGAGACCTCGAGCTCCTCTGCGAGCTGCGCGGCCGTCATCCCGCCGCGACTCTGGAGCAGCAGCAGAAGGTTGACGAGTCGACTCGCGCGCATCCGACAAGGATACGTCGGGATGTCGACAACTTCTGTCAGGTACGCCGCCGAGTGGCTTCCGATCGACTGCCAAGTATCCGCCCGGCGAATACTTGGCACGTTCCGGCTCTACTCAGGGGCTCGCGCTGACCGCGATCCGTGCGGCGAGATGGCACGTGCGATGGCTTTGCCGGCCGCATCCGATGCCGACCATTCGCCCCGGGAATATCTGGCATGTTTCGGGCCGCCCGGCCGCCCGGCCGCCCGGCCGCCGCCGCCCGTCCCGTCCTCCCGACCGCCCGACCGCCCTCGCCGCCCGCGGCGGCGCCACTACGACTGGGGGCGCCCCTCCGTGCCACCCTCGCGCAGGAAGCGCTCGATCTCGCCGATCAGGTCGTCGCCCGATGGCAGCCGCTGCTCATCGACCATCGTCTCAAGCCGCTCGACGTAGGTCCGCGTCGTCTCCTCGAGCGCAGTCGCCGTGTCGAGCCGGGTCCTTAGCTGGCGCGCCTCCTCGACGAGGTCGCCCGTCGGAAGCGACATCCCAAGATGTCGGCCCAGCGCCTCGAGAAGCGCTACTGACGCGGCCGGATACGGCCCCGAAACGTAGTGCGGGACCTGGGCGAAGTAGCCGACCGCGGGAATCCCGCCCTCGGCCACCGCCATCTCGAGGACGCTGATCGCCGCCGCCGGCACGCGCAGTAACCCGGCCGGGCCTGGCTGGATGTCGCCCCGGAGCCGCCCCTCCTCGGACGTCGTCCCGAGGATCGGCACGTCGCGGGTATGCGGCACCGCAGCCGGGATCGCTCCTAGACTCACCCACTCGACGACGCCCACGCGTCGTGCAAGGTCGAGCACGTTGTCAGCGAATGCGTGCCATCGGTCATCGGGCTCAGGCCCTGCGAGCACGAGGAGATCGCGCTCACCGAAGCGCACACGCCGGACGACGAGTTCCGGCCAAGTGAGCTCTGCTAGCCGGCCGTCGACGATCTGGAGTGTCGGCCGACGCGCTCGGTAGTC
>DASSZA010000187.1:0-9355 GCA_035703005.1 Candidatus Limnocylindrales bacterium | reverse complement strand
GCCGAGGTGATGGACAAGGTCGGCAAGGACGGCGTCATCACCGTCGAGGAGGGGCAGAGCCTCGGCCTCGAGAAGGAATACACCGAGGGCATGCAGTTCGACCGGGGTTACCTCTCAGCGTACTTCGTGACCAACCCCGATCGGATGGAGGCGGTCCTCGAGGATCCGCTCATCCTGATCACGGACAAGAAGATCTCCAGCGTCCCCGACATGCTTCCGGCGCTCGAGAAGGGCGTCCAGCAGGGCAAGCCCATGCTGATCATCGCCGAGGACATCGACGGTGAGGCGCTCGCGACCCTCGTCGTGAACAAGCTCCGCGGCACGGTCTCGGTCCTCGCCGTCAAGGCGCCGGGCTTCGGCGACCGCCGCAAGGAGATGCTCCGCGACATCGCCACCCTGACCGGTGGCACGGTCATCAGCGAGGAGGTCGGCCGCAAGCTCGACTCTGTCACTGCTGAGGACTTCGGCACCGCTCGCCGGGTCGTCGCGACCAAGGACGACACGACCATCATCGATGGCGGCGGGTCGCAGGACGCGATCAAGGCGCGCATGGCCCAGATCAAGGCGCAGATCGAGGACACGACCTCCGACTACGACCGCGAGAAGCTCCAGGAGCGCCTCGCCAAGCTGTCGGGTGGCGTCGCGGTCATCAAGGTCGGCGCGGCCACCGAGGTCGAGCTGAAGGAGAAGAAGCACCGCATCGAGGACGCCCTGTCGACGACCCGCGCGGCCGTCGAGGAGGGTCTCGTCGCCGGTGGCGGCACGACGCTCCTCCAGGCGATCCCGGCGCTCGACAAGGTCAAGCTCGATGGTGATGCCAGTGTCGGTGTCGACATCGTCCGCAAGGCCCTCGAGGCGCCCGCCCGGCAGATCGCCGATAACGCGGGTGCTCCGGGCGAGGTGATCGTCGAGCACGTCAAGGGCCTCAAGGCCGGCGAGGGGTACGACGCCCTGACCGGCCAGTACGGTGACCTCTTCAAGAAGGGCATCGTCGACGCGGCCAAGGTGACGCGCTCCGCGCTCCAGAATGCTGCCTCCATCGCCGCGATGGTCCTGACCACGGAGACGCTGGTCACGGACATCCCGGAGAAGGAGAAGGCTGGCGCCGGTGCCGGTCACGACCACGGCGGAGGCATGGACTTCTAGTCCACCGCCCATCCGCGTCCGTCCTCGACGGACGAAAACGAACCAGTTTCAGAGCCGGGCATCCCCTTCGCGGGTGCCCGGCTCTGTTGCTACCCAAGTTGCTACCACGTCGGACTCTCGGCTTGCGACTCGCGCGGTCGATATCCCGCATTACTTGTCGACTCGCTCGCCGGGATCAGCAAACCCCGGCAGCCGCCAGTGTCCGACGGCATACCGGGGAGTCGTTGCGGGCCGGGGAGGACCCAGCCGATACGGAGGTTAAAGGCCGGCCGTCTCGCCGACGTCAGCGTCCCGTGGGGAGGCTGTGCACCCGACCAAACCTGCGCATGGATCGGGTGCGGAGGTCATCGTCGTCGCGCGGCGCCGGAGATAGGTCTGCTCAAAGCCCGCACAACCGCTGAGGAGTGGCTGCACACAAGCAGCAACTGTGAGCCAGACGACTTCGACCGGTGTGGCTGCGAGCCATCAAGGCAGGTCGCCGGGCGGCTACGCGCCCGGACCGTTGCAGACACCTTCCTTTAGGTCCTCGGGGAGTGGCCCATGACTGGTCCAGCATGGAAGGAAGGCGAACGACCCAGAACCATCATCGCCCCAAAGCTGGAAGCCGTGAGTTCCGAGGCTCTCGATCTGCCCAGTCTGAGGGTCGTCGCTGACGAACGTACCGACAGCCTCGACGACCCAGCCCGGACTGCTGTCCGCGCTGGCCCCGACCGCTGCATCTGTCCCGTCAAGACGCTTGAACTGGTAGGGCTCGCCCTGGCGAAGCAGTTGCACTCGGATGATACGGACCGGCGCGAGCGAACGACCCAGTTTCTTCTCGTCGGCGGCGATCTGGTCCAGCATCCGCTGCGTCACTTCTGCCGCCGTCTGGGAACTGTGGACATCGGGTGGGATGACCGTGGTTGGTCCGGTGAATTGCTGCAGCTGTTGGCAGCCGGTCACGAGCAACGCGGTCAGCGCGATGCCGACGACGCGGTGGTTCAGCACGGCACGGACATGCTCGATGAGGGGACGGCGGCGCTGGGTCCGGTCGTCGATCGTGCCGTTTCGGATCAATCGTGAGCTCAGGCGGCCGTACAAGCGGCCTCACTGCCGCGGTGTGAGTCGGCAGCCTTCGTCAGATGGGCCTCAGCGGCGTCTTCGGCATCGAACGCCTCCTGGAACTTGCTCTCCCTTAGCGATCGATAGGCGTCGATGTACGCCAGCGCCGCCTTGTCGTACTCCTGTACTGCGCGGCTGTACTCGACGAACGTTGGGCGGTAACACGCAAGGGCCGGATGAGACTTGAGCCAAGTCTTCTCGGCCTTGGCCCAGCTGCGCAGCCTCCCGGCAAACGCCGCCCCACCCTTGAAATCGGAGGGCTTCAGCTTTAGCCAAGCGGTGCGCAGGTCCGTCACCCGCTCATCGGCGCGCTGGGAGTGGTGCAGGAATCCCAGCCACTGCAGGAGCGCGGCACTCGGGGTCGGATCGGGGGTCGGGGCCGGCGTCGGCGTGGCGGTCGGACTTGGCGTCGGATGCGAGGTGGGTGTCGGACTGGGATCGTCAGTGGCGACCGCCGCTGAGGTGAGCGTCGCGGCGGCCTGACTGGGTTGTTCGCCGGCGCAACCTGACAGGATCGCGACGATGAGCATAGCCGCCACGACGACGCCGATCAGGCCGGGTGGGCGCACGGTCCCCTCCATCACCTTAGGGTCCCGCGCGAGTCGCGGGCGCTTCCGTCCGATGAGACTAGTGGGGTGCTGTCGCGCCAGCGTTGTCGGGCGCCACCATGTAGACACCAGCGGACGCGCTCTGGCATCTGATCGCCTGCACCGCGCACCCCATGTCGCCTCCGGTCAGACCCTGCTGGCGTCTGACAGCGACATGTCAGGATGCGGACATGGCGACGGATGCGTCCGATCGGGGGCATGGGTCGCCGCGGGTTTCTGAGGGGTATGCGCGATGGGTTCCCGGTTTGGCGTAGCCCGCGGCAAGGGCGCCGGTCGTAGGGCTTCAGCTATCGCGTTCGTCGTCGTTTCGCTTGCCGGTTGCGGTATGGCCACGACTCCGGCTCCGACGCCGGATTGGTCGACCTTGCCGAAGGCCGTCACTGTCACGCCGTTGCTCTGGCTGCGAGCCGACAGCATGTCCGGAGCCGCCGGCTCACCCGTCGCAAGCTGGCCGGCCGATCCTGGTCCGGCTGCGGCTCAGTCGGACCCCATGCGGCAACCCACGCTCGCGAAGATCGGAGAACGGCCGGCGGTCCGCTTCGACGGCGTCGACGACATGCTCGAGGCCGACCTGGATATCAATCCGTCTGCCCACTCGTCGCTGACGATCGTGGCTGTGTTCAGCAGCGATACCGACGCGCCTTGGCCGCTCCGGAAGCTCTACGGAGCCGACGACGGCGACTGGGATCGGGCCGTGGGCCTGGACGACCGGGCCGGGAACGGGCGGAACTACACAGTGTTCGCAGGCCCCGAGCAGGAGGTCGCCGGGTATTTCGATCTTAAGAAAGACAGCGCCTATGTGACCGTCGACCAGTTCGGCGCCGGCACCTTCGACGGATGGGTCAATGGCCACCACGCGCTCCAGAATCAGACGACGGCGCCCCAAGGGGACGGCCTACCGACGTTCTTCGTGGGCGGGACCGGGACCGTCTTCAACGAGCCATGGGAGGGAAGGGTCGCCGAACTGCTTGCCTTCGACGGCGTGCTCTCGGACCCCCAGCGGGCCGCGCTAGAGGACTTCCTCGGCCGGAAATACGCGCTGACGCTCGCTCGCCCGTAAGCGAGGCGGCCAACGACACGTGGGTGCCCGGCTCTGTTGCCACCAGATCTGCGTATACGTTGTATCGGGCCGGCTGAGTCAGGCCTTCGGCTGTGTTCGACCGCCGACCGGCCTGCTTGCGTCGTCGGGTCGCATCGCCGCGCGATCGACCGCGTCGCGATAGCGCTGGTGGGCCTCCGCCTCACCGACGTCGCTCAGGGCCACGTCGCTGTCACTCGACGCCAGGTCGGCGCGCGTCGCCTGAGCCACGGCGCGGGCCGCGCGGGCGGTATCGGCGGCCGACGACTCCGCCAACGTCGCGGCGTCGAGCGCTGCCTTCGCGGCGGCTGCGGTCTTCTGGGCAGCCTCGGTCGCCGTGTCCGCGGCTTCCTTGGCGGCTTGCGCAGCTACCCGGCCCCGGCGAGCGATCGCAGCCGCCTGTTCGGCTTGTCGCCACTCGGCCAACGCGTCGGCGGTCGTCTGATCAGCCCCGTCTTTGTCTGGCACGACGAGCCTCCGGGGGATCGGGGGAATGAGCGTCCAGTTTCGCACCGTGAGGAGACCGTCGGCAAGCCTGTCTCGCTCGCCAGATGTTCTGCTGATGCATCTCCTGTTTTGTCGGCCGTTTCGCGGTACCACGCCTCCACACGCGTACCAGCGATCCTTGCGCCCCGGGATCCATGTGCGAGCCCCTGTGGGCCTACGTGATCCGGAGTACGCGGTGTCGACCTGTCCCGTGGGTGTCGCCATCCCGATCGAGCCGGGCATCGAACGCGCCTGGGAGATCGACTGACGACGCGAAGCGGATAGGCTCTTGAGGGCGTTTCGTTCGCGAACGCCCGGCCCTTCCCGGATCCGGCTTGACCGCAACACAGGGAGTGGAACCACGTGGATGACGCCGTTCAGATGTGTCTGGTCTGCCAGACGCCGCTCGACCCGGACGATGAGGTGATCCAGTTCGTCCATGGATCGTCCGACGGACGAATGGGCTACGCCCATGTCGATGAAGACGCGCAGGTGATCGCGCTCGGCGGCTGGACGATCACTGGGCGCGGGCGGCTTCGCGACCTGACGTCCAGGGACGTGACGGAGAGCTCGGATCGACTCTGAACGCGCGAGCACGTGTCCGCCCAGAAGTGTCGATCAGCCTGGCGAGAACACGCCTCCTGATGCCGGAACCTCGTCGGAGCTCGTCTGCGCGGCAAGGTCCGCGTCCGCGAGGAACGTGAAGCGCGTCGCCAGCAGCCACGCGCCGAGGTAGAGGATCGCCACGACAACGAGCAAGAACCCGTATCCGGTGATCAACGCGATGTATTCGACGGCACCGCCGACGACGGCGCCGAACAGGTTCGACGCGAACGCCATGTCGGCGGTCTTCGTGTCGCGGAACGAGTAACTGAAGACGAGATTCGCGAAGAAGATCGGAGCGAACGCGAGCGCCGCGGCGACCACGTAGCGAAGCCACGCGGGTTCGATCAGCAGCGCGGATGGCGCGAGAACGAGCGTCACCGCGATCGATCCGAACAGTCCGAGGTACAGCACGCGAGGGCTTCGGAACCGGAAGCGCTGGTTGATGACGATGGCCAGCAACACGCTCGCGAGGATCGCGAAGAAGACGAGCGCGTTCACGAGCCAGGTCGTCCCGAACAGCAGGCTGAACATCGCGAGGCTCCGTGTCTCCAGCAGCAGGAACGCGATCCCCAGCACGAAGAAATGGGGACTGAACCGGCGGATCGACGTTCCGCTCCGGTAGGCGGCGCGACCGATGAGCAGCGCAGCGAGCGCCACGATCGTCGCCAGCGCCGCGAGGTAGTACGGCGCGATCGAGGGTTCCCGTAGATACAGGAATGGCCAGTCGTCGGTCGCCGGCAGAGGCGACGCCGTCGGATCGGCCGGGTCGATCGCATCGCCCGGTGGCGCTTGCCCATGGAGGGCGGCGACCATGGGACCGACGGCGAGGGTGGCAGCGCCCTGGCCGTGCGAGCGGATGATCGGGGCTGACGCGAACGCATCCTGGAGCATCTCGCCCAGCTTCTGCGGCAGCCACGCTTCGCGGTAGTAGTTGTAGAGCACGAAGACGCCGCCATCGTTGAGGTGCGACCGGACATCACGGAACGCCTCGACGGTGAAGAGGAATGACTCGAGGCGCAGATTCGCCGATGTGCTGACCAGCGTCAGCGAATCGGGCAGCGCGAAGATGACGAGGTCGTATCGGCCGGTCGCTCGACGCAGGAACGCCCGTCCGTCTTCGACGATCCGAGTCACCCTCGGGTCGTCGTAGGGTCGATCGGGATGGTCGCGGACACCGATGGCCTGGATCGCTGGGTCGATCTCGACGGCATCGACGTGCCCCGCTCCGTGCTTGAGGGCGATGGATACGTCGGTGCCCGAGCCCGCGCCGACGATGAGGACGTTGTCGTACGTCCGTTCCGGGAACCATCGATAGATCTGCTCGTAGAACGGTCGGAGCGGTCCGTCCGCAGGCCAGAGTGCCTGGTGTGGGATCCCGTTCACGTTGATGGCGTGGACACCGGAGTCGGTGTATTCGTCGATCTTGTAGTACGGCGACCACGTCTGGGTCGGTGCTGCCGAGAGGCCGACGACCGCGATCACGCCCGCGAGCGACGCGGCCGTGATGCCTGATATCCGAGAAAGCCCGTTGGCGATCCCGAGGGCAGAGGCGATCAACGCGAGGACGACGAACCACACGACCGGCGACGTCCACGCGGCCGACAGCACGGTGAACAGGGCGATCCCCGCCATCGAGCCGAGGATGTCGAGAGAGTACGCGCGCAGCGGCGCCATCGAGTTGAGCAACGGGCCGAGTGGCACTGCCAGGCCCGCCATGATCACGGTCGTGATGATGACGAGGATGGCCAGGACGATGAAGTTCGTGTCGGCGCCTCTGCTGGCGCCGAGGGCGAAGATCTCGTCGGGGGAGTCGAGGTGGATCGCGACCTGGACCTGGGTGACCAGGAGGACGAGGGCAAGCAGGAGCGGTCCGAACGGCGAGATACGAACTCGCTTCGGATCGCGACTCCAGAGGATCCCGAGCCCGATGCCGAGGAAGCTCGCCATCAGGAGGAAATTTCGGAAGAAGCCGACGTAGATGACGTTGGCTGGGATCCACCGGATCAGGAGCAGCTCGACGAACAGCAGGCTCATCGCCGTCAGGAACAGGCGAATGGCAGGGCTGCGCGTCGTGGTGACGGTCTTCGGCATGGAGACGGTCCCCCGTTCGCTTGGTCCCGACAGGATAGGCAGCCCGAGGGTGGCGTTGCGGGGCCAGGCGTCAGGTCGCTCCATGGTCAGAAGGTCCCACGACGAGCTGCCCATGAAGGCCTCCCGACCGTTCTCTGCGAATACGCGATGACGTTGTGGAACGCTCGGCGGCCTCCCGGCATACTCGCTCCCTGGCGTAGCAGGAGGGATGCGATGGTCCGGATCAGGCGGTTCAGCGTCGTGAAGACCGCGACGGTCGTCGCGTTGATGTACACGGTCATCGTCGCGGTGTTCGCGATCCCGTTCTTCCTCGTCGTCGCGATCGCTGGCGTGTCAACGAACGGCGGGCCAACGCAGGCCGTCGGGAGTGGCTTCGGCTTGCTCGTGGTCGCGATCGTGGCAGCGCTCGTCTACGGCCTGATCGGATGGATCGCCACGGCGATCGTCTGCCTGCTCTACAACTTCGTGGCCGGCCTGATCGGCGGTATCGAGATCGAGGTCGACCGCGCTGAGCCACCTGCGCCGCCTCCGGCCTGGATGACCTCGACGACGCCACCGCCGCCACCGACGACCGCGCCGCCGTCGACACCGGCTCCATAGGGGACGCGGCCGGCGTTTGACAGTCCTCGATATCACGGGGACGCTGGCGGCATGCGCTTCACACGAATCACCATCGTGCCGCTACTGGCGGCGCTCGTCCTCGCTGCCTGCCAGGGCACGCCGGTCAAGGTGTTGTCGGATCCGAACGAGATCCTCGCCGCCGCCGCGACCTCCACGGCAGCTGCCACGAGCGTCCATGTCGACCTGACGGCTGACGGCAAGGTGGGACTCGACCCACTGGGAACGGGCACATCGACGCCGGTCGACCTGAGCGGGTCGACCGCCAACGCCGATCTCGATCTCCAGAACGGCAAGCTCCATGCCGCGTTCTCGGCGCCAAGCCTGTTCAACCTCGCCGGCGATCTCATCGTCGCCGACGCGCTGTACATCAAAACGACCCTGACGGGGCCGAAGTACCGTTCCACGCCGCTGTCCGGTGAGCGTCAGCAGCCGCTCAAGGGGTTGACCGACCTGCTCGCGCGATCCGACCTCCAGCCGACGAAGGGCGCGGACGCGCCGTGCGCCGGCGGGACGTGCTACACGCTGACACTCACGCTCAAGCCCGGCGATCTGGCACCCGTCGCGAGCGGCGCCATCGGGAGTGCGACGCCGAGCGCCTTGCCCGTCCCGGTGCAGCTTCCCGACCTCTCGAGTTCGACCGTGGACCTGACGCTCCACATCGACCAGGCAACGACGCGGGTCTCTGACGCGACTGCCGTGGTCGATATGGGTGACCTCGGGAAGCTGACCGTCCAGGGGACGTTCACGAAGTGGAACGAACCCGTCCAGATCAACCCGCCACCAGCCGACCAGGTCGAACCAGCGGGTTAGCCGTCAGCGACGCCCCTGCGGTAGCGTCGCCGTCGCCGTGATCTATCTCGGTGAGGCGATCGCGTACGCGATCCACAGGGGCCGTGCGTCGTCCTAGCGAGGTCGGAACGAAGGCCCCGGAGCGTGCCTCGACCTAGAATGTGACGGTGAGCCCAAGGACTCGTCGCCGAGCTGGCGACCCGACACTCGACGACGCCCTCGGCGCCCCCGGGACGGTCGCCGCCGAGGTCTCGGACACGGTCCCGGACGAGCCCGATTGGCTACGAGACGCCGGCGCAGAAACGCCGCAGCGCGATCCCACCGCACCGCTGCCGGCGAGCCCCGACCCGGAGGTCCTCGCCCAACGACGCGCCGAGCGAGAAGCACAGATCCTGAAAGCGCTCAACCCGGAACAGGCGCGGGCGGTCACGACGACGGACGGGCCCCTCTTGATCCTCGCGGGCGCCGGCTCGGGCAAGACACGCGTCCTCGCGCACCGCATCGCGTACCTCGTCGGCGTGAAGGGGGTCCCGCCATTCCGGATCCTCGCGGTGACCTTCACGAACAAGGCGGCCGCCGAGCTCCGGGAACGGATCATCAGCCTCGTCGGCGAGGGCGGTCGCGATGTCCAGGCGGGCACGTTCCACGCGCTCTGCGCCCGCGTCCTCCGCCGGGACGGGGAGGCGATCGGCATCAGCCGGCGGTTCGTCATCTACGACACCGACGACCAGCAGGCCCTGATGAAGCAGATCCTCCGCGAGGAGGACATGCCGCTGACCGGGGAGTTCCGGCCCAGTGTCGTGCTTGCCGCGATCAGTCGCGCCAAGAA
>DASSZA010000256.1:0-8429 GCA_035703005.1 Candidatus Limnocylindrales bacterium | reverse complement strand
CGCCGAGCGCCTCGATCTCGTACGGGCGGACGCGGATCCCACCATCGCGGAACCCGGCGACGTCGTAGAACTCGCCCTCCGCGTGGACCTTCGTCCACGCGTCCCACAACCGCTGGTTCGAGGCGAACGATGCCTCGAGGTCAGTCCGGTCGATCGTCTGGTCGCTCATGGCCACCCGCCCTTGCGTGGGATCGACGCGCGAGATCCGCTCCTCGTCAGTCTGCCGGAGCCACCGCCGCTGCGGCCAGCCCCTCGGCGAAGAAGATCATGTCGATCTCTCCCGGGGAATGGCCGATCTCGGTGAGCAGGGCGGCAGCCTCCGACCGATGTTACGTCCCGTGATTGACGACGTGCGCCAGCATCCGCCAGACCGCGACGCCCTCGTGGACGTAGTCGAGCAGCCCTTGACTGATCGTCGGGAGCCACGCGTCGTAGGCGGCCCATTCGCTCGCCCAGCGCGCCTTCAGCTCCTCGATCGACGGGAGGGGCTCCTCCTCAGGCTCCGGCTGCTCGCCGGTCTGTTGGATCCCGTTGCGCCATCGCTGCGTCGCCCCGAGCTGGTGGACAAGGATCGCGCCGAGCCCCCGCTCACCGACCATCTCGGTGCTCGACCAGACCCCGTCCGGGATGCCATCGAGGGCGTCGAGGATTCGCTTGGTCGCCCATCGGTCGTAGTCGAAGAGGTAGCGGATGTCGTCGACGTTCATCCCCGGTAGCCGGCATCCCGAAGGAGCGCCGGGAGCTCCGTCGGTGACCCAGCGACCCGGAAGCCGGCCGCCTCGAGCGCCTCGACCTTGGAGGCTGCGGTGCCAGCGCCGCCCGAGATGATCGCGCCGGCGTGGCCCATCCGCTTGCCTTCCGGTGCCGTCCGGCCCGCGATGAACGCCGCCTTGGGGACATCGCGGAGGTTGTCGGCAGCCCAGGCGGCAGCAGTCTCCTCGGCCGCGCCGCCGATCTCGCCGATGAGGACGATCGCCTCCGTCTCGGGGTCTTCCGCGAACAGCTGGAGCGCGTCGAGGAACGTCGTCCCGATGATCGGGTCGCCTCCGATGCCGACACAGGTCGACTGGCCGAGGCCCGCGTCGGTCATCGCCTGGACGGCCTCGTAGGTGAGGGTCCCGGAGCGGCTGACCACGCCGACCCGCCCCTCGCGGTGGATCGAGCCCGGGATGATGCCGACCTTGGCCTTGCCGGGTGACGTCGCACCGGGGCAGTTCGGGCCGATGAGGCGCGCGCCCCTGGAGCGCACGAAGTCCACTGCCGGGATCATGTCGAGCGCCGGGATCCCCTCGGTGATGCAGAAGATCGTCTTGATCCCAGCCGCCGCCGCCTCCATGACCGAGTCCGGAGCGCCGGCCGCCGGAACGAAGATGCAGGACGTATCCGCGCCGGTCTCGCGGACCGCGTCGACCACCGTGTCGAAGACCGGCACGCGGCCTTCGAGGGCGGTCTGGCCGCCCTTGCCCGGGGTCATGCCGGCCACGACGTTCGTGCCGTAATCGAGCATCGCGGCCCCGTGGAACGAGCCTTCGCGTCCGGTCAGGCCATGGACGATGACCCGGCTCGACGCGTCGATCAGGATCGTCATACGGCCGCTGCCCTCGACGCGGCCACCGCCTTGGCGGCAGCCTCGTCCAGGGAGGTCGCCGTCTCGAAGCGCGCCTCCTCGAGCAGGACAGCCGCCTCCGCTGCGTTCGTTCCCACGATCCGGACGACCATCGGGACGTCGCGGGACTGTTGGGCGCGCGCTTCGATCAGCCCGCGTGCGACTTCGTCACCTCGCGTGATCCCGCCGAAGATGTTCACGAGGATCGCGTCGACCTTGGGGTCGGCGAGGATCAGGCGCATGGCATGAGCGACCTTGTCGGCCCGGGCCCCGCCGCCGATATCGAGGAAGTTGGCGGGCTCACCACCGGCTCGTTTCACCAGGTCCATCGTGGTCATCGCCAGGCCGGCGCCGTTCACCATGCAGCCGATCGTGCCGTCAAGCTTGATGAACGTCAGCCCGGCCTCGCGTGCTTCGCGATCCTCGGGCGCCTCCTCATCCGGGTCTCTGAGGTCCTCGAGACCCGGATGGCGCGCCAGTCCCGAATCGTCGAGCGTGATCTTGGCATCGAGGCAGACGAGGCGCTGCGTGGACGTGCCGTCCGCCTGCTCCTCGTTGACGATGGCCAGCGGGTTGATCTCGACGAGATCGGCGTCGTACGCGGTCATCGTCCGGACGAGGCCCTTGGCGATCGCGACGGCCGCCTTCAGATGGTCGCCGAGGCCCATGGCGAACGCGAGCTCGCGGGCCTGGAAATCCAGGAGGCCCAGGGCTGGATCGGCATGGCCGCGGACGATGGCATCCGCGTTCGTCGCCGCGACCTGCTCGATCTCGACGCCGCCTTCCGCGGAGCCCATGACCAGGATCCCTCGCTCGGCTCGGTCGAGGACCGCGGCGAGGTAGAACTCCTTGACGATGGCCGCGGCAGGGCCCACGAGGACCTTCCGGACGGTCATGCCCTTGATGTCCATCCCCAGGATGGAGCCGGCGACGTCCGCCGCCTCGTCGGGGCTCCCGGCGAGCTTCACTCCCCCCGCCTTGCCGCGTCCGCCGACGAGCACCTGGGCCTTGATGACGACCTTCCCTCCGACGGGTCCCGCTTCAAGGAAACGGGCCGCCGCCGCCCGGGCTTCGTCGGGGGAGTGCGCCACGGCCCAGTCCGGGACGGGGAGGCCCTGGGCGGCGAGCAGCGACTTGGCGTCAGCCTCCTGGAGCTTCACCGAGGCATCGTAGCGGAGCGGGCCTCAGCGCTCGCCGAGGTGTCGGCGACGACCGGCAGCGATGAGCTCGAGCGCGGACATCGACTTCGAGGTCGACCAGATGATCGCGTCGTCGATCCCTACCTCGACGAGGCCGTCGAATACCGACGCGAGTCGGTCGGAGTCCGCGATCTCGTGGTCATCGAGTCGGAGGCCGACGGTTCGGCGGACCGTCGTCGGTTCTCGGTCGACCGCGCGGCATGCCTCGTCGAGCGCTGCGAGCTGAGCCCGAAGCCGGTCGTCGACGCCCGAGAACCAGGCGACGTTCCAGGCGTCGGCCCAGGTCGCCGTGAGCCGGAGCATGCGGGGTCCCTTGGCGGCGACGAGGACCGGGACGGCGCGGTCCGGCGGCGGGACAAGGACGACCTCGTCCATCTGCCGCCACTGGCCGTCGAAGCTGAAGCGTTGCTTGCGAAGGAGTCGTGTCGTGATCTCGAGGTCCTCGGCGAACCGCCCGACCCGATGGTCGAACGGGAAGCCGAACGCGTCGTATTCGGGCTCGTGCCAGCCGGACCCGAGCCCAAGGATGAGCCGCCCGCCGGAGAGGTCATCGAGGGTCGCCGCCATCTTCGCCATGAGACCTGGATTTCGGAACGAGGCGCACATGACAAGCGCGCCGAGCTCGACCCGCGGCACTGTCGTGGCGAGCGCACTCAGCGTGGTCCACGACTCGCGGACGGCTCCATCAGGCTCGCCGGCAGACCGGAAGAGCAGATGGTCGAACACCCAGATCGAGTCGAGCCCCAGCGCCTCGGCTTGTCGGCCGTATCCGAGCGTCTCCGTGAAGGTCGGCGCGTGGCGGTCCTCGGTGTCGTCCTGATCGAGTGGAAGCGTGACTCCGATGCGCATCGGCGGAGTCTAGCGACCCGTCCTGGTCGGCTTGAACGATTCGGATGGGCCGCCTCGCCATACTTGGCGAGCGTGACCGGACGGTCGCGCCACCGCCGAGGGGCGAGATGCAGCGAGACCTCGTGGAGCGAGCGCGGCAGGGCGATCATGACGCCTTCGCTGAGCTGGCAGGCGCCGCGATCTCCCGACTGGACTCCGCCGCCTGGCTGATCCTTCGGGACTCGGAACAGGCCAAGGACGCCGTGCAGAACGCGCTCGTCCGCGCTTGGCGTGATCTGCCCACGCTCCGTGATCCCGACCGCTTCGACGCCTGGCTGCACCGGTTGGTCGTACGCGCCTGTATCGATGAGGCGCGCCGGCTCCGGCGCCATCGCGTCGACGTGGAACTGACCGAGATCCATGCACCGGCCGTCGGTGGCGTCGAGTCGTCGATCGCCGACCGCGACCAGATCGAACGCGGCTTCCTCCGACTCGAACCGGAGCAACGAGCCGTGATCGTCCTCCATCACTACCTCGATCTCCCGTTGCCGGCGGTCGCGGCGACCCTTGGGATCCCCCTCGGGACCGCGAAGTCGCGCCTGCACTACGCCCTGGTCAGGATGCGCAGCGCCCTCGACGCGGATGCGCAGATGCAGCCAGACCTCGTGGAGGGACGTCCGTCATGACGACCGACGATCGGTTCGCACGGAACCTCTCCGCGTGGCTCGCCGAGGATGGCGCGCATCGCGTGCCCGACCACCTCGCCGAGGTGCTGGTGCACAGTGCGGCGACCCGCCAGCGTCCGTGGTGGTCGAGCCCCGAAAGGTGGCTCCCCATGGATACGACCCTCCGCCCAAGACCGTTCAACCTCCCATCGGCGGGACGGTTGCTCACCGTCGCGCTCCTCGTCCTGCTTGCGGCGGCGATCGCGGTGTTCGCGATCGGCTCCCAGCAGCATCGGCTGCCCCCGCCGTTCGGACTCGCACGGAACGGCCCGCTCGTCACGTCGCACGACGGCGACATCTACGCCGTCGATCAGGTGACCGCGGTCGAAAGGCTGCTCGTCGGCGGCGACGGGTACGACTTCAGTCCGGTGTTCTCACGCGACGGCACGAAGCTGGTCTTCCTGCGCTCCGATGGCCGTCCCTCGAGCACGCCGGGCGTCGACGTGATGCTGACGATGGTCGTCGCGAACGCCGACGGGACCGGCGTGCACGCCGTCACGCCACTGACGAAGAACCTCGATTGGTTCGACTGGTCGCCGGACAGCACACGCATCGCCTACGTCTCGGCCAAGCAGCTGTTCGTGGTTCCCGCGGTGGGCGGTGAGCCCACGCGGATCAGAAGCACGGGTCCGATGCACTTCCCGACGTGGCTGCCGCCCGACGGCAAGGAGATCATCTACCGCCTCGAGACGATGAGCCCGGGTATCTTCGCGATTCCCGCTGACGGATCGGGCAAGCGCCGCGAGCTCGACATGAAGGCGCCCTTGAACGGGTTCGATTACCAGGGGATCGCCGTTGCGCCCGACGGCAAGCACATCGCGTTCACGCGCTGGCCCAACAACACGGATCCAGCGCTGCCGAGCATCTTCGCCGTCGATGTCGTGACCGGCGAAGAGCACGGGTTTTCCGGGATGTCCGACACAGGCCAACGCGGCACGGCCTACTCGCCCGATGGGACACGGGTCGCCTACGCCCGGATCTATCCGACCGGTGGGTACGAGCTCGTCGTGGCGAACGCGGACGGGTCCGGGAACGAGCAGACCGTCGGAAAGCGGCGACTCAGCCGGAACGATGGCGCCGACATCGACGCCTACTGGGCGTTCACACCGGACGGCACCGCCCTCCTGGTTCGCTATGGGAGCGACGACGTCGGGAAGGGCTACATCCTTCCGCTCGACGGCTCGCCGACGACGGAGCTCAGCTCGGGCGGATTCCAGTTCACCGACGAGCAGCGCCTCCCACGCTGACGTCGTTCTCCGGTCCGGCGGTCCGGCGGTCCGACGGGCCGCCGGCCGTCCCGCATCCAGCGAGGATCGGTCAAGGCAAAACGGAACGAAGCTGGGATGACGCCTCGCCATACTCGGCGAGCACGGCCATGTGGCCGCGCCACCGCCGAGGGCGAGATGCAGCGAGACCTCGTGGAGCGAGCGCAGCAGGGCGATCATGACGCCTTCGCTGAGCTGGCAGGCGCCGCGATCTCCCAGCTGACTCCCGTCGCCTGGCTCATCCTCCGGGACCCCGAACAGGCCCAGGACGCCGTCCAGAACGCGCTCGTCCGGGTCTGGCGTGATCTGCCCACCCTTCGGGATCCGGATCGCTTCGATGCCTGGACGCGGCGCCTCCTCGTTCGATCCTGTATCGACGAGGCACGCCGTCTCCGCCGACACCGATTCGACGTCAGGATCGATGCGATCGCACCGCCGACCGTCCCCGACGGGGCAGGCGCGATCGTCGACCGCGACGAGCTCGAGCGCGCGTTCGCAAAGCTCGAGCCCGAAGCGCGGGCCCTCATCGTCCTGCATCACTACCTCGACCTCCCGCTGCCCGACGTCGCAGCCACGATCGGTATCCCCCTCGGCACGGCGAAGTCGCGCCTGCATCGGGGTCTGCGCGAGATGCACGCAGCCATCGATGCGGACGCGCGCGTCCGGGCTGACCTCACGGAGGGCCGACCGGCATGACGGCACACGACGGCTTCGACAGGACCGTGACGGCCTGGCTGCGCGATGAAGCAGTCCCGACGTTCCCGGATCAGCTCGACGCGCTTCTTGTCCGGACTGCGACGACGCCTCAGCGGCGGTGGTGGTCGAGCCCCGAAAGGTGGCTCCCGATGGATACGACACTTCGACCACGCCTGTTCTATTCGCCACGTGCCAGCCAGGTGCTGCTCGTCGCGGCGATCATCCTGGCGCTCCTCGGCGCGGCGCTCCTCTACGCCGGCACGCACCAGCCGCACCTGCCGGCACCGTTCGGACCGGCACGCAATGGACTGCTCTACACGAGCGTCGATGGCGACATCTATGCCGTGGATCCGGTGACGCTCGCCAAACACCTCGTGGTCGGTGGTAGCACGTTCGACTTCGGCCCGACGTTTTCGCGCGACGGGACCAAGCTCTCGTTCGCACGTGGCGCACCGTCGGACTGCGGCAAGCCCGACTGCGGGCTCATGCTCATGATCGCGAACATCGATGGGTCAGATGCCCGGCCCATCACCCCGGGCCTTCTCATGCTCGACGGCTCGGACTGGTCTCCGGACGGCTCGCAGATCGCGATCGATTCGGCGTATCCGGGGCGCTCCGGACACGTCCTGATGATCGTCAACACGGACGGCAGCGGCATGCGGACACTCGATGTCGGGCGACCCATCCACGAGATGTCGTGGTTGCCGCCAGACGGCAAGGAGATCGTCTTCCGCGGCGAGCAGCTCGACCTACGACGCGATCCACCAGTCGGCATCTGGGCGATCAACGTCGCGACCGGCAAGCTGCGCAAGATCAGCGTTCGTCCGGCACACAGCGACAACGACTACCAGTGCGTGGCAGTCTCGCCGGACGGGACCCAGGTCACGTACCGCGACGACGGGGATCCTGGTGGTTTCCAGCAGCACATCATCGACCTACAGACGGGCGACGACTCGATCCTTCCGGGGCCGAAGGGCCAATTCTGTGGTGGCTTCTCGCCGGATGGGACCAAGCTCGCGCTGATCCGCGGCATCCCACCCGACAAGTTCCAGTTTTCCGTCGTGACGCTTGACGGCAGCCGCCCTGCGATCGGGCTCGGCCCACTTGTGGGCATGGGCTCTGACGGTCCCTCGATGAACAACTGGTCGTGGACACCGGATGGCACCGGCATCCTCGCGAACTACGACGCGGAAAACGAAGCGATGCTGCTTCCGATCGACGGATCTCCGCCGGTCGTGCTTATCCACGGCGGTATGGCACTGCCCGGGGAGCAGCGGCTCGCGCCCTAGACACGTCGCTCACCTGGACCGGCCGTTCGTCTTCGGGACGGCCGGTCACGCCCTGTCTGCCGGCACGGATACAATCGAGCCATGGCCCACCGAGTCACCCTGATCCCCGGCGACGGCATCGGACCGGAGCTGGCGGAGGCATCGCGCCGCGTCCTGGACGCGACCGGGATCGGTTTCGAATGGGAGGTCGTCGACGCCGGTGAGGCCGTCATGGAGCGCTACGGCACGCCGTTGCCCGACGAGGTCCTCGAGTCGATCAAGCGCAACAAGGTCGCGCTGAAAGGCCCGATCACGACGCCGGTCGGGGAGGGGTTCCGAAGCGTCAACGTGACCCTTCGCCAGGCGCTCGGCCTGTACGCCAATCTGCGCCCGGCGCGGTCGATCAAGGGCATCGAAAGTCGCTACGAGGACGTCGACCTCGTCATCGTCCGCGAGAACACCGAAGACCTCTACGCGGGGATCGAGCATCGCGTCGGTCCCGATGCGGCCGAGAGCATCAAGATCATCACGCGTGCCGCGTCCGAACGGATCGCCCGCTTTGCGTTCGACTACGCGGTCGCGAACGGCCGACGGAAGGTCACGGCCGTGCACAAGGCCAACATCATGAAGTTGTCGGACGGCCTGTTCCTCGAGAGCTGCCGCACGGTCGCCGCCGACTACGAGGGCCGCATCGAGTTCGAGGACCGCATCGTCGACAACATGTGCATGCAGCTCGTCCAGAAGCCGGATCTCTACGACGTGCTGGTCCTGCCGAACCTCTACGGCGACATCGTGTCCGACCTCGCCGCCGGCCTCGTCGGCGGGCTCGGGGTCGCACCCGG
>DASSZA010000019.1:0-9066 GCA_035703005.1 Candidatus Limnocylindrales bacterium | reverse complement strand
CCGACTACGACGCCCGCGTCCTCGACCGGCTCGCCGCGGTCCATAAGGACGCGGTGGCCTGGCTCGCACCGATCGAACCGAAGGTCGCGCGTTTCGCGGACTACGATGCTCGCCTCACGAGGGCGCTCGAAGCCGCGATCGATGGCGACGCACGGTATGTCGCGTCACCGCGCGTGGACAGCTACCACGGCATCTGGTTCGAGCTGCACGAGGACCTCATCCAGCTCGCAGGGCGCACCCGCGAGGAGGAGTCCGCCGCGGGTCGCGCGTAGGCGCGCACTACAGCCAGGGCAGCTTGACGCTTCGCGTGTAGGCGTCCCACTCGGCCCCAAACATCTTCCGCAGCTCGGCCTCCTCCGCGGGTGCGAACAGTCGGGAGCCCACGTAGACCGGCACGCCGATCAGGGCGCCGAGCCATGTCCCGAGGAGCACGCCGAGCGCCGGCAGCACGAGGAGTCCGACGCTCGTGTACAGCGGATGCTTGACGACCGCGTACGGGCCGGTGGTGATCAGCTCTCCCTTCGGCACCCTCGACAGGATCAGCCCGACCGACCATGCCCACGTCAGCACGCCGATCGTCAGGAGGAAGATCGCGATCGCGCGGATCGGCCCAGATGTCGCGTCGACGGCGAGCAGGGTCGGGTTTGCGATGTGGATGGCGACGCCACCGATGATGAACGGGAGCGCGAACAGCGCGATGAGGTCGCCGCTCCCGACAAGCTTCTTGAGGTCCCAGCGACGCCCAGTCGGCGCGGTCGTAGTCGCGTTCGGTCCACGCATGAGGCCCACCCCTTCCTGGATCGAACGTACGGGCTCCGGGGACGGCTTCCAAGGGCCCTTGTTCCCGATTCCGGCCCACCCCTTCGACCTCTCGGCTTAGCATCTCGGCCATGACCGACGCAGCCGAGCCTGTCGTCACCGACGCGGCCGAGCGAACCCGCTACGAGGCTCACCTCGACGACGAGCTCGTGGGCTTCCTCGAGTACATCGTCAAGCACGGTCGCATCGCGCTCGTCCACACCGAGGTGCCACCCGAATACGAGGGCCAGGGGGTCGCGTCCGCCCTGGTCCGACACGCCCTTGATGACGCCCGATCTCGCGAGCTGAGGGTCATCGCGATCTGCGAGTACGTGCAGGGCTATCTGGCGCGTCACCCGGGCGACGAGGACATCGTCGTCGGTCGCGCTCCCGTCCCGCGTTGAGCGTCGTGCGCGGGGTGTCACGCCCCCGTTAGGGCCCTGAAACCCCGGCCGGCGACCGGCGTTGTGCCCTCCCGATCGGCCACGTGCGATGCTGTCGATACACAGGTAGTCAGCACGGAGAGGAGGCACACCGTGCCGAACATCACGCCGATGCTGTGGTTCGATGGCGACGCTGAAACGGCCGCTCGGTTCTACACGTCGATCTTCCCGAACAGCCGGATCGACAAGGTCGTCAAGGCGGCCGCCGACACACCGAGCAACACGAAGGGCGACGTCATCACCGTCGAGTTCAGCCTGGACGGGACCACGTTCATCGGGCTCAACGGCGGCCCGCACTTCACGTTCAACGAGTCCGTCTCGTTCGTGATCGACTGTGCGGATCAGGCAGAGGTCGACCGGTACTGGGACGCTCTGGTCGCCGATGGCGGGGAACCAAGCGTCTGCGGCTGGCTAAAGGACAAGTTCGGTCTGTCCTGGCAGGTCACCCCGCGACGCCTGCTCGAGATGACCGAGAGCGACGACCGGCCGGCCGCCGAGCGCGCGATGAACGCGATGCTTCAGATGACGAAGATCGACATCGCCAAGCTCGAGGAGGCCTATCGAGGCGAGCCGGCACTCACGAGCTAGCCCTCCGTTCCCGGGCCCGATCGCGAGCCGCTTCGCACATCGGGAGGCGGCTCGTTCTTGCGTGCGCCTCTCGCACGCGCGGCGCGTATCATCCGCGCACCGCCGCCCCAGACCCGTCTTCGGGTGCGCGGATCCCCGCGACCTACCGGCGCGTCGGAGGACTCCGAGGTCGGCCCGTCAGGGCTGCCGGCGCGCCCAAGCGTGCGATGGGAGAGAGAGGGGTCGCGATGCGCATCCAGGGCATCTGTGGGCGCGTGGGTATCACCCTCGCGTCCCTCGCAGTCATCGTCGCGGCGTGCAGCGGCAGCAGCGGAGGGACCGCGACGTCGGCCCCCAACGCATCCGCATCCGCATCCGGCTCCGCCTCCGCCGCCGCCGGCGACCCTACGACCGACAAGCTGGCCCAGGTCAAGGCGCGCGGCACGCTCGTGCTTTGGACGGATCCCGACTACGCACCCCAGTCGATGAAGGTCGACGGCGCCAAGCGTGCCGCCGACACGAAGTGCGGGCCGAACGAGATGACCGGGCCGGAGATGACGGGCTACGACGCGGAGACGGGCAAGCTCGTCGCCGCCGCACTCGGCGTCGAGCCGTGCTTCGTCGTGACGCCGTTCGACGCGATGATCGCCGGCAGCTGGGGCGACCGCTATGACGTCGCCTGGGGCTCGGGCGCGATCACGACCGACCGCATGAAGCGCCTCTACGTCACGCAGCCGTATTACTCGACGCCGGCGAGCTTCTTCGTCAAGGACGATTCGACGGTCACCAAGCCCACCGAGCTGTCCGGCAAGAAGATCGGCGTCTGCTCGGGCTGCACGCACCACTCGTACCTCGACCGGACCCTGGAGCTGCCCGGGACCACCATCGACTTCGTCGTCGATAAGCCGCAGATCGTGACCTTCAACACGGAGATCCCGGGCCTCGAGGCGACGGCTGCCGGCAAGCTCGACGCATTCCTGTGCAGCGAGACGGTCGGTCTCGCGCAGATCGCGAAGGGTCAGAAGCTCAAGGAGCTCGCCACTCCGGCCTACTTCACCAACAAGACGGGGTACGTCGACCGCGACCTGACCCTGGCGCCGGGACCGTTCCTCGCTGCGGTCGACAAGGCGGTCCAGGACCTGCACGCGAGCGGCCAGCTCAAGGAACTATCGATGAAGTTCTTCGACCACGACTACGCGTCGCAGGCGGCCACGTTCGACCTCGCCACGCTGGACCAGTCGGGGTCGTAACCCAAGAGGTGGCGCGCATCCGGGGCGCGGGCTGGAACCCTCTCCGCCGCAGCCTTCGGGCACGCCTGGTCGCGTCGTTCCTGATCGTCTCCGCGATCACCGTCGTCGTCGTCGGGGCGGTCGTCTACGTACGCGCGACGGATGACCTGACCGCCTCGGTCTACGACCGACTCGACGCCGTCGTCGGCATCAAGGGCGACGCGCTCGATCGATGGATCGACGAGCAGACGCGCAACGTGGTGCTCGTCACCGTCATGCCCGGTGTCGGCGATGGGGCACGCGACCTCCTGGATCCTGCGACCGCACCCGCGATCGCCGCCGATGCGGACAAGCGACTCCGAGCATTGCTCGCGACGATGGTTTCGCAGACGGCCGATGCTGAGGAGATCTTCCTGGTCGACCTCGCCGGTACCGTGAAGCTCTCTACGTTCCCGGGGCACGAGGGCGCTTCGGTCGCGACCGAGGACTTCTTCACGACCGGCTCGGCGAGGACGACCGTCCAGAACACGTATCGCTCGCCGCTCACCGGCCAACCCACGATCACCGTCGCGACGCCACTCTTCGATGCCGACGGGAAGGGCCAGCGTGTCGCGATCGTCGCGGCCAACCTCAGCCTCGCCCGACTCGACCGGATCGTCGTGGAGCGGACGGGTCTCGGAGCGACGGGCAAGGCGTTCCTCATCGGGCCGGAAGGGGTCCTGATCCAGGGCAGCGCTCCGGCGCCGGGAGCAGCGGCCCCACGCTCGACCGCGGTCGATGCCGTCGTCGCCAAGCAGAGTGGCCGAGGTCTCTATGCCAACGCCTCGGGCGTGCCGGTCATCGGCGTGTACCGCTGGCTGCCGGACCGCCAGGCCGGACTGATCGCCGAGATGACGCAGGACGAAGCGTTTTCGCCAGCCCGCCAGCTCGCTCTCGTCATCGGGATCGTCGGGCTCACGTCGACGGTCCTGCTCGCGGCCGCGTTATGGTTCGTCGCCCGTCGCGTGACCCGGCCGATCCTGTCGCTTGCTGCGACCGCGACGAAGGTTCGGCACGGCGACCTCGACGCCCGATCCGGCATCCAGCTGGAGGATGAGGTCGGCGTCCTCGCCGAGGCGTTCGACGCGATGACCGCCGAGCTCAAGAGCGACGTCGAGACGCTCGAACGCCGCGTCGAGGACCGCACCGTGGAGCTCAAGGCCGCGCGCCAGGAGGCCGACTCGGCGAACCAGGCGAAGAGCGCGTTCCTTGCCGCGATGAGTCACGAGATCCGGACGCCGATGAACGGGGTCATCGGAATGACCGGGCTCCTGCTGACGACGGAGCTCACGCCCGAGCAGCGCGACTACGCCGAGAGCATCAGCACGTCGGGCGAGGCGCTGCTGACGATCATCAACGACATCCTCGACTTCTCGAAGATCGAGGCCGGCCGTTTCGACCTCGAATCGATCCCGTTCGACCTTCGGTCAACGGTCCACGGCGCGGCCGAGCTGATCCGACCGCTGGCCGTCAAGAAGGGGCTCGAGCTGCGCGAGGTGGCGACCGGCGACGCGCCCCCGCTGCTCGGCGATCCGGGTCGGATCCGCCAGATCGTGCTGAACCTACTGTCGAACGCCGTCAAGTTCACCGACACCGGGAGCGTGACGCTGACGACCGCGACCGAGCTCGTCGACGACGCCTGGCAGGTCCGCCTGTCCGTCCAGGACACCGGGATGGGCATCACCGAGGCCGGGATGGCCCGACTGTTCCAGTCGTTCAGCCAGACCGACGCGTCGATCGCCCGGAAGTACGGCGGGACGGGGCTCGGCCTGGCGATCAGCCGACGACTTGCGGAGTTGATGGGCGGGGCGCTCACCGTGACGAGTCCGGGGATCCCGGGGCAGGGGAGTCGGTTCGAGCTCGCGTTCACGACGTCGGCGGCGCCGATCGAAGACGTCGAGGTTGGCGTCGGTGGCGGAGCCGCTGGCGTCGCCGTGGCTGCGGGGTCACGCGACCGCCCGCTGCGCATCCTCCTGGCCGAGGACAACCCGATGAACCAGAAGCTCGCAACGCGGTTACTGGAGCGGATGGAGCTCTCGCCCGACATCGCGGGCGACGGGTTCGAGGCGATCGCCGCGAACGAGCGCGAGGGCTACGACGTGATCCTGATGGACGTCCAGATGCCGGAGCTCGACGGGCTCGAGGCGACGCGCCGGATACGGTCGGCCGGCGGAGCCCAGCGGCCATGGATCATCGCGATGACCGCCAACGCGATGGAGGGCGACCGCGAGGCGTGCCTCGCCGCCGGGATGGACGACTACGTGTCGAAGCCGATCCGCCCCGACGAGCTGCAGGCGGCGCTCGAACGCGTACCCGTGGCGGCGCCTGCGACCTAGCGCCGCCCCGCGGCTTCCTTCCACGGCGACGGCAAGTGCGTGATCGGCTCGTGATCCGGTCGCACATCGGGCTGGAGTGATGCGTCGGCCGCCGCAACGTAACGAGGCTCGAGACCGAGCTCCTCGAGGACGATGTTCCGTCCCTGCGCGATGCCCGCCGCCTTGTAGTACGCGACGGTCCGGTTGAACCCCTGCCGGCCGAAGCCGCAGTCGCTCGACAGGATCAGCTTCTCGGCCGGGATGACCTCGAGCGCCTTGCGGGCGCGTCCGGCGACGACCGGCGCGAGGTCGGCCTGCAGCTGTCGATGGCTGACCACGCCCACGGCGATCTTCTTCGACAGGTTCGATGCATAGGGCCTGAACAGGTCGATCTGGGCGAGCTCGTTCTCGGTCGCCTCGACGGTCCACACATCGCCCTTCAAGCGGTTCAGGTAGATGTCGATCGAGTTCTCGTACGACTCACCGCTATAGACCTTCTGCATGTTGGGGTTGCCCCAGCAGGTGTGGATCCACAGCTCGACATCGTCGAGCCCTTCGACCTCGTGGTTGAACGCGTCGACCATGAAGTCGAGCAGCTCGGTCTGCTCCGGATGGAAGCAGGCCGTGAAGTGGATGGTCGGCTCCTCGATCTGGATGACCTTCGCCCCGGCGGCTGCCAGCTGGCGCAGCTCCGTGTTCATCGCGGTCGCCATGTCCCAGATGAGCTGCTTCTTGTCGTCGCGCTCGTACTGCGAGGTGTGGCTGTCCAGGAAGATCGCGAGAACCTGCGACGAGCACGTCCCGAACTTCACGGGTTTGCCGGAGGCCGCACGGGCCTGCGCGATCCGCCACAGCTTCGCGTATTCGAGCGGGTTCTTCGGATCGTGCTCGACCTTGCCCACGACCCGCGGCCAGCGCCAGGTCGTCTCGATCTCGTTCATCAAGGTGCCTGGGAGGAAGTCGAGGAGGCCGTCGCGCGAGTCCTCGTACTGAAGCTCCTCGTGCTCGAGCCCCTTCCAGCGCTGGAGCGGGTAGTGGTGCCACGACCGCCCGGCGAAGTCCTCTTCGAGGTGGTAGTCGCCGTTCGTGAGGATGTCGAGACCGGCACGTTCCTGGTCGGCGATCACCGTCGCGTGTGCATCGAGGAATTGCTCGCGGAAGCGGATATCGAGCATGGCCGTGTCGAGCGGCCGCCCCCACAGGCCCTGGTCATACCAGCGCGGCCTCGGCCACGAGCCCGTGACGGTCGCCGGGAGCATCAGGTCCTTGGTGGCCGTGTACATCGCGGGGAAGCCCTCCTCCTCGGATCGTCGTCGACATCCGTGAGGATAGGGCGCCGCGCGGCACCGTCAGGGCGCCAGCGAGACCGGATCGTCTACGGCGTCCCGACGCGCGACAGGATGTCGTCGTTGTTCACGCCACTATCAACGGGGACGGCGTCCTTCCAAACGACGATGACCTTGCTGGCGTCGATCGCTACGGCGGCGGAGCTGGCGGCATGCCCCGGATCACTCGCATCGATCCTCTCTGGCGCCGACCACGAACCTGCGCCCTGGTCGTACGCCGAGCCCCAGACCTTCGGGTACTGGGTGTTTGCGTCGCCGTCGTGCCAGACCAAGAACGCACGGCCGTCCGCCCGGACGGCGATGGACGGCGAGTTGCCGCCATCCGTCGCAACCACGCTGCTCGCACCCCATGACCCGCCGCTCGGAAGCCGGCGGACACGGAGCTGGTATGGCGAAGCGCGTCGATCCGTCCAGGCGACCGAGACGTTCCCGCCGCCGTCCACCCCGATATCGGTCGGCCCTTGGAAGGCCGAACCCGGGTCGTCGCTGACCCTGGTGTTCGCCGACCACGTCGATGAACCCGCCGCCAGTGCCGAGTACCAGATATCGGCGTTGCCGACCGCCGGATCCATCCACACAGCGTGGGCCGTCCCATTGGGTCCGAACGCGACCCGCGGTCCTTGCTTCTGGGTCGACTGGTTGCTGGTGATCCGGATCTCGGGTCCCCACGTCGCACTACCCGCCGCGAGGCGAGAAGCCCAGAGGTTCGACTTGTGGTTGGCGACGCGGTACCAGACCGCGATCACGTCGCCCGCCGGCGACACGGCGATCGCCGGGTAGTCCTGCGTATCGAACTTGGTCGTGCTATTGACGCGAGCGTTGGCTCCCCAGGTGCCGCTCGAAGCCGACCGCTTCGAGGCGTAGATGTCCGAGCGGCCGTTACGTCGGTCCACCCACACGGCGTACGCGTTGTCGTTCGAATCGACCGCGACCGCGGGCTTGAACTGCTGCCCTGTCGCGGTGTCATTGACGCGAACGTTCGTCGACCATGCGCCGGTGCCTGGATCCCAGCGCGACGCGAAGATGTCGATCTGTGCGAACGGGTCGGAAGTCGGACTCGCTCGGTAGTCCTGCCAGACGGCGATCGCGGCGCCGCTCGGCCCGACCCCGATATCGGGAAGCACCTGCGAGGTGATCGTCCCGTCGTCGTTGACACGGACGATCGACCCCCAGACCTCGGCTGCAAACGCAGGGACTGCCAACGCGGTGATGACGATGCCTGCCATCGTCAGTGCCAGGGCTGGTCGGAAGACGCCTCGACGAGCCTTCATCGCTCGATCCTCCCTCGGGCCTAGGGTCTGGCCGATCCTGGGGGGTCGCATGCTACCGACGGCCCGTCGCGCGAACCAGACCTACGTTGGTCCGGCCGACGCTTGGGACTTCACCGGTCATTCGAGCCGGACGCTGGTCGCGTGTCCGGCGGCTTCGCTAGATCAGCTCTCGGCCTCGAGCTTCAACGCCGCCGAGTTGATGCAGTAGCGGAGGCCGGTCGGGTTCGGTCCATCGTCGAAGACGTGGCCGAGATGTCCACCGCAGTTCCCACACATCGCCTCGGTGCGGGTCATGAAGAAGGAGCGATCGGTCTCGGTCGCGACGGCATTCGCATTCGCCGGCGCGTAGAAGCTCGGCCAGCCCGTCCCGGACTCGAACTTGGTATTCGAGTCGAAAAGCTCGGCGCCGCACCCGGCGCAGCGGTACGTGCCCGCTCGATGCTCATCCCAGAGCTCGCCCGTGAACGCGCGCTCGGTGCCCTTCTGGCGAAGGACCTTGTACTGATCAGGGGTCAACTCGGCCCGCCACTCGGCGTCGGTCTTCGTGGTGGGGAAGGTCGTCTTGGTGTCACTCATGGCCAGAAGGATAGGTCTCGTCGATGGCGAACTGATGACGGTGATCGATTTCGCGCGGGTGTCTAGGAGGTCCCGTCGAAGGCCACTATGCCTGATGAGGACTCCCCCTCCGATATCCCCTCCACGCGGGCGTTCCAGGGCCCGTCCACGATGACCGCCTCGTCGTCGCCAGGCCAGGGCGGCATGGCCGTGCACGTGAAGACAAGAGGGACGCTTCCCGTGCAGCGATACTGGAAAGCCGTTCCGAGCGGGATGTCGACACACACCCCGGGGATGAGCCGGGCGATGCTTTCGTTGCCGTCGGGTGCGCGACGCCAGACCTCGCCCTCGCCCGAGAGCACGTACCAGTACTCATCGATCGATCGGAAATGACAGGCCCGGCCGACCATCCCTGGCGGAACCGTCGAGTGGATCATGTTGCCATGCGGCCCATGCATCAGGAAGCGGATACGAGCTCCTAGGGGCGAGCGGCCGTGCTCGGC
>DASSZA010000262.1:0-13409 GCA_035703005.1 Candidatus Limnocylindrales bacterium | reverse complement strand
AGCCCGGGGTCGCCACCTGGGCCCTGACGCTGACACGAACGTCGGCGGCCACGTACACAGCGACGCTTGCGATGCGGACCGGCGGGTCTGCCGGCACCGCGAAGCTCACGGTCAAGGCGGCGGATTCGGACGGCCGCTGGCAGTCGACGACCCTGTCGCTCCCCCTCCGCTAGGCGACCTGTCCGGAGCCCACCGGACCACACCGTACCGGTCGGCCTCGGGACCTTCGGAGCCTTGTTCGCCCCAGCGGGGGCGCGTACGGTCGCGGTCCCGGAAGCGGAGGTCCGTCTTGCCCGTCACATCGCCGCGCCTTACCCGTCGGTCCCCCCGACGCCTCCTCCTCAGCGGTGCCTTGGCGACGCTTCTGGTCGTCCAGTTCGCGGCTCCGGCGTCCGCTTGGACGAGGCCGTTGGTGGGCATCACTCCGACGGCGACCGCAGGGGCCATCGATGCGACGGCCGGTCTGCAGCCGTCGATCCAGTGGGAAGAGGCTCAGGCGCACGAGCACGACCGGATCACGTTCAAGGCGGGTGGCCGTGTCACGGTCCCGTTCGAGCCGCGCGCGACCGATCGATGGACGGTCGGCGGCGTGAAGGCGCGGGCGCTGCCGGCGGGACGTGTCGACGGCGCCGCGATGCGGAAAGCGGATGCCGCGACATCTCGACAGATCGACCAGCCGGTCGTCGACCCGTCCCACATGATCCAAGCGCGCGCGGCCATCGCGTCCGGGCCCACGACCTCCCCGGATGGTGTCCTCGAACCGCAGGCGCGTGTCGACCCGGGCGCGCTCCGGCGCGAGGTCTTCGGGTTCCTGCCGTACTGGCAGATCAACAGCAGCTCGTTGCGGATCCAGTACGACAAGATCTCGACGATCGCCTATTTCGGGATCGGCGCGGACGGCGCAGGCAATCTCCAGAAGCGCAATACCGACGGCACGATCACGACCGGCTGGTCGGGCTGGACCAGCTCGGCGATGACGTCGATCATCAACCGGGCCCATGCGACGCGGACCCGCGTCGTCCTGACCGTCCAAAGCTTTGCCTGGAACGGTTCGGGAAGGACGCGCCAGAAGGCGCTGCTGAGCAGTTGGACCGCACGTGACCGGCTTGCCGGCCAGATCGCCGCTGCGATCCGGGACCGCGGCGCTGACGGCGTGAACCTCGACTTCGAGCCGCTCGTGTCGGGGATGGAAGGGCAGTTCGTCGCTCTGATCAAGCAGATCCGCACGCGGCTCGACTCGATCTCGCGTGGATACCAGATCACGTTCGACACGCTCGGTCGGATCGGGAACTACCCGATCGAGCGGGCGGTCGCCTCGGGCGCTGACGCGATGTTCGTCATGGGCTACGACTACCGGACGGCATCGAGCAGCCCGGTCGGCAGCGTCGCGCCGCTCACGAGCGGCGGCTACGACATCCGCGACACCGTCGCGGCCTATACGAGCCGCGTGTCGCCGTCGAGGGTCATCCTCGGTGTGCCGTACTACGGTCGCGCGTGGTCGACCGACAGCAACCTCGTCCACGCCAGGAACATCAGTGGCACCAAGTACGGGGCGTCGGCCGCCGTGACGTACATGAACGCGCTGCCGTTCTTCACGGCCCACGGCAAGCGGTACGACACGACGGAGGCCGTCGCCTGGACGGTCTACCGACGCCAGAACTGCACGACGACCTACGGTTGCGTCAACCCCTATCGGCAGCTGTATCTCGACGACGCGCGGGCACTCGGCCGCAAGTACGACCTCGTGAATGCGTATGGCCTGCGTGGCGCCGGGATGTGGGCACTCGGGTACGACGGCACGCAGCCCGAGCTCTGGAACATGCTCAAGGCGAAGTTCATAACCGACTCGGTCCCGCCGACGATCAGCGGTGGTTCCGTGACGGCCGGGTCGTTCTCGCCCAACGGTGACGGGATCCTCGACACCACCACGGCGCGGATGACCGCGACCGGTCTCGTCCGCTGGGGCTACATCGTCCAGGCGGTCCAGGGCACGACCCTTGGGCCGAAGCTCCGGACCGGCACCGTCGTGAGCAGGAGCCCGGCATTCACCTGGAACGGCAAGGACTCCAGGCCGGCCGTGGTCGCACCCGGCCGCTACCGCATCACGCTGTGGGCCGAGGACACCTCCGCGAATCGCTCGCAGCGGGCCTTCGATGTCGTCGTCGACCTGACTCGGCCGCGTATCTCGCAGTCCACGCCGCGGACGTTCCTGACCCCCGACGGCGATGGCCGGAGCGACACGCTCGCGCTGACGTGGTCGTCGCCCGACCGAGTGTCGGGGGTCGTGCGTGTCCGCGACCACACCGGCGCGGTCCAGCGATCGTGGGGGTTCTCGTCGAGAACGAGCAGAACCGTGACCTGGGATGGCCGCCGACCCGGCAAGGTCGTGGCCGACGGCCGCTACACCTTCGAGGTCGACGGGCGGGACGCGGCCGGCAACCGAACGGTCGCGCGGCGCCAGATCCTGGTCGATCGCACGATCCGGTCGGTCACGTGGACCGACAGCTCCTTCGATCCGCGAGCGGGTCAGAAGAGTCGCGCCTCGATCGTCCTCCGTCGCGCCGCGGTCATCACCGTCGGCATCTACCGTGGCAGCACCCTCGTCAAGCGAGTCTGGACGCGAACCTCGGTCAACGCCGGGACCTACACGCACCTGTGGGATGGCCGGACGTCGACTGGCGCGTACGCGACAGCGGGCACCTATCGGATCCTCGTGCACGCGACGAGCTGGGTCGGCACCACCTGGTATTCGCGCACCGTGGCGATCGAGTCGCATTGACCACGTCGACCGGCGCGAACCGCCGATATCCTTGCCGCTGATGGAAGGCGACCGCGCACGGGGGGCGGGGACGTGGGTCGTCCTGCCGACGTACGACGAGGCCGACAATGTCGGCCCGATCACGGCGGCGATCCTGCTTGCGCTGCCCGAGGCCACCGTCCTCGTCGTCGACGACGACTCACCCGATGGGACCGGCCGCATCGCGGATGAGCTGGCTGCCCGCGACCCTCGCATCCGGGTGCGTCATCGCACCGCGAAGCAAGGTCTCGGCCGCGCCTATCTCGACGGCTTCGCGATCGCCCGCGAGAACGGTGCGTCCGTCATCGTCCAGATGGATGCCGACTTCAGCCACGACCCGGGCGTCCTGCCGACGCTGATCGGGCCGATCGCCGACGGCTCCGCGGATCTCGTGATCGGGTCGCGCTACACCGATGGCGGCGGTGTCGTCGACTGGGGCACCGGGCGGTGGCTGATCTCACGCGGCGGATCGCTCTTCGCGCGGACCGTCCTCGGGCTCGGCCTGAACGACCTGACCGGCGGCTTCAAGGCATGGCGATCATCGACGCTCGCGTCGGTCCCCTTCGACGGCGTCCACGCCGGCGGGTACGTGTTCCAGATCGAGATGACGTTCCGCGCCAGCCGCCTCGGTGCTCGCGTCCGCGAGATCCCGATCACCTTCCGCGACCGGCGCGTCGGCCAGAGCAAGATGTCGCGGCGGATCGTCGTCGAGGCGCTCGTCGTCGTCGTCCAGCTCCGGCTCGAAGACCTGCGTGGTCGGTGGCGGGAGCGGCGCCAGACGACGTGACGCTCGGCCAGACGGCGCATGCACGACCTCGCCCGCCGGGTGTCCGGATCGTGCTCGATGTCCGGGCACTCCAGGAGCCGGCACGCGCCCCGCGGACCGCGGCCTATCTCGACGGGCTGTTGGGGGCCTTCGATGCCGAGCCGTTGCCCGGCGAATCGTTCGCGTTCCTGCTCGGAAGCGACGAGGACGACCCGACGGCTCGATTCACGAACCTCGAGGTGATCGGTCGACGTCTGCTCCCACCGAGCCGGCTGCTCCGGTCTGGCGCGCTCACGATCGATCCGTTCCTGCTCCGCGGTGCCTCGCTCGGCGCTGCCTGGCGCGCGACCGACGGTGGCGCGGCCGGTGCGGTCTACCACACCGCCGGTGGTGGGTTGCCGATCGCGTCGCGCTTGCCGACGGTCGCGACGCTCCTCGACCTCGCCCCGTGGCAGCTCCCCGATGCGTTCCAGCGGACGGCGGCTTCTCGATTCGGGCAGCGGCTGCGGGCACGACTGTTGCGCGACGCCGCGGCCGTACTCGTCGGAACTGACGCGATCGCCGACTCGGCCCGACGGCTGCTTCGCCTGCGCCGTGATCGCGTGCGAGTCGTCCCGCTTGCGGCGTCTGCGGCCTATGCGGCGGGCCCGGCTGCACTCGGTCGCCGAAGCGATGCGGCGCGCCGGCTCACCGAACGGCTCGGTCTCGGCGGCCGGTACTTCGTGTACCCGGGGCGGTACGACGTACGCCAGGACGCAACGACATTGATGGCGGCCCTGACGCAGCTGGCACGCTCGCCTCGGCCCGACGGCCTCGCGGCGGAGGCGCCGTGGCCGCCCCGTGTCCTCGTCCTCGACGCGACACCCGATGATCGGGCGGCGCTGGCGCGTGTCGCCGCCCGCCACGAGGCCGGCGCGCACCTCGTGTATGCGCCGGGCCTGCCACCCGACGAGACTGCAGCGGTCGTCGCCGCGTCGCGGGCCGTCGTGCTGCCGATGATCGCCGAGTCGACCGGACTCGCCGCCCTTGACGCCCTCGCGGCCGGCGTGCCGGTCGTCGCCTCGGCGGTCGGGGCGCTCCCCGACATCGTCGGGACGGCGGGGATCCTCGTGGAGCCGCGTGACCGTGAGCGTCTCGCGGCAGCGCTGGCCGCCGCGTGGGGCGACGATCCGGTGCGGGTCGGGATCGCGCAGGCGGCCAAGGAGCGCGCGACGGGGCCGGCGAGGACATGGGCGGACGTCGCCGCCGATGTCCGACGGATCTATGCCGAGGTGGGTATCCGCTGACGAGCGCGGCGTCGCCTCACAGGCGCTCGGTCTTCACCTGCTGGAAGGTCGGTACGTACTTCGGCACCTTGCCGTCCTTGATCGTGATCTTCGAGCCGCGCGGCATCACCTGGATGAACGTCTGACCGATGGTCAGCGTGACCGGGTCGCCAGCGGCGTTGAAGAAGCGCGTCGGGGACTTCATCGACGTCTTCTTCCACTTCCCCTTGATCGTCTTGCCATTGGTGCTGATCCAGGCCGTGCCGTTTCCGATGAACTGCGCTTCCAGCCGATGCTTCTTGCTGCCGTCGTTGAGCGGCGCGAACGACATCGACATGACGATCACGTTCTTGGGGGCGACGAACGCCTTCCGGCCGCGGTCGGTCTGCCGCTTCTCGCCCGACACCGATCGACGGTACGTATTGGTCGCCCGGTCATAGCGGTACGTGATGGTGTTCCACGGATAGGCCGTGCTGATCGTCCCACCTACCGGCCGGAACGCGAGCGATGCGTCGGGCGCGAAACGCCAGGCCGGCTTCATCACCTTGTTCTTCGCTCCGAGTCGACGTGACAGCGTGTTCAACTCCTTGCCGCTCGTATAGACGTTGTGCGGCGCGAACCGGTCCTTGGTCCGGTGGAAATAGATGCCACCCCAGCGGAACTCATCGGCGTTGTAGATGAGCTGGCCCCGACCCTGCTGGCGGAGCAGCTTCATCGCCTGCGGCGAGCCGCCGACATGGGCATAGACGGCATCCCATTCGGCCGCCCAGGCGACGAAGTACAGCCGGGCGCTGCGGACAGGGCCGACGGACGGCGGGACCGCGTCCTGGAACCACAGCATGTAGCGCGGGATGCCGCCTTCGGCCGGTGCCTGCCACACGACGGACGCGTCGTTGAAACCTGACTGCGGCCGCGCAGCTGGGTGATCGTCGATCATCACCGCGACGACGTGCCGCTTCGCGACGGCGGGCGACACGGGACGGCCCGTGAGCGGTGCCGGCACGAGGGCCGGTGCCGGCGTGGGCGTGGCGGTCGGGGTCGGCGTGACGGTCGGGGTCGGCGTGACGGTCGGGGTCGGCGTGGACGCCGCGCTCGGAGACGCGCTGGCGCTGGCCGTGACGCTCGATGGCGGCGACGACGTGGCGGCCACGGGGGCGGTCGGCTTCGGACCGGACGCGACCGCCGCGAGCACGCCCAGGCCGACGCCCGCCACGGCGGCGAGCCCCAGCGCCAGGACGAGGACCGATCTCCCCCGTGCAGCCGGCCGAGTAGCCACGTGTCCCCTCGAACACCCCACGTCCGCGTCGCGCAGCGCGCGGTCGTCGGACCGCGGGCAGGATAGACCATCGACGCAATAGGCCCCTCGGCATTACGCTCGCCGCATGGATAGCCCGATGGCGACGACCAGCGACAACGAGCAGGAAACGATCGAGCCGACGCGGACCGACCGGCTCGAGATCACCCAGGGCGGTCTGCACGACGTGCATGCAGGCTCGATCACGCTCAGCGAGGGTGGGATCACGACGGCCACCGCCGACGCGATCGACATCCAGCAGGGCGGCATCGTTCGGGCGACCGCCACCGACATCGCCGTCACGAACGGCGGCATCGTGCTGGCGCAGGGCGATATCGTGTCACTCGATCGCGGCTTCGCGGTCGGCGCGATCGGCGGCGAGGCGCGAGTCGTGCAGTCGGCGGCCAACATCGTCGGCGGCCGCGATGCGACGATCGACCAGTCGCTCGTGATGAGCGTCCTCGCCGAGAAGGTGACGATCCGTCAGCCGAGCGTGGTCGGCGTCCTGGTCGCGAACCGCGTCGAGGGGACGGTCAGGCCCATCCTGGACTGGCGGGGTGCGCTCGCGTTCGGTGCCGCGTTCGCGGTCATCGCGAGGCTCCTTCGGCGGCGCTGATCGCGCCTTTCGCTGGTATCCGGCCGGGCCGCCTCTGCCGGGCCGTGGAAGGGCCTCGGATATACTCAGCATCCCGTCGTACGCACCGGCCTGCGTGCGACCCCGAGGAGGAGCCCACCTGCGCATGATCGATCCGAGCGCCCGGATCCACCCGAGTGCGGATCTCGAGGACGCCGTCGCCATCGGGCCACGCACAGCCGTGTGGCACCGCGCGCAGATCCGCGTCGGGGCGACGATCGGCGCCGACGCCATCATCGGGCGCGACGCGTTCATCGATGAGGGTGTCGTGCTCGGTGACCGGGTCAAGGTCCAGAACGGCGCGCTCATCTACCACGGCGTGACGGTCGGGGACAGCGTGTTCATCGGCCCAGGCGCGATCCTCACGAACGACCGCACGCCGCGAGCCGTGACGTCCACAGGGGAGCTCGCAAGGGCGGACGACTGGACGGTGACCCCGATCCACCTCGCCGAGGGCGCATCGATCGGGGCCGGCGCGATCGTCGTGGCGGGCTGTGACGTCGGGCCGTACGCGATGGTCGGGGCGGGTGCCGTCGTCACGCGGACCGTTCCCGGACATGCGCTCGTCGTCGGCAATCCGGCGCGTCGGATCGGCTGGGTGTGCGCGTGTGGTGTGCGCCTGCACGAGCGCGAGAACGGAGAACTGTCGTGTCCGTCGTGCGGGCGGAGCTACACGTACGTCCCGGACGGTGACACCCTTGCCGAGCGCTCGGGCCCCGTCGTCGAGCAAGGAGCGCCAGCATGATCCCCGTCGTCCGTCCCGATATCGGCGAGGAGGAGATCACCGCCGTCACCGACGTCCTCCGGAGCGGGATGCTCGCGCAGGGCCCGAAGGTCGCCGAGCTCGAGGAGCAGTGGGCCGACTTCATCGGTGTCCGGCACGCGATCGCCGTCACGAACGGCACCGTCGCGCTGATGATCATCTACGCCGGGTTGGGGCTCGGCCCCGGCGACGAGGTGATCACCGTCAGTCACTCGTTCAACGCGACCGCGAGTGCCGTGCTGTCGACGGGGGCCACGCCGGTGTTCGTCGACATCGAGCCGGACACCTACGTGATCGATGCCGACCGGATCGAGGCGGCGATCACGCCACGGACGAAGGCGATCTGCCCCGTCCACCTGTTCGGCCTGCCTGCCGATATGGCGGCGATCAGCGCCATCGCCCAACGGCACGGCCTGGCCATCGTCGAAGACGCCGCCCAGGCGCATGGAGCCACGTTCGACGGCCAGCGCGCCGGGAGCTTCGGCCACGCCGCGTTCAGCCTGTACGCGACGAAGAACATGATGTCGGGCGAGGGCGGTCTGATCACGACGAACGATGATCGGCTTGCCGACTGGATCCGGATCTACCGGAACCAGGGGATGCGCGAGCGGTACCACCACGAAGCGCTCGGCTACAACTTCCGGCTGACCGACATCGCGGCGGCGATCGGGCTGACCCAGTTCGCCAAGCTCGAGCGCAACACCGCGAAGCGCCGCGAGATCGCCCGCCGCTACGACGAGGCGTTCACCGGTTCCGGGATCGTGACACCCGTGGTCCCGGACGACCGTACGCACGTGTACCACCAGTACACGGTCGACGTCGGTGATGAGCGCGACGCGGTCGTCGACGACCTCAAGGCCGCAGGTATCGGGACGGGGATCTTCTATCCGATCCCGATCCATCGCCAGCAGTACATCCTCGAGCGCGGGATACACGCCGATCTGCCGGTCACCGACCGTGCCGCCCGACGTTCCGTGTCGCTGCCGATGTACCCGGGCTTGAGCGAAAGCGACCAAGTCACGGTGATCGACGCGGTCCGAGGGGCATTCGAGCGCCATCGCGTCGCCGAGGAGATGGCGACTCGATGACGTCCGCCTGGTCCCCGGCCGGGGACCGCGATCTCCGCGTCGGCCTCGTCGGCCTCGGATCGATGGGCCGCAACCATCTCCGCGTCCTGACGTCGATGCCCGGTATCCGGCTGGTCGCCGTCGCCGATACCGATCGGGCAGCGGTCGAGGCCGCGACGTCCGGTACCGGAGCGCAGGGTTTCCCCGAGCCGCTCGCCCTGTTCGCTGAGGCCGAGCTGGATGCGGTCGTCATCGCCTCGCCCACGACGACGCACCTGACGCTGGCCCTGGCTGCTCTCGAGCGCGGCGTCGCCGCGCTCGTCGAGAAACCGCTGGCCGCGACACCGGATGAAGCCGCGGCGCTGGTCGATGCCGCGCAGGCGCGCGGCGTGCCGCTCCAGGTCGGTCACATCGAACGCTTCAACCCAGCCGTGCTCGAACTCGGCCGCCTGTTGCACGAAGGCGGCTGGCTCTCTTCGGTGTACGCGGTCACGAGCAGGCGCGCCGGGCCCTTTCCGGCCCGTATCCGGGATGTCGGCGTGACCGTCGACCTCGCGACGCACGACGTCGACATCCTGTCGTGGATCGCCGGGGAGCGGCCCGTCCGCGTCTACGCCGAGACGGCGCAGCGGATCCACACCGACCACGAAGATCTCCTGTTCGGGCTCATGGCATTCCCGTCCGGCACGGTCGGCATGCTCGACGTCGACTGGCTCACGCCCGCCAAGCGTCGCCAGCTCGCTGTCGTCGGCGAGGAGGGCATGTTCGAGCTCGACTACCTGACGCAGCGGCTCACGTTCACCCAAGCGTCGGACACCACGAACCCTCGCCTCATCGGTGGGTATGCACCCACGTTCGCCGGCTCGGAGGTCGAGCTGCCCGTTCCCAATGCCGAGCCACTTGCCAACGAGCTCGGCGCATTCCTCGGCATCGTGCGCAACGGCGGACGCCCGGTGGTGGATGCGGAGGATGGCCGCTGGGCGGTCACGCTCGCCCATGCGTTGCTGACCGCCGCCCGTGAGCAACGAGCCGTCGAGCTGGTGTCCGCGTGAGCCCGGCGCGCCGCCCGTCCGTCACCTCGAGCGTCGTCGGCGGGTCGATCCAGCTGACGCCGCAGCCGTGTCGCCACGGCATCCCACGCCAGGTCACGCCGTGGACCGGGGAGACCGGAACGGCCGGGACGGTCGCGGTGGTCGGCGCCGGCAAGATGGGCCTCCCGCTGGCGGCCCAGTTCGCCGATCACGGCTGGAACGTGATCGCCGTCGACATCGACGAGCGTGTGGTCGCCTCGATCAACGAAGGCCGCTCGCACATCGGCGAGGAACCGGGCGTCGGCGACCTCGTGAAGAGCGCTCATGACGCGGGCCGACTGCGAGCGACGACCGATGGTGCCGAGGCCGCACGCGCCGCGGACGTCATCGTGCTCATCGTCCCGGTGATGCTCGACGCGGCGCATCGCCCCGATCACGGCTGGATGGACGCCGCGGTCGATTCGATCGCACCGGGCGTCCACGCCGGCTCGCTCGTCATCTTCGAGACCACGCTGCCCGTCGGCGACACGCGCGATCGGTACGCCCCGCGCCTCGAGGCCACGAGTGGCTTGCCGGCGACCGGCGACGCCCCGGCACGGATCAACGTCGCCTTCTCCCCGGAGCGCCTCTACAGCGGTGCCGCCCTCGCGAACCTCGCGACCTATCCGAAGCTGGTCGGCGGACTCGACGACGCCTCGACGACCCTTGCCGCCGCCTTCTACGAGAGCGTGCTCGATGCCGAGGTCGTGGCGATGTCGTCGGCCGAAGCCGCCGAGTTCTCGAAGCTCGCGGACACCACCTACCGCGACGTGAACATCGCGCTGGCCAACGAGTTCGCGCGATACGCCGACCGGATCGGGGTCGATATCACCGAGGTCATCGACGCCGCGAACAGCCAGCCGTACAGTCACATCCACCAGCCAGGGATCGGCGTCGGTGGTCACTGCATCCCCGTCTATCCGCACTTCCTGCTGGATCGAGCGCCGGAGCTGTCGATCGTCGCGCGGGCGCGAGAGGTGAACGACGGGCAGGTCGACCTGGCGGTCGACGAGCTGGAGCGTGTGCTCGGCGACCTCACCGGTCGCGACATCCTCGTGCTCGGGGTGACGTATCGACAGGGGGTGAAAGAGCTCGCCTACTCCCGCGCGATCCCGTTGATCGCCGCGCTCCGCACTCGAGGCGCCCGTGTCCTCGCGTACGACCCGCTCCTCGATGACACGGAGATCGAGCGGCTCGACGCGGTGCCCTGGACGTGGGGCGCGACGTCCCCGGGAGTCGCCGCGATCGTGACGCAGACCGCCGATGCAGCCTGGGGAGCTCTCGATCCCGACTGGTTCCCCGACCTCCGGGTCGTGTACGACGGACGCAACAGCCTCGCGACCTTGGCCGCCCGACTCGGCCCGGAGGTCGCCTATCGGGGTGTGGGTGTCCCGGAGCGCCGCGACGCGAGCGACCCGGTGGCCAGCCGCCCTTAGTGCGCATCCTCAGCGTCGTCGGGACGCGTCCTCAGCTCATCAAGGCCGCGGCCCTGGAGCCCGCGCTGCGAGCGCGGTTCGATACCAGGCTCATAGACACGGGCCAGCACTACGACGATGCGATGGCGGGGACGTTCTTCCGCGAACTCGGATTGCGGCCCCCGGACCACGACCTTGACGTCGGTGGCGGCTCGGGCTCGGACCAGACCGGTCGGATGCTCATCGCGCTCGACCCGATCCTTCGTGAGGCATCGCCCGACGCGGTCCTGGTGTACGGCGACACGAACACGACGCTCGCGGCGGCACTCGTGGCGGCCAAGCACGGCATCCCGATCGCGCACGTCGAGGCCGGGTTGCGCTCGTTCGACCGACGGATGCCAGAGGAGATCAACCGCGTGGTCGCCGACCACCTGTCGCGCTGGCTGTTCGCGCCGACGCCGGCGGCGGTCGCGAACCTTCGGAGGGAAGGGATCGTCGACGGCGTCGTCCAGGTCGGCGACGTCCTGCAGGACCTCGTCGCGCGGACGGCCTCCGAGGTTCGCGACCCGGCGGTCCTCGCGGTCGTCGGCGAGGACCTGCGACCCGGCCGTTACATCCTCGCGACGATCCATCGCGCCGAGAACCGCGAAGTCGCGGCTATGGAAGCGTGGGCGGCATCGCTCGCAGGGATCGCCAGGCCGGAGCGGCCGGTGATCCTCGCCTTGCATCCCGGGACGCGCGCCGCGCTCGACGCCGCGGGGATCCGCCTGTCGCCGCAGGTGCGCGTGATCGAGCCACAGGGCTATCGCACGACGCTTGGTCTACAACTGCACGCAGCCGCGGTCGTCACGGACTCAGGCGGGGTCCAGCGAGAGGCGGCCTGGCTCCAGGTTCCGTGTCTGGTCCTTCGTGGCACGACGGAGTGGGTCGAAGCCGTCGCCGATTCCGCAGGGTCGATGGTCGTCGTGGGCCTTGATGCGGACCTAGCCCGTAGCGAGCTCGACCGTCTCGCGCCGCTCGACGACGCGGGACGCGCCGCGGAACGGCGCGCAACGGATGTGCGCGTGCAGCCCGCAGGCGCCGTCGATGCCATCGTCGAGACGCTGGCGGGCGCGGCGTGACGACTGGGACGTTGCCCGGCCAGACAGAGGGCGCGGCGGCGGCCGCCGTCGCTGACCTGACTCCCGTCCCGCAGCGACTCGTCCTCGTGCTCCCCTCGACCGGCGAGTTCGACAGCCGAACGTATCGGATCGCGACCGCTGCGATCGCGCGCGGTCACTCGGTCACGGTCCTCGCGCGTTGGAAGCCGGGTCTCGCGGAACGCGAGACCAGCCCCGCGGGTTACGAGATCATCCGAGTCGCGCCAAACCCGGGTGAGGCCCTGCCGGGCCGCGCGACCGTGCGTCGGCTCCTCCGGCGTTTCCGGCCAGTCGCCGGCGACGGTGCCAGTGGGTCGCAGCCGGCGCCGACCGTGGCGAGTAGCGGCGAACGTCCTGCGGACGGATCGCCCGTACGCGTCGGGACGGCGTCTCCTTCGCTGCCGCGTAGGATCGCGAGCCGGATCGTCCGGCGCTGGTCCATCCTTCTGACGGTGCGCTCGCAGACGTCGCGCGCTACCGCCGTCGCCCCGAAGGCGGACCTCATCCACGGTATGGCGTACATGGGCATCCCAGTAGCCCTGGCGATCGCCGACGAGCAGGCACCGCGACCGAAGGTCGTCTACGACGCCCGCGACATCTACATGGACGCCGCGAACCTGGCAAACACGCGCGGTCTCGTACGCGCGGCGATCGCGCGCGCAGAACGGCGCTGGGCGCGCCGGGCGGATCGAGTGATCACGGTGAACCAGCCGTACGCGGAGGTGATGGCCGAACGATTCGGGGTATCGACGCCGCTGGTCGTGATGAACTGCGCCTATCGATACGAACCGGACGGGCCTCGTCCACGTCGCTTCCACGAGCGACTGGCACTCGCGCCATCCCAGCGCGTCGTGCTCTATCAGGGCGGCTTCTCCCGCGGTCGTGGCGTGGAGCAGCTCTTCGAAGCGATAAAGGCCGTCGACGACGCCGTCCTCGTGCTCATGGGCTACGGAGCCGAGGAACAGGCATACCGGGATCGGGCGGACCATCCTTCATCGGGCGGGCGTGTGCACGTGCTTCCGGCGGTCCCGCCAGCGGATCTGCTCGACTGGGTCGCATCTGCCGATGTCGTGGCGATGCCGATCCAGCCGACCACGCTCAATCACCGGCTCACCACGCCGAACAAGCTCTTCGAAGCCATGGCGGCCGGGGTTCCCGTCGTCGCGAGCGACCTACCTGGGATGGCCTCGGTCGTCACG
>DASSZA010000206.1:0-3430 GCA_035703005.1 Candidatus Limnocylindrales bacterium | reverse complement strand
CCGACGCGAACGAGGAGCGGTTGCTCTAGCCCAGCGCCTGCCCCGACTACACTCGGGTTGTGAACGACGAACGCTGGGAACCGGGCATGCCGGTGCTCGACCGCCAGCCGGTGCGACCGGCGACGCTACCGCCGAGCCTTCAGGGTCTGCCGCCGCGGTCGGTCCCCGAGGTCGCCCCGACCCCGCTCCAGAAGCACTACATCAACCTGTCCGTCCCGGTCTTGATCTGTGGCGCGATCGCGATCACGGCCCTCAACCTCGGCGCTCGACTCGGCGATCCGCTCGTCAAGCTCTGCGTCCTCATCGCCGCGCCGCTCCTCGTGATCACGACCGCTGACGCGATCCTTCGCATCTGGCGCTCTGCCTGGGCGTGGATGCCGGTCGATCGCGGCAAGGCATGGTTCCGGCTGGCGTGGGTGGCGGTCAGCGTCATCGGTCTGACGGCCTTGGTCGCGGCTGCCGCCGCCGTCCTGCTCGCCTAGGCGTGGACGCTTTCGACCTCGGCCCGGACGGCCGCTCGACGGACCTGGAGCCAGGCCGTGGTGTGCCCGAGTGGATGGCACGCAGCCTGAACTTCTGTTCCCGCTGCGGGACCGCGCTGGAGTTCGGCGCGATCGACGGCGAGGACCGCGACCGGCTGTCGTGCCCGTCGTGCGGTCACATCACGTACGTGAACCCACGGCTCGTCGTCACGACGCTGCCTGTGACTGCGGAGGGCGAGGTCGTCCTGCTCCGGCGGGGGATCGAGCCGGGTCTCGGCGCATGGGCGCAGCCAGGCGGGTTCCTCGAGGTTGACGAGACCGTCCACCAGGCGGCGATCCGGGAGACGTACGAGGAGACGGGGCTCATCGTCGAGCCCGGCGAGATCATCGGGTTGTACACGCGACTCGAAGCGGCCGTCGTCACCATCGCTTTCGAATCCAAGGTCGTCGGCGGAACCGCGGCGCCCACGCGCGAGGCGCTCGAGATCGCTTCGTTCGCGCCCGACGCGATCCCGTGGGCCGGGCTGGCCTTCCGGACGACGATGTGGATGCTCCGGGACTGGATCGATCAGCGGCGGCCGGACCTTACCTGGCCACCCGGCGATCTCGGCGCCTAGGGCGCGGCGAGCTCGACGGCGCCACCGTCGATCCCGAGGTCCGCGTGCGGGCCGCGATGGAGACCGTCCGCGCGCGGGTCAGCGGATGCCGCGGTCGTCTCGATCCGCCGCCGGATGGACTGGGTCGGGACACCGTCGACCCCGATCGCGGTCGCGGTCACGAACAGCCGACCGCTGGCGCCCGGTGACGCGAGACCGAACAGGCCCTCGAACGGCATCGGCGCCCGAATGCTTGGATCGCCGCGCTGGATCGTCCGAGTGGCAAGGATCTTGCCGTTCCGTGATTCGAGGCTGAGCCAGACCGCGCTCACAGCGGGTCCGACCTCACCGCGGACCGTGATCGCACGGCTCGTGAAGACCTCGTCCCTTCGGGCCGGCAGATCGAGTCGGACCCAGGCGCCTGCGGCGGTGATGTCCTCGGCACGAACGATCGCCGATCCGACCGGCGCTGCCTCGTCTGACGGGATCGTCGAGCGGGCACCGACCCAGCCGACGGCCACGATGCCGATGAGACCCACGATCCAGCCAGCGGCGATGACCGTCCCGCGCCGCGACCGACCTGCGCTTCGCTCGCCGACGCTGCCCGAGAATCGCGCCGATGACGGGACGCGATCGGCGGAGCCTGGATCAGGAGATGTCGATGAAGACGTTCTTCGTCTCGGTGTAGAGGTCGAGCGCGGCCATCCCGAGCTCCCGCCCGATGCCCGACATCTTGTAGCCGCCGAACGGCGCCTCGGTGTGGACCGAGCTGTTCGAGTTGACGCTGATGACGCCGGACTGGAGGGCACGCGCCGCGCGCATCGCCTTGCCGATGTCGCGGCTCCAGATCGAGCCGGACAGGCCGTACGGCGTCGCGTTCGCCAGGCGAAGTGCCTCCTCTTCCGTGTCGAACGGGATGATCGAGACGACCGGTCCGAAGATCTCCTCGCGCGCGATGCGCATGTCGTTGTCGACGCCGTCGAAGACCGTCGGCAGGAGATAGGCACCGTCGGCCAGGCTCGGATCGTCGGGCGCGGCACCACCGACGACCACGGACGCCCCCTCGCCGAGACCGATCTCGATGTAGTCCTTGACGCGATCGCGCTGCTTGGTCGAAACGAGCGGGCCGACCTCGGTCGCCTCGTCGGCCGGGTCGCCGACCTTGACGTTGCGCGTCGCGGCCGCGAACAGCTCGACGACCTGCTCGTGCACGGGCCGCTCCACGAGGATCCGGCTGCGCGCGCAGCAATCCTGCCCGCAGTTGTCGAAGACGCTGTATGGCGACTCCTTCGCGAACCGCTCGATGTCAGCGTCGGCGAAGACGATGTTCGGGCTCTTGCCGCCGAGCTCGAGCGAGATCTTCTTCACGTTGCTCGACGCGAGCCGCATGATCTCCTGGCCGGTCGTCGTCTCGCCCGTGAAGGCGACCTTGCCGATCCCCGGATGCGCCGCGATCGACGCACCGACCGTGCCGCCGGGTCCCGTGACGACGTTGAGCACGCCCGCGGGGATGCCGGCTTCGAGTGCCAGTTCCCCGAGACGGATCGCGGTGAGTGGCGTGTACGACGCCGGCTTCAGGATCGCCGTGTTTCCCGCTGCCAGCGCCGGGGCGACCTTCCACGAGGCCATGAGGAGCGGGAAGTTCCAGGGCACGATCAACCCGACGACGCCGATCGGCTCGCGCAGCGTCAGGTCGATGCCGGGCTTCGACACCGGGATCGTCTGCCCGAAGATCTTGTTGGCAGCACCCGCGTAGTAATCGAAGACGAGGCTCGCGCCGATGATCTCGCCACGGGCCGACGTGATCGGCTTGCCGCCGTTGCGGCTCTCGAGCCAGGCCAGCTCCTCGCTGTTCTTCTTGATCAGGTCCGCGAGCTTGGCAAGTGATCGTCCGCGCTTCCCCGCCGCCCAGTTCGCCCAGCCCTTGCGGTCCTCGAATGCGGCCTGGGCCGCCTCGACGGCCCTGTCGACATCGGTTCGGCCACCCAGCGGCGCGGTCGCGATGGTCTTACCCCTGGCGGGGTCGACGATCTCGAACGTCTGGCCGTCGGCCGCATCGACGGACTGCCCGCCGATGACCATCTGAGTGCTACTGGGTGCCTCCGGCGCAGTCGCCGCCGGAGTCGTCGATTCGGTCGTCATCGGGGACCTCGGGTGGTGCCGTATACGCGGGGGATGGGCCTCGATGATACGCCGCGACCCGTCAGCCTCTAACGAGCGACGATCCCTCAGGAAGGTTCGCCGTGGCCTCGCCGGGCGGCAGGTCATCCCAGGTCGTCCCCGCATCCCGCAGGCCTTCGACCGCGACGACCGCCGCTCCGATGATGCCGGCGTCGTTTCGCAGCTGGGAGG
>DASSZA010000136.1:0-10191 GCA_035703005.1 Candidatus Limnocylindrales bacterium | reverse complement strand
GGCACCGAACGACGCCGGGCCCGTTGCGGCCGCGGCGACGCACCTGGGCCTCGATGTGATCGGCGTGTTCACCCACGCCGGTCACGGCTATCACGGGCCGGACGCGCGAGCCGCTGCGGCGGACGACGAGGTTCGCGGCCTGACCGAGGCGGCGGCTTCTCTCCGGGCGGCCGGGATCGAAGCACATGTGATCAGCGCGGGCTCGACGCCGACCGCGATCGACTCGGCGCGGGGCGCCGTGACCGAGGAGCGGCCGGGAACGTACGTCTTGGGCGACCGACAGCAGGTGGCGCTCGGCTCCATCGAACCGGATGCGCCCGCTGCGGTCATCGCGGCTCGGGTCGTCAGCCTGAACGCCGAGGCCCGCCGCTTCGTGATCGACGCAGGAGCGAAGACGCTGACCAAGGACGTTCCCGCGTACCTCGCGGGTCATGCGTCGATCCCCGAGCTGGGCGCGGTGGTCGATCGCGTCTCCGACTATCACGGCGTCGTCGAGGTGCGCGACGGCGGGCCACTGCCCGAGATCGGGGAGGTGGTGCTGGCCGTCCCGAATCACATCTGCCCGGTCGTCGACCTGTTCGCGACATTCCTGGTCGCCCGGGACGGCACCATCGTCGACACGTGGCGCGTCGACGCGCGCGGACGGAGCGGCTAACCGGAGGCGTCCCTCTCGCCGGCCTCGCGGAGGCCGTGGGCCACATCCGCTTTGTCGAGGACAGCGGCGATCTCGCGGACCGGGACGGCGCCTGCCCGAAGGATCGTCGGTAGCGGTCCGCTGCAGTCGACGACGGTGGATGCCGGGCCCCCGTGCGCCGGTCCGCCATCGAGCACGAGATCGACGGCGTCTCCGAGCTGTTCGAGGATCGCGGCCGCGTCCGAGGCCTCCGGCAGTCCCGACACGTTCGCCGATGTCGTCGGCAGCGGGCCGACACCCGTAGCGAGCGCCCGCGGCGCCGGATGATCCGGAACCCGCAGACCGATCGTCTGGGCGCCGCCGGTGAGTGCCGGGGGCCACGGGACGTCCGGGCGTTGCGGGACGATGACCGTGAGGCCGCCTGGCCAGAGCGCACGGGCGAGTGCGGCTGCGGCCGGGGTCATGGCGCCGGCCGTGCCCGCCTGGGCGGCATCGTCGAGCAGCAACATGATCCCCTTGTCGGGGGGCCGTCGTTTGGCGGCGAACAGGCGCTCGATCCCGCCCGGGGTCGATAGCGCGACGGCGATCCCGTACACGGTGTCGGTCGGAAGCGCGACGATCCCCCCGGCCTTGAGCACGTCGATCGCCTCCGCGCGACCAGCCGCGTCATCGCTGACGACGCGCGCCGTCACGAAGCTTCCCGAAGGGCGCGCGCGGCCGTTTCCAGCCGCCTGGCGTTCGCTCTGACCTCGTTCGGTGATGCCAGGACGAGGTCCTCGATCATCCGGGCGGCTCCGTCGTCCTCCAGGGGCGCAGCGACGTAGCGCGCCGCGGCGCGCACCTCGGCAGGAGCGGTCGGCATCGCCGTTCCGTGCCCGACCTCCGCGAGCATCTCGAGATCGTTCCACTGGTCGCCGATCGCCAGGGTCGCCGCGAGGGGGATGCGCAGCCGCCGGGCGAGCCAGCGGATGGCACGCCCCTTCGAAACGCCCGGCGCTACGAACTCCAGGAACCGAGGATGGGAGATCGTGACATCCGCGCGGCCGGCGAACTCGGCACGCGCGAGTGGCGCGATCTCGGTGGGGATCGGGGGCTCGCCGACGGCAAGCACCTTCGTGACGGGGTGATCGATCGCCGCGAGCAGGTCCGGGACGAGCTCGGCGTGCGCGCCCATGAAGGTGGAGTAATCGTCCGCCTTCGGATCGTCCGCACGAAGGATGAACCGCTCGAGGTGGTTGACGTGCGGGTCGAGCCCGTGGTCCCGCGTCCATTCGACGATGGACCGCGCCGCATCCGCCGGCAGCGGCGTGTGCAGCAGCAGCTTCCCGAGGCGACGCGACTCGGGAACCGCCATCGCGCGGATGAGTCCGCCCTGATAGCCGACGATGGGGCCGGTCAGCCCGAGATCCTGCGCGAATCGCATCGCCGACGACACCATCCGCCCGGTCACGAGCGACACCGCGACGTCGCGCTCCATCGCCGCACGGACGGCGGCGACCGTCCGATCCGCGATCTCGTGGGCGTCGCCGATGATCGTGCCATCGATGTCGAGCGCGATGAGGCGGATGGGCAGCACTGGCTCCGGGGTCGTCGGCAGGATGGCGGGCATCAGCGGTGTCAGCGAGCTCGTCACGCCGCACCGCGACGAAGGCGCAGGACCCGAGGCAGTCCGGCGAGGTCGGGGATCACATCGCAGGTCCAGCCCGGCAGGCGGCCCGCGACGAGCGCAGGGGCTGCTTGACCCTGATCGCCGCCGATCTCGAGCAGCGCGATCCCGTCGCTGGCGAGCCCCCACTCCAGCTGGTCGAGCAGACGCCCGATCACGGCCAGCCCATCCGCGCCGCCGTCGAGCGCGAGTCGCGGCTCGAACGTCGTGCTAACGGGCTTCCCGGCGGACGCGTCGAGTTCCGCGGTCCGTACGTACGGCAGGTTCGCGAGGACGATGTCGAACGGCGCCGACCGCGCGTCGGGCGGCAGCAGATCGCTCGCCACGAAACGGAGACGATCACCGACCCCGTGCGCTACCGCGTTCTCGCGCGCCAGGTCGAGGGCATCCTCCGAGACGTCCACCGCCACGATGTCGATGTCCTCGGGGGGGACGCGCCGGGCGCGGAGCGCCACGGCCAAGGCGACCGCGATCGCACCGCTTCCGGTGCCGACATCGGCGACCCGTAGGGGACCGGCGCGGTCGATGCCGGATGTCAGGGCCGCCATCACGGCGAGGATCGACGTATCGACGAGAAGCTCGGTCTCGGGCCGGGGGATGAGGCCACGAGCGTCGACGGTCAGCGCGATCCCGTGGAACTCCTTGATCCCACGCAGGTACGCGACCGGTTCGCCCCTCTCGCGCCTGGCGATCAGCGACTCGTACGCGGCGGTCGCGTCTGCGCCGACTGGGGCATCGCCGTGCGCGATGACGGCCGTGCGGTCGACGCCGATCGCATAGGCGAGGAGGAGCTCGGAGTCGAGCCGCGGCGTGTCCGATCCTGCCGCTCGAAGGCGCTCGGTGCCGGCCTCGATGAGCGCTCGGGTCGCGGTCATGCGCGTCGGATCAGAGGCGGATCGTGACGGCCACGTCGCCGACCTTCCGCAGTACCTCGGCGCTGGTGGTGCCTCGCCAGCGGTGGAACAGCAGGTCGACGGACGCATCTCCGACACGCAGATCGGTGAGCGTCACCTTGCCAAGCCAGTCGGGCAGGTGCGGGTGCAGCAGCTCGAGCTCGTGCCGGTCGGCGTGCGCGCGCAGTCCGAGCATCGTCTCGAGGAACAGGAACGACGAACCGGCCGCCCACGCCTGCGGCGAGCACGCGACGGGGTACGGCACCGGCGTCGTCGCATCGGTCCGGTCGAAGCCGCAGAACAGCTCGGGCAATCGGTAATCGGCGAAGCCCTGGGCCGCTTCCATCATCTGGCCGACGAGGCGGTTCGTCGCGTCGTGGAAGCCGTAGCGCTTGAAGCCCGCTGCGATCAGCGAGGCGTCGTGCGGCCAGACGGTCCCGGTGTGGTAGCCGATCGGGTTGTAGCCGGGCTGATCCGAGGCGAACGTCCGCACGCCCCACCCGGAGAACATCTCGGGCCGGAGCAAGCGTTCCACGACGTCGCTCGCCCGGTCCGGCGTCACGATCCCCGACCAGAGGCATTGACCTGCGTTGCTCGCGATCGCATCCGCCTGACGCTTGTCGCGGTCGAGCGCCATCGCGTAGAAGCGCCGGTCCTCCATCCAGAACGCCTGCTCGAAGCGGGTCGCCAGCTGGTCTGCCTCCGCATCGAGCCGGATCGACATCTCCGTCTCGCCCCGCATCGCGGCGAGCTTTGACATGCGCCGCTTCGCGTCGTAGACGTAGCCCTGCACCTCGGAGAGAGCGATCGGCGGCTCGCTGTGTCGCCCCTCCCGGTCGCGGATCGCGTCGTGAGAGTCCTTCCACCCCTGGTTCAGGAGCCCACGATCGGTGCGCCGCTCGTACTCGACGAACCCGTCGCCATCCCGATCCCCGTACCGGTCGATCCATTCGAGCGCCGCGAGGGCGTTCGGCCACAGCCGATCGACCAACGCTCGATCGCCGGTCCAATCGAACGTCGCACCGAGCAGGATCAGCCACAGGGGCGTGGAATCGATCGAGCCGTAGTACGGGGTGTGCGGCAGTTCGCCGGAACGTGCCATCTCGCCGGTCCGCAGCTCATGAAGGATCTTGCCCGGTTCTGCGTCACGCTCTGGGTCATCCTCGGTCGCCTGGTGGTCCGCGAGGACTTGGAGGATCTCGACGGCGATCTGCGGCCGGAACGCGAGCGCCTGGAACGCCGAGATGATCGAGTCACGCCCGAACAGCGTCGCGAACCACGGCACACCCGCCGACACGTAGCGCTCCTCCGGGCCGGGCCCCTCGTTGACCAAGAGCCGCAGATCAGACACCGACCGCTTGATGACGAGGTTGAACAGCTCGTGGTCGCTCGCAACTGACGTCGTCCCTCGCTCCCAAGCGTGATAAGCGGCAGCACCTTCGTCGGCGGACACGCGCGGGACGGGCGGGAACATCGCCTCGTGGTCCGACGATCCCGTCGGCTCGTCGGCCGGCTCGGCTGGGGCCGCTCGGTCGGTGCACCAGATCGTCCAGCTGAGGCTCTTGGTCGCACCAGGGTCGAGTCGGAGCGTCCATCGGACTCGGACAGCTGCGCCGGAGTCGGAACCGTCAGGCAGCGGATGCTCGACCGGTTCGACCGTCTCGGCAGGCTCCGAGAACGCCACGTGCGTGAACTGCTCGACGGCATCGAGACCGACATAGCGGAACGTCACCCGATCGTCGGTCACGGCGATCGGAAGGAGCTTGCCTCGCCCGGCCCGGCGATAGCCGCGAACCTCGAAGATGTCGGCCCCGTCGCAGCCGAGCTCGAGGTCGATCGGGACCTCGGTATCGCCGGCCGCGTGGTTGACGATCCGGACACGCTCGGCGATGCCTTCCGCTCCGAGCAGCCTATCGCGGCTGATCCCGAGCGTCCGTCCGACGAGCTCATCGAGCGGGTGCACCTTCGCTTCTGGATTCCGGTCGGCCGACGGGTTCGTCATCTGGATCCCGCCCCGATAGTTCGCCCCGACGGACGCCTGAAGGAGCACCGGTCGTGTCCCGCCGACCCGCAGCACCGAGCAGGCGAGCACGCGGGTGTCCCCGTCGTATAGGCCGAGGCCGCGCGAGTCGGGATGGATGTCACCGAACGAGTCGGTCAGCAGGAACCGATTGCCATGCTTCAGCACCTGCACGGACCCAAGGTCGGTCGCCTTGACGATCGGCACGGAGCGGGCCGGTAGGTAGCGCACGCGCGCCGTGTCAAGCTGCGTCATCGGCACCCATGAGGTTGGCGAGGCGGTCGGCCTGGTCGGCCATGATCAACCCGTCGATCAGCTCGTCCAGGTCGCCGTCCATCACGCCCGGGAGGTTGTGGACGGTCTTGCCGATCCGGTGGTCGGTCACCCGGTCCTGCGGGAAGTTGTACGTGCGGACCTTGTCGCTGCGGTCGCCGGACCCGACCATCGAGCGGCGCGTCGCCGAGTCGGCGTCGCGTTGCTTCTGGATCTCCATGTCGAGCAAACGGGAGCGCAGCACCGACAGCGCCTTCGCCTTGTTCTTGTGCTGGCTCTTCTCGTCCTGGATCTCGACGACCAGCCCGGTCGGAAGGTGCGTGATGCGCACGGCGGAGTCCGTCGTGTTGACTGACTGACCACCCGGGCCCGACGAGCGTTTGACCTCGATCCGGAGGTCCTTGTCCTCGTCGATGTCGATCTCGACCTCGTCGGCTTCCGGCATCACGACGACCGTCGCCGTCGATGTGTGGATCCGGCCGCTCGACTCGGTCGCCGGGATGCGCTGGACGCGATGGACGCCGCCCTCGAACTTGAGCCGGCTGTACGCGCCGTCGCCGCGCACCTGGACGATCGCCTCCTTGATCCCGTCGATGCCCGTCTCGTTCAGGCTGAGGACCTCGGTGGTGAACCGGTGGCGTGCCGCATACCGCAGGTACATGCGCAGCAGCTCGGCGGCGAACAGCGCCGCCTCCTCGCCGCCGGCGCCGCCACGGACCTCGAGGATCACGTCGCGCTCGTCATTCGGGTCACGCGGGAGTAACAGCACGCGCAGATCCTCGAGGAGCCGAGCCTCGTCCCCTTCGAGGCGATCGACCTCGTCCCGGGCCATCTGGCGGAGATCCTCATCGCCGTCGCTCGCGTCGCGCAGCTCGCGTGCGCCCGACAGCTCGTCACGGGTCGCCGTGAGCGTCCTGAAGGCGGCGACGGTGGGCTCGAGACGGGCGAGCTCACGGCCGAGCCGGCGGATCTCGTTCGGGTCGGCGGTCACCTCGGGGCGGGCCAGGTCTGCCTGGAGGTCGTCGTACTGCGCGGCGATCTCGGCGAGCTTCGCGTCGAGATCGGTCATGGCACCGCCGGCGGCTCGTCTGTCGTCGCAGCCGCGACCGGCTCGGTCGCGGGCGCCGTCTCGCCGGATGGGAGCTTGAGGGGGTCACGATCGAAGAGCGTCGATCCGGCTGGGATCGGGTTCCCGTCCGCCGTGAGCGCCTCCTCCATCGAGGAGATCGCGACCTCGATCATGTCGTCGGTCGGGCGCTTGGTCGTGATCTTCTGGACGAGGATGCCCGGGAACATGATCGCTCGCATGACGCGGTACTGACGGAACTTCGCGCCGATCTTGAGCACCTCGTAGCCGACTGCGGCGAGGATCGGGATACCGATCAGCCGGCTGAGGATCATGACCAGCGGCGGCTGCCGGCCGATCAGCGAGAAGACGAAGATCGACAGCAACACCAGGATCACGAGGAATTCCGTCCCGCAGCGATGGTGCGCGGTCGGGTACTTGCGCACGGCATCGACGGTCAGCGGGTCCCCGGCCTCGAGGGCGTGGATCGTCATGTGCTCCGCGCCGTGGTATTGGAACACCCGATAGATGTCGGGCGTGCGAGAAACGAACGTGAGGTACGCGAGGAACAGGGCGACCTGGATCAGCCCCTCGATCGCCGGCTGTAACCAGCCCTGGGTCGCCTTCGACGTTGCGACGCTGGAGATGAACAGCGGAAGCAGGCTGAAGACCGCGATCGCGACACCGAACGTGATGAGGAGCGTGATCGCGATCGTGCCCTTGCCGAGCTCGACGTCGTCCTCCTCGGCCTGGACGTTCGCGCTCCGGACCAGCCAGCGCGTCCCGATGACGAGCGTCTCGTAGAGGACGACGAGGCCGCGGACGAACGGCCACTTCCCCGCCGGTGACGTGTGCACACGCGAGTTCAAGCGCTCGGTCGTGGTAACGATGCGCCCGTCCGGATGGCGCAGGGCGACCGCGATCGCATCGCGACCGCGCATGAGGACGCCCTCCATGAGGGCCTGTCCTCCGTAGGCGAAGGAGCGAGTGCCACTGCGGGGACTGCCGTCCGCCGCCAGCGGCGCCGGATTCGCTGACATCAAGGGAAGTCTACCGGCGATGGATGGCCGTGGCGTCCGGACGACGGTACCGTCCCGGGGAATCCGAACGGCCGGCCCTTCGGCCGGCCGTGGATCGAGCTCCGGTGGGCGCTAGCTGCGGACCTGACGCTCCAGGCGCTTCTGGAACCGCTCGACCTGGCCCGCGGTATCGATGATGTTCTGCGTGCCCGTGAAGAACGGGTGACAGTTGCTGCAGACGTCGACGCGCAGCTCGGGTCGTGTCGAGCCGACCGTCCACTCGCGGCCGCACGAGCCGCAATGGACCTTTGCTTCGTAATACTTGGGATGGATATCCGGCTTCACGGTGTTCTCTCCTCCGACGTCTTCCGTGCAGGGCCATCGCCCGCCGGTGATCGCCGGCTAGTCCGGTCCGCCTGCCCGAGTGGCTAGGCGGTCGTCGAAGCGGTCTTTGCCGCCTCGACCCGGATGCGCTTCTTGCTCTTCGTGCTGTGTTCGAACTTGACGGTACCGTCGACGGTCGCGAACACGGTGTAGTCCCTGCCGAGTCCGGTGCCCGGCCCGGCCGAGAACGTCATCCCGCGCTGGCGCACGATGATCGATCCCGCAGTGACCGTCTGGCCGTCGCTCGCCTTGACGCCGAGTCGCTGGCCGACGCTATCGCGGCCGTTCTTGACGCTGCCGCCGGCCTTCTTGTGAGCCATGGCTTATTCGTCCTTCTTGGTCGCCCGCGGCTTGGCCGCGGTCTTCTTCGGGGCGGGCTTGTCACCCGACGCATCAGCGCCAGATGCCTTGGCCCGTGTCGTGGTCTTCTTGGCCGCCGGCTTCGCGGCCGCGGTGTCGGCCTTCGCCGCCTCGTCCTTGGTATCTGCCTTCGCCTCGGCCGTGGGCGGAGCCTTGGCGGCCGACTTGGAGTCGGACGCTTTCGCGCCTGCCTCGGTCTCTGACTTCGGCGTCGCCGTCGCTGGCTTCTTGGCTTCGGTCTTCTTCGTGGGAGTCTTCGACTGCGCGGCAAGCTTCGCAGCAAGCTCGGCGTCCTTCGCCGCCTGGGCGGCTGCAGCCTCCTCGAGTCGGGCGCGCTCGCCCTTGGCCCCGGTCTCGGTCTTCTGGGCGGCTTTGGCGGCGCTCTTGCCGTTGAGCGTGATGTCCGAGATCCGAAGGACGGTCAGCTCCTGCCGATGGCCCTTCTTGACCCGCCGTCGCGCCTTGGGCCGGTACTTGAACGCGATGACCTTCTCGCCGCGTCCCTGTCTGACGACCTCGGCGCTGACCGCGGCGCCATCGACGACCGGTCGGCCGATCGACGCCTCGTCGCCGTCGGCCACGAGCAGGACGCGCCCGACCGTGACGGTCTTGCCGGGCTCAGCGTCGAGCAGCTCGACTTCGAGTTCGGTGCCGACCTCGACGCGGTACTGCTTCCCGCCGGTCTCGATGACTGCGTACATGGATCCTCAGGACTTCTTGACGACTGCGGGCGACGCGCGGGGCGATCGGGCTGTCGGACATGGGGTGACGTCGGGCGTGGGCCGCGACGCGGACGGTGGAGTGTACGGCTGAACGGGCATCACGGTCAATCGAGCTCGTGGACACCGGCCTGCTTCGGCGAGCTATCGGACCCTGCCCTACGTGTCCACGTCCTCGGCCAGCAATAGTCGCTCCCGGACGATCATCGCGGTGTCCAATACCCAACCGAGACGATCCTCGAGTGCGGCGACGACTTCCTCCGGCCGCCCGGTCCCGAGCTCGGGGTCGAAGCGAGTACGCGCAAGGACGACGACGGGCGGCCCTGAGCGGACCGCGATCGACGTCACGAGCGGGCGCAGGTCGTAGGTGACCGTCGATCCGGCCTTGATCCGGTCGCGCGGTATCGATCTCGCGTTCATCAGATCCCTCGCCGCGGTCGTGAGAGCGCCGGCGTCAGGGTCGCCGGCGAGCTCGATCCTGTAGTCGGCGGCGACGACTCGACCGGCCAGCGGCGGCCCTCCAAGCCACACGTCGAACGCGTCGATCAGCCGCCAGCCATCTGGGAGGCGTGGCACGAGCACCTCGCGCACGCGCCAGGCAGGCCACTGCTCCGTCAGGACGATGTCGATCAGTTCACGCTCCGCTGCCATGCCGACCGGGAGCGGCGCGCCGAAGCTCAGCCGTGAGCGACCGCGACCGGTGCCCCCGTCGACGAGCGGAAGGCCGGCCGCTTCGAGCGCGTCGGTCCACGCGGCCGCCACCTCCCGCTGCGTCACGTGCGATGCGGTCAAAGCGCGTGCGACGACCAGACGCCAGCGTTGACGGGGCTCGGCGGCCGCATCCGGAAGCTCCGACACGTCTGCTAGTCTGCCCGAACGATGGACGAGCCCGAGCGGGCGGCCGACGCCCCGCCGCCTGAGTGGGTCGCCGTACTCCCCCCTCCCCCGTTCGTCGACGCCGCGTCCTATCCCGACCACCCCAGACTCGTGCCGGTCTCGCCGCGGGTCGCCGTGCTGATCGTGGCGGCTGTCGTCATCGGCGTCCTGCTGTGGATGGCGCGCGACGCGGTCCGACCCTTCGTGCTCGGCCTGCTGTTGGTCTATCTCCTCGATCCGCCGGTCCGCTGGCTGGCGCGGCGTGGGATGCGGCGAAGCAT
>DASSZA010000049.1:0-7936 GCA_035703005.1 Candidatus Limnocylindrales bacterium | reverse complement strand
CCGCGCGCGCACGACGATGACGCGGTCCGCGCCGCGCTCGCTGCGCTCGCGATCCGGTCCGGCCTCCAGGAGGCGGCGGCCGGCGCCGAGCCGCTCGATGTGCGGATCGGGCTGGCGACCGGCGAGGTCGTCGCGGGCGCGTCCTCGATCACGATCGACCGTGACCTCCGGCTTACCGGCGAGGCCATCACGACCGCGGCACGGATCCAGTCGATGGCCCGGGCCGGCGAGATCCTGCTCGACGATGCGACGCTGCGCGCGGCGCGCGGCCGCCTGGCGACGGACGCGCGCGGCGCGGTGGTCCTGCGTGGTCAATCGACGGCCGTCCAACTCCATGCCCTGCGCGGCGAAGCCGGCATGGGGCCGTGGATCCCGTTCCGGACCGCGAGCCCCGACCCGCTCGTCGGCCGCACCGCCGAGCTCGACGCGATCCGCTCGATCCTCGAGCAGGTGCGGCGGACCGGCCGGGGGGCCGCCCTCCTGATCGAGGGCGAAGCAGGCGTCGGGAAATCCCGCCTCCTCCAGGCCGTCGAACGGCTCGCGCGCGACGGTGATTACGCCTGGTCGTGGACGGAGAACTTCTCGTACGCCCAGAACGAGCCATACCGCTGGGCGCGCCTCTTCGCACAGGTCATCGCCGACGAGCACGGTGTCGATTCAGGGACGATGGTGCGGCAGCTCCTGTTCACCGACGACCTCGACGAGGCCCAGCGACGCCGGTTCGGCGGCGCCATCGCCGCCATCGCCCGGGACGCTGCGTTCTCCGGCTGGGAAGCCGAGGCGGCTGATACGCCGAACGATCCCGCCGAGGTGAGCGCGGCACTCGCGGAGGTCGCTTCCCGCTACACCGACCGGCTCCTCGCGGTCACCGGCCCGCGCGTCGTCGTCATCGACGACCTGCAATGGCTCGACCCATCGAGTGTCGGCATGGTCGACCTCGTCATCGAGCGATGTGCCACCCACCCGCTGGTCGTGCTCGCCGCCTGTCGTCCGGGACCTCTGCCGGCCTGGGCGACCCATCCGGATGTCCGGCACATCAGCCTGACCGGCCTCGACGAGCCCGAGACGGCCCGCCTCGCCACGATCGTGGCCCGCGCCGCCGTAGATGCCGACGGCGCACGGAGCATCCACGAACGGACCGACGGCAACCCGCTCTTCGTCGGTGAGACCGTACGTGCCTTCCTCGAGGACGGGACGCTCCGGTGGCGCGACGGCGTCGTCGCTATGAGCGGCAGCGGGGGTTCCCGCTTGCCGATCACGCTCCGCGCGATCCTCGGCGCCCGGATCGACGCGCTGCCGGCCGGGGCACGAGATGCCCTCGGAGTCGCCTCGGTGATCGGCGTGAGCTTCCGACCGTCGACGGTCGAGGCGCTCCTTGACAGCCCGGTCGGCACGGACGCCTTCGAGCACCTCGCGGCGAGCGCGCTCGTGGCTCCGCACGACGACGACCGGTGGCGGTTCGCGCATGCCTTGATCCATGACGCGGCGTACGCGGGCCTCCTCGCGAGCCGCCGACGGCTCCTCCACGAGCGCTTGGCCGATCGACTCGAACGCGGTCTCGAACCGAGCACGCCGAGCCAGATCGCCGCGCATCGAGTGGCCGCCGGCGATATCGCACGCGCGATCCCGCTGCTTCGCGACGCGGCCGAGAGTGCGCTCGCCCTGGGAGCAGTGGCGGAGGCGGCCGCGTCGTGGCGGCAGGCGGCCGACCTCGAGGCCATTGACGATCCAGCCGGCGCGGAGATCGATCGCGCTCGGGCCGCGGAGGCGATCGGCGTGTTCGACACGTTCCGCGACGCCGTCGCGCAGCGGGACGAGGCTCCGGCACCGCAAGCGCCGGCGGCCGGGCCCTCCTAGGCGGGCGTCGCCGAGGTTTCGGGCAGTCGCTCTCGCTCCGCGGCCGGCCGAACCGTCACAGTCAGCCCGTCGACAGCGGTACGGACCCACGGGCCGGCGGCCTCGCACAACCTGTCCATCTCGGGCTTTCGCGCCGGACCGTAGTGGACGAGGATCGCCGATCGTGCCCCGGAGCGGCGCGCCAGCTCGATCGCTTCTTCCGGCGTCAGGTGGCCGCGTTCGGGATCGTCGTGTGCCGCAAGGCCGAGCGCGCTCTCGACGAGCAGGAGGTCGGCGTCCCGCACTCCCTCCTCGACCGCCGCCGACGGCCCGGTATCGCCCGTGTAGGCGAGGCGTGAGCCGTCGGGCGCGTCGATGACGACACCCCAAGCCGGGACATAGTGGCGACCCTTCACGACGCGGATCCGCAGATCGCCGATCTGGAACGCGCCGTCAGGCTCGTATTCACGGGCGTCGAACGCCGCGTCGAAGAACCCGTCCCGCTCACTGACCGCTTTCGACAGGTAGTCGAGCCGGGCTCGGCCGCCGGGTGGGAGATGGATCGGCAGCGGATCGGGTGCGGGCTCACCCCACGGATAGAGATAACGCAGCCCGACGATGTCGAGGTAGTGGTCGGCGTGCATGTGGCCGATGACGATCGCCGAGAGATCGTGCGGGTCCATGAGCCGCTGGAGGTTGCGGATCACGCCCTGACCGCAGTCGAGCAGTATCGCGGTCGAACCCCATTCGACCAGATATCCGGCCGTGGGGGTGGCCGGATGAGGCGCCGCCGTGCTGCAGCCGAGCACGGTCAGCCGGAGGCGCGCACCAACGTCCGTCATGGCGGTGCATGGTATCGGCGTGGTGCAAGGTGGTGTGTCGGCTTTTCGACACGATTACCATCGCCCGCATGCTGGTGGGTCGGCCGGTGCGCGAGGCATTGGCGGCGATCCCGTTCTTCAGTGGTCTCGAGCCCGAGGCCATGGAACGGCTTGCCGCCACCATGCGCACGCGCCGCTTTCGCCGAGGGGAGGTCATCTTCCACTTGGGCGACCCGGGCGATGCGCTCTTCGTGATCGTCGCCGGGGACGTCAAGATCTCGCTCCCCTCCGAGACCGGCGAGGAGGCGATCCTCGCGACGCTCGGGGCCGGCGACGTGTTCGGCGAGCTCGCGCTCCTCGACGGCGCCCCGCGATCGGCCAGCGCGACGGCACTGAGCGTGACCGAGACCGTCGTGCTGCCGCGCGATCGATTCCGCGAGCTGATCGCGACCGAGGCGGGTGTGCGGGATGCACTCCTCGCCTCGATCGCCGGCGAGCTCCGGCGGCTCACGACCCATGTCGAGGAGTTGCACTTCCTCGATATCACGGGCCGTCTTGCGGCGCGGCTCGTCCGCCTCGCGAACGAAGGTGGCACACGGTTGCCCGACGGCGGGATCCGATTGCGTCGCAACCTCACCCAGGGTGACCTCGCGGCGATGGTCGGCTGTACCCGTCAGAGCGTGAACAAGCTTCTCGGCCAGTTCACCGACGACGGGTTCATCCGGCTGGAGCGCGAGGGCATCGTCGTGACCGATGTCGACGGGCTGATCGGGACCTCGCGCCGGTAGCCACGCTGCACTCCGGTACGGGCCTGCTGCCCTAGCGGCCCTCGCCCAGCGTCTCGAACAGCACCGCCGCCGCGATCAACGCCGCCTGGTGCCTGCCCATGTCCCCGACCGAGTATGTCGAGCGTGTCTGGCGCCGTTCCCCATCCGGTGTCGCGACCGCCACCGAGACCGCGAACTCGCTTCCTCGCGCACGCACCCGGACCGCCAGTCCGACGTCGACGCCAGCGTCGTGCCGGACGGACGTCGCACGGGAGATGAGGCCCCCGTCGTCACCGTCCGCCGGCCCGTCGTCGCCCCGCCGGACGCGCGAGAGCTCGAGCCACTCGACGTCGCCGAACAGGACAGCGACCTGACCCGCCGTCCCGATCTCCTCGACCGCGAGCCGCCAGCCGCGCTCGCCGAGTCGTCCGCCGACCGCCGACGCCCAGCTGGTATCGCCTTCGGCCCAGATGTGCTCGCCGAGACGCTCGCGGACGATGGCGGCGGCGGCATCGACACGCTCCTTCGGCGGCCGACCGTCCGAATCGGGGCCGACTGCGCTGATGCGGACATCGACGGCCTCCAGCCTCGCGTAGGTCGCCACCTCCGGGTCCCCGCGGCGGAGCATGTCCTCGCCCAGCATCTCCGCCACGGCCGATTCGCCGATCCCGGTGAGGCGGAAGGTGACGACGGCGCTGTCGGCACCGAGACCCCGCGCGCGGAGCCGCGGAAGGACCTCGTTGGACCACATCGGCCGCATCTCGCGGGGTGGCCCGGGCAGGGCGACGGCGACGCCACCATCCGGCCGGCCGACGAACCAGCCTGGCGCCGAGCCGTTCGGGTTGGCGAGCGGCTCGCAGGAGGGGATCCGCCACGCCTGCTTGAGGTTGATCTCGGGCATCGGGATGCCGCGGCGTTCCCACCGCCCGCGCAGCCACGCCTCGAGCTCCGGGTCGACCTCGACCGTCTCGCCGACGGCCTCGGCGATCGATTCGCGCGTGAGATCGTCCGGCGTCGGCCCGAGACCCCCGGTGCTCACGACGAGATCCGCCCGCTCGAAGGCGGTCGCGAAGGCCGCGCTCACGACATCGAGTCGATCGGGCAGCGCGACGATCCGCCCGACCACGACACCTTCCGCTGTCAGCGCCGCCGCGAGCTCACCGGCATTGGTGTCACGCGTCTCGCCGACGGTCAATTCCGACCCGATGCTGAGGATCTCGGCAGTGCGGAGCGGGCGGTCCGTAGGGGTCGCTGACATGCCCGCAGCGTAACGGTCGCGCGGGGTCGCGCGAGCGCCCGGGGGGTGGGGCACGACCCGGGGGCGCTGGTATCATCGCGAACGCCCGGTCCCGCTCGTGACCGCCCGATCCCCGAGCTGGAGCACCATCCTGGACGTTCGATCCGACCGCCCGCTGCCGCCCCCAGGCCTGCGTTCCTCGATCCGCTCGACGCGCGACGCCGCGTTCCGGCTCGTCCAGGCGCACATCGACCTCGCCAAGGCCGAGGCCGCCCAGATCGCCGGTGAGGTCCAGAAGGTCGCCGCCTACGTCGGCATCGCGATCGCGGTCGTCATCTTCGCGGTCATCCTCGGCGTCATCGGCACGGCGATGTTCCTCGGCGAATGGATCCTCGGCTCGATCGGCTGGGGCGTGCTCCACGGCGTGCTGCTGTTCATCGCGATCGCGGTCGCCTGCGGCCTCGCAGCCGTGGGCGTCAGTCCCGGACGCATCGGTCGCGCCCTGCTGGTCGCATTCGTGCTCGGCCTTCTGGTCGGCATCCTGATGGCCTTCGGGCTGCCGAACCTCGCATACGGGACGATCGGCGAAACGCTCCTGCCCGGCATCGAGCCAGGCATCCGGCCGCTCGTCGTGGGCATGATCGTCATCGGGATCGTCGGGCTCATCGTCGGCATCGTCGCTGCGGCCCGAGGAGCGGGTCCCGGCGCCGTCGTCGGCGGTGCCGTCGTGGGTGTCGTGATCGGCGCGATATCGGCGACGACCCCCGGATATCAGGTCGGCGCTGGGATCGGCATCGCCGTCTTCTATGCGGCGTGGACGGCGTTCATGCTCGCGGACATCGCGCGGACCGGCGTCGACATCGACGAGCTGAAGGCGCGCTTCACACCGACCCAGACCATCGAGACCAGCAAGGAGACCCTCGCGTGGCTGCAGAGCAAGATGCCACCCGGGACCGGGTCCTAGCCGCCCGCGCCGCGTTCGATGCGGAGCTGACCGGCCTCAGCGCGTCCGCGCGCGAGGCGGTCGACATCCCCGCCAAGGTCCGGCGTAGCCCCGCGAAGGCGGCGGCGATCGCGGGTGGTATCGCGTTCCTCCTGATGCGTGGACCGCAACGGCTATGGGGCACCTTCCGCTCGAGGGTGTTCGGGCGCCGCCGTGCGATGCCCGACCGGATGCTGCCCAAGGAGATCGAGAAGACGCTCGACAAGCTCGGCAAGGACGGCGACAAGGTACGCGGGACCATCGAGCGCGACTTCGCCGATTACGTGAAGCAGCGCCAGAAGGAACGACGTGCGATCCCGACCGTGCTCCTGCTCGCCGCGCTACGGCCGGCACTGTCCTATGGGGCCCGCCGCGCCATGGAGATCATCACCGCGCCACCGTCGGATGAACCAGCGACACGCATCGGGCAGCTCTGGGGCGAGATCGGTACCAGGGCAGGGGAGCTGCGAGCCGAGGCGGCCGCTCGCGCAGAAGGCGCGCGCGCTTCCGCCGGGGACACTGCCAGCGCGGCAAAGGAGCAGCTCGATCGGACCGCAGATGCGGCGAAGGAACGCGTCGACCGGGCACGTGACGACGGCACCCCCGCGGAGGAGCCGCCGACCGGCGTCTGAGGACGGCGGTGCTCCCGGGACGTTCCGCTGTCAGGCGACCGTCTGGGTCGTCCCGCCGGGTCGAGGGCGACCCGCCCGCGTTCGTCCACCCTCGTACGTCCGACCAGTCGTCAGGGTGATCGCGAGCGTCTAGACTCTCCCGGCCTGGGCGAGTGGCGGAATGGCAGACGCGCCGGCCTTAGGAGCCGGTGCCGCGTGAGCGGCGTGGAGGTTCGACCCCTCTCTCGCCTACCAACTTGACGGAACGGCGAGGGGCCAGCACGTGACGCGTCGACTGTGACCGGCGTTGCCGTGATCGCGGCTGCCTTCGCCGCGTACGCGCTTCTCGCTGCTCGTCTCGATCGCGCGTGGATCTCAGCCCCGATGGTGTTCGTCGCGACGGGCTTCCTGCTCGGCCCGAGCGTCCTCGGCCTCGTCGAGCCGAGTGGCGAGCGCGAGACCCTCCTGCACCTCACGGAGCTGACACTCGCGATCATCCTGTTCGCCGATGCTGCGACGGTCCGCTTGAAGAGGCTGCGAGAGGACGCGGCGCTCCCGGGGCGGCTGCTCGGCATCGGGTTGCCTCTGACGATCGCGCTCGGAACGATGCTCGCGGCGCCGATCCTCGGCGTTCCGTGGGCTCTCGCAGCGCTGATCGCGACGATCCTCGCCCCCACCGACGCTGCCCTCGGCTTGGCCGTCGTCACCGATCGCGCGGTCCCGGTCCGGATCCGTCGGGCGCTGAACGTCGAGAGCGGGCTCAACGATGGGATCGCGACCCCGTTCGTCTCGCTGTTCCTCACGATCGTGGCGACCGAGGAAGCCGTCCGTACGGGGTCCTGGGTCGTGGGCGCTGCGTTCGCGCTGGGGCTGGCTGTCGTCGTAGCACTCGTCGTGGGCGGGCTGGGTGGTCTTGCCTTCGCGACAGCGCGGGCGCGGTCGTGGACGACCCCCGTCTCTGAGGAACTCGCTGTCCTCTCGCTGGCTGTCCTCTCGTACGTCGGTGCGGTGGCCGTCGGCGGGTACGGCTTCGTCGCTGCCTTCGCAGGCGGCCTCGTGTTCGCTTTCGCCTCGAGCGCCCGAGACGCGAAGCTGGGTGATCCGCTGGCAACCGCGACGCGAGAGGCCGTGGACTTCACCGAGACCGTCGGCCTGTTCGCGTCGTTCGTGGTCTGGGTCATCTTCGGCGCGCTCTTCGTCGGCCCCGTGCTGACCCGCACCCCTGCGCTCGAAGCGGTGATCTATGCCGTGGCGAGCCTCACAGTGATCCGGATGCTGCCGGTCGCCATAGCGCTCCTGGGGATGAAGCTTCGCAAGGACACGATCGCGTTCATCGGGTGGTTCGGGCCGCGTGGCCTCGCGTCCGTCGTGTTCACCCTCATCGCATTCGACGAACTCGCGAGGACGACCGCCGCGCCGCGACTACTCGAGGTCGCGACACTCACGATCCTCGGCTCGGTGCTCCTGCATGGCGTGACGGCACGCCCCCTGGCAGCGATCTACGGGCGTCGCGTGCAGGCCGATCCCGATGCCGTCGAGCTCGTCAAGGTGCCGGAACCGCGTGTTCGGAGGAAGGCGCTCGCCGGCGGATAGTCCCGGCGGCGTCGCGCCCCAGGTCGCCTCGAACGCCCCACGTTCCTACCGACATCTGGACCATCGTTCGTTCGCCGTCGGGAACGCCC
>DASSZA010000029.1:0-14054 GCA_035703005.1 Candidatus Limnocylindrales bacterium | reverse complement strand
GTCGCATGGGTCAGCGCCGGCGCCCGATCCGCCAGGATCACGCGATACCACTCGTACGAGTCGGCGATCCGCCCGGACGTCAGTTCGACGCGATCCTTGTAGACCCGCTTCGTGACGTCGTTCCCGTAGCCCTCAGCGTCGAAACCCGCCGGCATGACGATCCGGACGGTGCCGAGTCCTGGATCACCCCAGCCCCACGCGGTGAACGTCGTGAACGCCCGACCGACGCGGATGTCGCTCGGCGACCGCGGCTTGCCGCCGGGCAGCGAGAAATCGACCTGGTAGTGGCGCGTCTGTCCGTAATACAGCTTCGGGATCCGCATCGTGACGTCGCGGAACGTGCGCTTCGCGCTGACGCTGACGCCGAGGCGTGACCCACCCGACGACGCCCGGATCGAGCGCGCTTCCGCCGGCACGCTGAAGGAGATGCGGTCGTAGTAGTAGTACGTCCTGATGACCTGCGTCGATGTCCGACGGACGGTGTCCGGCGCTCGATTCGTCGCGGTCCAATCGATGTGGACACGGACCTCGCCCGATGACGGGACCACGCGATAGGTGGCGGCGGCAGCCAGACGAAGCTGATCTCCCGCGGCCTGCGCGATCCGCGTCGTCACCGGCACGACCGACAGCGTGAGCGCGAGCGCCGACGCCGCAAGCAGGACGATCCTGACGCGATGTTCGCCAACCCCTCGGCGGCCCATCGGAACCCTCCGTTAGGTCCTGAGACGTGTCGCCTGCATCCTCCTCCGTCGCCGTCGTCCGCGACGGAAGCCGACGATCACGAGGGCGAAGAAGAACAGCAACGCGACGACGATGGCCGCGATGCTGAACGCCCGTCCCTGGCCCGATGGTTCAGCGTTCACCCAGGACGCAGCGGCCTGATCCGAGGCCTCGGCGGATGCCCCGAGATCGCCGCGGGCGAAGGCGTCACGCGCGCTTGCGAGCTCGGCGTCCGGCGTCTGCCCCATCAGCCCGAGCTGCATCATCGGGCTCATCTGGACGGGCCGTTTCGCGACGGCGGCAACGTAGTGATCGATCGCCTGCAGCTCCGCGCCGCCCTCGGCGATCGCGTCATCGAACCCGTCGTCGTCCTCGAAGGCCTCGCGCAGGGCCGTCGGCGCGACGAGACCGGCATCGGATGCCGCCTTCTCGACCTTGGCGCGCAAGTCGAGGACGGACGTCGCCGCGTCCATCAGCTCCGTCGCCTTGTCGAACCGCCATGCCCGCATCGCGTCGCGGATCGACAGGGGGACGAGCCAGTCGTCGACCGACGACATGAACGCCTTGTACTTCGTCCGAGCGGCCTGACGCGCGTCGAGCAGCGGCACGTCGGATGGTCGTGCGACCCACGTTCGCCACAGGTCGTCGTACGAGACGCCGGTGCGCTCCTCGAGCAGGTCGAGCAACGCCCGCCAGTCGACCGCCCCAGCGACGACCTCCTCGCCGCCCGCCGCCGGCTGATACGCGCTGACGCGATCGGCAGCGTCCGCCCACACGTCGCGAAGCCCCCGATCTCCGGCTCGCTTGGCGATCTCCCGCGCGAGAGCGAGTCCCGCGGCGTAGGCGTAATCCTCCTGTGGGACTTGGAGGGTACCGACGGCACCCCACGCGTTCAGCGGGATGCGCGACTTCTGCAGTGCCGGGGTGAGGCGGTCGGTCGTGACTTTGAGCTTGACGTCGCCCGCCGCGAGCGCCGCGTAATACGAGGCGAACGCCTCGTTCGACCAGCGGTCGGCGAGCAGTGAGCCGTTGAACCAGGTGTGGGCGGCCTCGTGGAGGACCACGAAGTCGTCGGCGTAGTACGCGATCGCGACGTCACCGGCAGCGGGGTCGAAGATGCCGGCGTACCCGCCGGTCGATCGACTGACGGCTTCGCTCACGACGAGTGGCTTGTCGTAGTCGGGCCACTCAAGACCGATGCGCTCGCTCAGTGCCGGCAACCCGGTCACGAGCAGGCGGCGGATGCGCTGGCCCCACCCGGGATCGTCCGACCACGGCCGGACGGTGACCGCGACCTGCCGCCCGACGACGGTCGGGTTGATCGTGGTGTCGCGGTAGGCACCGGGCCGGTCGCCGACGAGGTAGGCGAAGAAATCGAGCGGAGCCGATAGCGCGCCGGTTCGGAAGATCGTCCGCCCGTCCGGGAGTGTGGTCGGCGTCGCGATGTGACCCGCCTCGACCGCGACCTTGTAGCCCTTGGGGAAGAGCACGGTCACGGAGCTGCCGGCTGTGCTGTCGCTGGCGAACGCCCAGACCGGGAACGACACCAGCGTGTCGCCGATCCGCAGGTCGCGCGTCGGCTTGCCACCCGGATCGCGCAGGTCGAACCGAAGGCGATACTTCGCGGTCTTGCCGCTCGACAGGTCCTGGGCGAGGTTGAGCCGCAGCAGCGTGTACGACGCGGTCCGTCGAGCGACGCTGACCGTCGGTCGGCCGCGACCCGCCCAGCTGGCGCTGTACGCGGTGGCATCGGGTAGCACGGCGAGGAACGCGTGATCGAAGAAGTAGCGCTTGGTCCTGGTGTCGTGCAGCCGGTTCGTCAGGGTCAGGTCGAGCGTGACGCGCACGCGGCGCTGCGATGGCTGGACGTCGTAGCGGGCGTCAGACACGATCGTGAGGTCCGGGGTCGCCGCCCGCACGTCGCGCGGAGCCGTGGCCGGAAGCGCCCCTGCGAGCGCCCCGACCGCGACCAGAAAGGCCAGGACCAGCCGGGCAAGACGCGGCGCGGTCATGCCTGCGCGGTCGCCCCGGCGGCCGCGTCGCCCTCCGCTTGCGTGGCGCCAGCGCCGGCTTCAGGCGTCACCTCGAGCTCGCCCAGGCGCCCCTCGTATCGGGCGAGGAAGGCTGGGTTGCGCGGCGTCCGATCCGACTGGTCCGGGATCTTCCCGCCGAACCACAGCCAGTCCGCCGACTCCTCGAGCAATCGGTCCGCGATCCCGACGATCCGTGCGAGCGCGAGCCCCAGCTGGTCCTCGGTCGGCGGCGCAGAAGCGTCCGCGATCGGGAGTTCGATCGTCAGCAGCGGCCGCTCGTCGTCGCTGACCGCGAACTTGGCGAACGGCAGCTCATCGTTCCAGCGCAGCAGCTTGCGATACGACTTGCGGAACATGTCGTTGATCGGCGGGGCGAAATGGGCCCAGCAGATGAGCGCGAAGGTCGGGTCGAGGATGATCGTCACCCGAAGGTCGAACCGGCGGCGACCGTCGAGCACGAGATCCCAGCTGGCGATCCCATCGCGCTCGCCCCGATCGATGGGCTCGAGTCCCAGGTCGGAGAGCCAGCGCTCGACGTCGGCCGGCCGCAGCGCGGGTGCGCCGGGATCGGCGGAAGGCATGGCCCGCGGAGTCTAGCCGATTCGCTCGATCCGCCCCTTTGTGGCGCCAGAGGTCGGCGTCTGGATCACGCGAGGGTCAGGAGCGACCCTGTGCAGCAGCCTCGGACGCGGGGCCCGTGCCGACGGCGCGACCGTGGTCGTGGGCGTGCCGTACGCCGGCCCGCATCTCGACCGACTCGCCGCTCTTGATGACCTTCTTGCTCCAATCGGAGATCCGCACGTCTGCGGCGACCTTCACGTTCCGGCCGAGGCGCGTGCCACGGGGGACGACCGCGCGCTTACCGACGACGGTGATGCCGGTGTTGAGCCGCGTCGGCTCCTGGCGGTTCGGGCGGTCGTCGTACGGTCCCGTCCCGACGATCGCGCCCTGGCCGACGACGACCTCCTTGTCGAGGATCGCCCGATCGACCACGGCGCCCGACCGGATGACTGAGTCGAACATCACGATCGAGTCGCGGACCACGGCGCCGACATCGACACGCACGCCCGGCGACAGCACGGAATTCACGACCGTGCCGTTGATGATGCAACCGTGGCTGATGAGGCTGCGGTGGACCTGGGCAGTCGGCCCGATCTTCGCCGGGGCGCGCTCCTCGGAACGGGTGTGGATCACCCACTCGGGGTCATACAGGTCGAGCTCGGGCTCGTCCTCGAGGAGGGCCATGTTGGCTTCCCAGAACGACTGGATCGTCCCGACGTCCTGCCAGTAGCCGGAATAGCGATAGCCGAAGACCCGCGCGCCCGCGTCCAGCATCTCCGGGATGATGTTTCGCCCGAAGTCGACACGATCCTCGGACAGCCAGCGACGGAGCGTCTTCTTCGAGAAGACGTACACACCCATCGAGGCGAGGTCGCTCTTGGGCTGCTTGGGCTTCTCCTGCCACTCGATGATGCGGTCGCTGTCGTCCATCGCGAGGATGCCCATCCGCGAAGCTTCGGCGAGCGGCACCTGGCGGACCGCGATCGTCACGTCCGCACGATGGCGCCGGTGGGCGGCGATGAACGGCTGGTAATCCATCTTGTAGATGTGGTCACCGGCGAGGACCACGACGGTGTCCGACGGGTCGTGCTCGACGACGTTCATGTTCCGGAGCACGGCGTCGGCGGTCCCCCGATACCACTCGGCGACGCGTCCACGTGACACGTACGGCTGGAGGAGCTTGACGCCGCCCTTGTTGCGGTCGAGATCCCACGGCCGGCCGAGCCCGATGTGGTCGTTCAGCGAGCGCGGGTTGTACTGGGTCAGGACGACGACGTCGTGGAGGTCGGAGTTGACGCAGTTCGACAGCGTGAAGTCGATGATCCGGTACTTGCCGCCGAACGGGACCGCAGGCTTCGCACGCTCGGCCGACAGGATCGAGAGGCGCTCGCCCTCACCGCCCGCAAGGATGATCGCCATCGTGCGCTTTGCGGCCACGGCCTGCCTCCCGGAGTCGCTCTGGGGGTCCTGTTTTCGGATGCTAGCACGCGGCTCCGTGGCGACACGCCACGCCCCGCGTCAACGCTGCGTGAACGCTGCGGCTGTCGGCCGGCGAGCCTCGACGCACTGCTCGACGACCTAGATGAACAGCCTCGGGTTCACGAAGTCGTCGTTCAGCTCGACCATCCAGTGGAGGTGCGCACCGGTCGCATGGCCCGTGCTTCCCTCGTACCCGATGACCTGCCCCTTCTTGACCATCTGCCCGACGCCGACCGGTCGCTTCGGCTGCATGTGCGCGTACCACGTCCGCAGGTTGCCGGCGTGGGCGATGACCACGATCCAGGCCGGGTCCGAGCCGTCGGCCCAGTTCCAGCCCACGTACACGACCTGGCCGCCGGCTGCGGCCCGGATCGGCGCGCCGTACGGCCCGACGAGGTCGATGCCGTTGTGGAAGTGCGCGCATCCGTGGCTGGGTGCGTAGTACTCGAACGAGCTGCAGCCGTACTCACCGCTGACCGTGAAGTTGTCCATCGGCCAGCGCATCGACCCGTTGAACTTGCTCGGGATGTTGCCCTTCGCCACCTGCGCGCGGATCAGGCCGTCGATCCTGGACTGGAGCTTCTTCTGGTCGGCCGCCGCGCGCCGGATGATCGCGGCCGCATTGCGCTTGTTCCGTGCGAGCGCGGCGTAGCGGGCGCGCTGCTCGGCGAGCGTTCGGGCGACCTGGCGCTCGAGCGCGCGAAGCTCCTGCTTGGTCTCCTGGAGCGCGCGCATGGCCTTGTCGAGGTCGCGCTTCTGGGCCGCCGTCTGCTGGCGGAGGACATTCGTCCGGTCGCGTGTCTCGGCGACGGTCTGGTGGATCGCCTCGAGCGTTTCCTTGGCCTTGGCGATCCCGTCGGCCAGCGCCTTGTCCTGCTCGCCGACATCGATGTAGTAGCTCATCTCGGCGAGCAGGTCCGTGAACGACCCGCCTGACAGGAACGTCTCGAGCGGAGAGGTGCGATCCGTGTCGTACGCGCTGCGCACGCGGTCCGCCAACTGGGCACGCTTCTGTGCGAGCTCGAGGCGCTTCTCGTCTTCCTGGGCGGTGACCCGCGCGAGCTCCGCGTCCATGTCCGCGAGCTGGGCGACGAGGTCGTTGTAGTCCGCCTTGACCTGGTTGATCTTCGCCTGCATCCGCGAGATCTTCTTGCGGACCGCGTTCAGGTCCGCGCCCACCTTCGCAAGCTGATTCTTCGTGTCCGAGATCTCCGCGGCGAGCCCCTGCTGGAGATCGTTGATCGCGGAGATCTCAGCCTTCTGCTTCGCGACCCGCTCCTTGAGCGCCGCCTGCCTCGCCTTCGCATCGGACAGCTCGTCCGCGGAAACGGTCGGGCTGGACGCGGGCGCGCTGAGCAGCCCCGTCACGAGCGGGAGCAGCAGCAGGAGTGTCGGGACGTGTCGCCGGACACGCCGTCTCGGCCGGGGGCCTATCGGGTTCGACCAACCCGTGGCTCCAGGTGCAGCGGCCTCTGGTGGGACCTGGCGATCCGCTGCGAACAGGCGGCGGATCACGAAGGCGACGTCATCGTGGCGAGGTAGGCTCCGTAGGTCGATGCTGTCGTAACGGGGGGCACAGCACCGGGCGACGGTCACACCCGCCGGACGGGTCGCCGTCCTCGACTGGACACGGCCGCAGGACGACGCCGGGATCCGGCTCCCCGGGATGATACCCCGTCGGGTCCAGCGTTTCGGCCGTGAGTCTAGATGTGAACGGCCCGGGCGTCAGATGGGCTGATGGTCAGGGGTGGTACCGGGTGGTCACATGCGGACCAGCACCGCCCACAACGCGCCGATGATCAGGAATGGGCCGAACGGGATGAAGCTGCGCCGCCCGATCCTGCGCGTCGCGAGCAACACGAGCAGCACGACGCCTGCGACGATCAGCCCGAACAGCGTCGCGCTGAGTGCGTGCTCCCCGCCGAGCATCAGGCCCATCCCGGCCAGGAACTTGACGTCGCCGATCCCGAACGCACCCGCTCCGAACGGGATCGACGGCAGATACAGCACCGCGGGGATCAGGACCGCGGCGACGATCGCGATCAGCAGGGCGCCATCCACGAGCGGGTTCCGCCCGGAGATGGCGTACAGCAGCGCCAGCGGGATGACCGGAAGCGTGAGTTCATCGGGGAGGATGCGCTGATCGAGGTCCGTCGCGAGCCCGACGATCAACGTCACGAACCAGGCACCGAACGCGACGAGCGCCAACGTGTCGCCCGCGAACCGGAACGGGAGCAGGCCGAACGCCAGCGCCCCACCGACGGCGCACACGAGCGTGCGCCAGTCGACCGGTCGCCCGGGCGGATGCTCCTCGTCGTGCTCGGGCCAGCGGGTCGCGAAGCGGTCGGCGGCGACGCCGAGCGCCGCCCCGGCGATCGCGAGGACGACGGCGAGGAGCTCGTTCGTCAGGCGGCTCCGGCGAGCGCCAGCTCGACGAGCGTGGCGTGCGACACGCCGGTCGCACCGCGAGCACCGAACGGCAGCGCCTTGCGGTAGTAGCCGGTCCCGGCGATGTCGAGGTGCACCCATGGCACCTCGGTGAACTCGCGCAGGAAGAGCGCGCTCTTGATCAGACCACCCTCGGCCGAGCCCGCGTTCTGGAAGTCGCTATACCAGCTCTCCATGTCCTGGACGTAGTCCTCGATGAGCGGCAGTTGCCAGAACCGCTCCCCTGCCCGCTCGGCCGCCGCCGCGACCTGGTCGTACCAGTCCTGCGGACGACCGAACGCACCGGTCATCAGATGCCCGAACGCACGAGCCACAGCGCCGGTCAGCGTCGCGACGTCGACGATGTGGGTCGCCCCGAGCCGCTCGGCATAGACCATCGCGTCACCGAGGATCAGCCGGCCCTCCGCGTCCGTGTTGGTGATGTCGACCTTCTTGCCGTTCAACGCGGTCACGATGTCCCCGGGGCGCGTGGAATGCGGGCCGGGCATGTTCTCGACGGCCGGCGCGACGGCCAGGAGCGGTGTTCCCGGGGCGAGGCGCGCGACTGTTTCGATCGCGGCGATCACGGTGCACGCGCCGGCCTTGTCCATCTTCATCTCTTCCATCCGGTCGGATGGCTTGATGCTGATACCGCCCGAGTCGAAGCAGACGCCCTTGCCGACGATCGCGAGATGGCGGTCGAGCTTGTCGCGCTGCCCTTCGTCGCCCGAGCGCATCAGGATCATCCGCGGCGGGTTGTCCGACCCGCGGCCGACGGCCATGAACATGCCCATGCCGAGCTCGGTCGCGCGCTTCTCGTCGATGACGTCGAACCATAGGCCGTTGCGCTCGGCGATCGCGCGCGCCTCCTCGGCGAGCTTCTCCGGATACATCTCGTTGGCCGCGCGATTGCCGAGGGTCCGGGCGGTGTTGGCACCCTCGCCCATGATCACGCCACGCTCCGCGGCGGCCTGGATCGCCGTCTTGTCGCCGCCCGGCGCGACGAGGATCAGCTCGTCGAGCTGTGGCGGCTTCGACTCGATCTCGGGGCGGTAGAGCGCCTTCGGGTCGTACGAACCTTCGACGACGCCGCGCGCGACGAGCTCTGCGGCGGTCGCCGCGTCGCCATCGAAGCCGGACGCGCCGACGAACGGCGACAGCCAGACCGCCATCGAGTGCACGGCACGGCCAGCGAGGCGCCGCTCAGCGGTGGCGCCGACGCGGACGGTCGTCTCGCGGTCGATCTCGTCGGGTGCGCCGGCACTGACCGTCACGAGCCAACGGGCCGGCAGGTCCCCGCCGCGTGACATCGCGGTCGTCCAGCGCCTGGTTCGGAGCTCGCGGATCTCCGCGAGCGCGCGGAGCTCACCGCCGGAACGGCGATCGAGCTCGTCGACCTCGCCGTCGAAGGCCGGCTCGCCGACGAAGGGGATGACCAGGACGTCGGCCGGGACATCCCATGGCTGATCGGTGACGACACGAAGCTGCACGGTGGGTGTGATCCTCCCGGGGATGGCAGTCCGCTCGCGGTGCCCCGATCGCGGCGGGTCGTGGTAGTGGCGGCAGTGTACCCGCGGCCGAGCGCACCTATCCGCCCCGGACGTGACCCCCGTTGCAGGGGTGCGCCGGGTCTCAGGCCCGGGTCACGGACCGGCGTCGACGGGCGGCGCCAGCGCTTCCTCGAGGTCGCTATGGGCCTGCTCGATGTCGGCGGCGGCATCGGTGATCCCGCCCTGCCCGATGTCGGCCATGATCAGGACCAGCGAGCGAGTGTCGGGCGGAAGCTGGTTCTTCGCCGCCTGCTCCTTCTCGACCGCCTGGCGGATCTCCTCGGTGCTCGCGCCACGCCGCACGGCGACGTACAGCGCGCGAAGCGCGACGTCGTAGGCGTGGCTGCGGTCGAGCCACTGATCGAGCGTCGACACATCGACGGTCGCCTTCAGCTGGTCGCGCAGCTTCCGCGCGTCGGCGATGGCCTTGTCGGCGTCGTCGAGGTGCCCAAGGGCGGCGGGGTAATCGGCCTTGCGACCCGCTGCCGCGGCGTCCACCACGGCCTGATCGTGGTCCGCGAGGAGACCGGACAGACGGTTGGCGGCGAGCGCGCTCACGGCGAGCCCTGCCCAGGCCGAATCGAGCTGGTCCGTCGACTTGAGGCCGCCGAGATACGCCTGGTGCCGGTCGATCGTGTCCTGTGAAAGCGCGTACGCTGCCGCCGGCGTCCCGACGATAGGGACCTCCTCGAGCGCGGTGCGGATACGCCCTGCGCGCGCCTTGATGTCGGCGACGAGCTGCGTCCCCTGGGCGGTCGCGGCATCGACGGCGTCGGTGTCGTTGCCCGACATCGCCGCGAGGATCGACCGTGCTTGCTCGCCGAGTGAATCGACGTCGTCGGAGAGGGTCTGAAGGTCTGCCTGGATCGCATCGAGCGACGCATTCGCGACAGCGTCGCCATGCCCGGTCCGCCCGGTGCGATCGACGCCGTTCGGTGCCGGCGTATCCATGCCGGCGACGACCCCTGCAGCACCGAACGCGATCAACGCCACTGCGAGGAGCCAGACGAGTGCGAGGCCTCCCTGCCGGGCGGTGTCGCGGATCCGAGCCAGTGCTGTCCTCCGGTGCGGGCGCGCGCGTGCCTCTCCGACGTCCGAGGACCCGCGGGATCGTCCCGCGGTCGAGGCGGCGGAATCGTAGCATCGGCCGATGACCCATCCCGACGATCCGCCCGTCCGCGACGCGACGCGAGCAGCCCGCCGCCGACTGCTCGAGACGATGCCGAAGGCGGAGGTCCACCTCCATCTCGATGGCTCGCTGCGGATCGCGACCGCGATCGAGCTTGCGCGGACCCGCGGGATCGACGCACCGGACGACTGGCTCGGGATGTCCGAGGCACTCGTGGGGGAGATGCCCGGGACCTCGCAGGCCGAATTGCTGAAGCGGTTCGACCTGCCGATCGCGCTCATGCAGGACGCCGAGGCGCTCGAGCGGATCGCCGCGGAACTCGTCGAGGACAAGGCCGCCGACAACGTGCGCTACGCCGAGATCCGCTGGGGACCGCTGCTCCACGTCATGGGCGGGTTGTCACTCGCGGACGGGATCGCGGCGGTCGTTCGCGGCGCTCGTTCCGCAGCCGCGCGTACCGGTATCACGGTCCGCCTGATATCGACGGCGCTGAGATCGCACGATCCGGAGCGGAACGTCGAACTGGCACAGACCGCGGCGCGGTTCATCGACGAGGGGCTGACCGGCTGGGATCTGGCCGGTCAGGAGGCGGCGTACCCGGACCCGTTGCTCCACGGCCGGTCCTTCGAGGTCGCACGCGAGAACGGGCTGCACATCACGATCCATGCGGGCGAATGGGGCGGCGCCGCTCAGGTACGCCGGGCGCTCGTCGTCGATCCCGAACGGATCGCCCACGGTCCCGCAGCCATCGACGACGCGGCGTTGTGCGCGGAGCTGACGGCCCGCGGCATCACGCTGGACCTCGCCCCGACCTCGAACTGGCAGGCGGGGATCGTCCCGTCGGTCGCAGAGCACCCCATCGGGCCGCTCTACCGGATGGGCGTGCCGGTCACGCTGAACACGGACGACCTGACCGTTTCGGACCTGAAGCTGTCCGAGGAGTACGTGAACGCGGCCGAGCAGATCGGGCTGTCGCTGCCCGATCTATGGGCGATCGACCGCCACGCGCTCGATGTCGCCTTCGTCGACGAGACGACGCGCGATCACCTGCGAGCGGACTTCGACCTATGGGCGGCGAACGTCCCGGAGCTCGCCGGCCCGGGCGGCTGATCCCGATCGCTGGGCCGTTACCCGGCGAACCTGTCCAGCGCAGTCTCGAGTTCCGCGGCGTTCGCCGCGACGGCGTCGGGTCGCTGGTCCGGTGGAAGCGCGTCGACGTCCGCCTGCGTTGCGATGCCGGTAAGCATCAGGACGCTCCGGGCACCGATCGCCTTCGCGCCCGCGAGGTCGGTCATGATCCCGTCTCCGATCACGATCGCGTCCTGCGGCGACCGGCCGACGGCCTCGGCGGCCATCTCGAAGAGGTGTGGCTCCGGCTTTCCGATCGACAGTGGCGTCACGCCGGTCGTGGCCTCCAGCGCGGCCGCGATCGAGCCCGCGCCGGGACGCAGCCCGCGCTCGGTCGGATAGACGGGATCGCGGTTCGTCGCGATCGATCTCGCTCCGGCGCGGATGCAATCAGCCGCGGCGGCGATCCGCAGGTAGGTCAGCGCGGGATCCAGGCCCGTGACGACCGCATCGGGTGCGCCGGCGGCAGCCCAGCCATCGATGCCCTCCTGATGCATACGGGTGGCCGCGTGTCCCGCCGTCACCACATCGAGGCCGACGTCGCGCAGCTCGCGCTCGAGGCCGCTGGCACCCATCGCCAGCACACGCCGGATCCCCGGCTCGTGCCGTTCGATGTGGAGGGCCGTCGCACGGGCCGACGAGACGACACGGTCCGCCGACACGGGGCAACCCATCCCGGCGAGCCGGGTCACGTAGTCGGCGCGGTAATGCATCGAGTTGTTCGTGACGTACACGACGTCGTCGCCGCGGCTGGCACGCGCGGCGAGGACCGCGGCGACACCCGGTACGGGTTCCGACCCGCGGTAGACGACACCGTCGAGGTCGACCAGGAGTAGGAGACTCACGCGACCGATCGTAGCCGCCGCCCCGGGGCGACGCTCTGGGCGGGTGCTCTGGGCGGGGCTCCGGGCCTTCGCGTCGGCCGGCGTCGGCCCCGCGTACGATCGCCCTCACATGCCGACCTCCCGCGACCCACTGGCCGACACCGAGCGAGTGATCGTCGACGGGTCGAACCTGCTCCCGGCGCTGGCGCGCACCCGCGGCGCGGCGCCGCCCGCGGCACTGATCGGCCGATTGCGCGCGGCGATCCCGGCAGCGATCGCGGTCGAGCTCATCTTCGATGGCGCGCCGGACCCCGGGCTTCGCGGCGAGCGGATCGCTGCCGGCGTGACCGTTCGCCACGCGGGCCGGCGCACGGCGGACGAGGCGATCCTGGAGTCGATCGAACGCGCCGGACCGACGTTCGCCTCGCGGAACGCGGATGCCATCCTCGTCGTCACCGACGACCGCGAGCTCGCCACGGGCGTGCGCGCCCGCGGCGCGCGAACCGCCGGGACGGCCTGGTTGATCGGACGCCTGGAGCGGCCTCGACTTGCGTCGCCTTCGGTCGGTAATCGAAGGCCGCCGGCCCCGCCGGACAAGGACCAGGACGAGGGCGAGCGAGCACCGTGGAAACCTGGCCGTGGCGCTACCGTCAAGAAGGGCAACCCACGCCGTCGACGGCCCTCGTCGGGTAGCATGCCGTCGTGACCATCGTCGACACGCTGAACCAGATCTGGAACTCGATCCTGGACATCACCCAGATGTTCGTGATCCCGGACTGGGGCTCGGTCATCGGCCTGCTCCCGATCCTGATCTTCCTCGGGGTCGTCGGGCCACTCATCACGTTCCTGATGCTCGGGATCGTGGTCTACCAGGTCACCAAGCCGCGGCCGCGGCTCCAGCTCGCCGAGGGCCCGCAGCTGGCGCAGATCGGCACGAGCGGACAACCGATCTTTCCGCCGGGACTCCCGTTCTGCCGGACGCACGGGCTCATCTATCCGACCGGCACGATCCACTGCGAACGCGGTGGCGAGGACCTGTCGGTGATCTGCCCGATGTGCGGACTCGGCCGACCCGCCGCCATCGAGACCTGCACGAACTGCGGGCTCGTCCTCAACGTGAAGTCCCGACCGGTCCCAGTCATCCGGTCGAACGGTCCCAAGCCCGGCGGCGCCGCGGTCGCCTAGCGGTCGCCGTCGGCGGCCGCACACCGGCGCAACCCTCGACGTCGTTCGAGCGTCCACAGAGGCAACGACATGGCCGAACTGTCATCGATCCTCTTCCCCATCGGCGTCGTGCTCGTGGCGCTCGCGTTCGCGGCGCACGTCGGGCATGCCGTGATGCTCGCGAACGGACGTCGCGTGGCACTCCCCGCGATGGGCGCCTCGGCCCAACCTGCATACGCCGGTGTGGCGACCGGATCGTTCGTGACGTCGACCGTCGGCGCAGCGGGCGCGGCTCCCGCCGTCGCAGCCTCGCCCAGCCCCCTCTCGCGGGCCGCTTCCTGGCTGACGGTCGCGGCGATCGCCGTGCTTGGTGCCTCGATCCTGCTCCGCGGCATCGTCGTCGGGCGTGGGCCGTGGGGGAACATGTTCGAGTTCACGGTTGCGTTCGCGACCTCGATGGTCGCCGGGTACGAATTCCTCGCCCGCCGCTATCCCATCCGGTCGATCGGCTTCCTCCCGCTCGGCGTCGCACTGGCGCTGTTGCTGTATGCATCGTCACTGCCGCGGGAGATCTCGCAGCTCGTGCCGGCCCTCCAGAACCCGCCGCTGCTCACGATCCATGTCGGCATGGCGGTGCTGTCGTACGGGATCTTCGCGACGTCGTTCGCGGCCGGCGTCGCCTACCTCATCCAGGGCCAGGACGATCGATTCGCGTGGCTGCCGTCGCACAAGGTCCTCGACGAGGTGGCCTACCGGGCCGTGATCATCGGCTTCCCGATCTTCGCGACGATGATCATCCTCGGCTCCTGGTGGGCCTCGATCGCCTGGTCGCGCTACTGGGGCTGGGACCCGAAGGAGACCGCCGCGCTCGTCACGTGGCTCGTGTACGCCATCTACCTCCACGCCCGCAACCAGCGCGCCTGGGCAGGCCGTCCCGCTGCCCTGCTGCTCGTGGTCGGGTTCGTGATGGTCCTCGTGACCTACTCGGGATCGCTCTGGTTCACCGGGCTGCACGCTTACTCGGGCCTGTAGCGTCAGG
>DASSZA010000249.1:0-3448 GCA_035703005.1 Candidatus Limnocylindrales bacterium | reverse complement strand
GTGTCGTCGAGCTCGACGTGAAGGTCCGGGATCCGCTTCAGCCGCAAGTTGCGGCCCAGCTCATGGCGGACGAATGGCATCGCCCGGCCGAGCGCCGCGATCGTCGCCGTCCGCTCGGCGGGCTGCCCGATGACGCTCACCCACACCTTCGCGTGACGCAGATCGGGTGTCGTCTCGACCTTCGTGATCGTGGCGAACCCGATCCGCGGATCCGCCACCTCACGACTCACGATCGAGCCGATCTCTTGCCGCAGCAGCTCGTCGATACGATCAGTCCGTTGCGTCACCCGGCATCAGGCGGTGATGGCGGCCCGGGACACGATCTGCGTCGAGTAGCACTCGATCACGTCGCCTTCCTCGATGTCGTTGAACGACGCCAGGCCGATACCACACTCGTAGTTCGTCTGGACCTCGCGCACGTCATCCCGGAAGCGCCGTAGCGACTCGATCCGGTCCGTCGCGATCACGCGGCCACCGCGCCAGATCCGGGCGTTGGCCCGGACGATCCGGCCGTCGGTGACGTACGAGCCGGCGATGACCGTGTTCTTGCCGACACGGATGACCTGGCGCACTTCGGCCCGGCCTTCGACGACCTCCACTTCCTCGGGCTCGAGCAGACCCTTCAGAGCCGCGTCGATGTCGTCGGTGAGCTTGTAGATGATGTCGTAGAGCCGGACGTCGACGCCTTCGTCCTCGGCAGCTCGCCGGGCCGTGTCGGTGATCGACGTGTTGAACCCGACCACGATCGCATTCGATGCGGTCGCCAGCATGATGTCGTTGTCGGTGATCTCGCCGGCGGCCTCGAGTAGGACGTTGATGCGGACCTCGTCCTGGTCAAGCTGCTCGAGCGCATGGGTGATGGCACCCAGCGACCCGGACACGTCGGCCTTGAGGATGATCCGCAGCTCCTTGGCCTGACCGGCCTGGATCTGCCGATAGAGGTCCTCGAGGGTCGCTCGACCGCTACCATCGCCGCCCTTCGCGGCGACCTGGGCCTTGCGCTCCTCGACGGCCGTTCGCGCCGCCTTGTCGTCGGCGACGACACGCAGGGTGTCACCGGCCTCCGGGACTTCCGACAGACCGAGGACGACGACGGCACTCGCCGGACCGGCCGACTTCACACGCTTTCCGCGATCGTTCTCCATCGCCCGGACGCGCCCGAAGGTCTCGCCCACGACGATGATGTCGCCGACGTTCAGCGTGCCCGTTTGGATCAAGGCCGTCGCGACAGCGCCGCGCGCCTTGTCCAGCTGTGCCTCGACGATCGTGCCGATCGCGGGGCGATCCGGGTTCGCCTTGAGCTCCTGGAGATCGGCGACGAGCAGCACCATCTCGATGAGCTCGTCGAGCCCCTGGCCGCTCTTGGCGGACACCGCGACAAGCGGCACATCGCCGCCGTACTCCTCGATGACGACCCCGGCTTCGGTCAGCTCGGTCTTGACGCGGGTCGGGTCGGCGTCCGGCTTGTCGATCTTGTTGAGCGCGATGATCAACGGGACCTTGGCCGCCTTCGCGTGGCTGATCGCCTCGAGCGTCTGCGGCATCACGCCGTCATCGGCTGCGACCACGATGATCGCGATGTCCGTGACGCGCGCGCCGCGAGCGCGCATGGCCGTGAACGCCTCGTGACCCGGGGTGTCGAGGAAGACGACGCGCTTCCCATCGTGGTCGATCTCCGACGCACCGATGTGCTGCGTGATGCCACCGCGTTCGCCCGCGGCGACCTCGGTCGAGCGCAGCGCGTCGAGCAGGCTGGTCTTGCCGTGGTCGACGTGGCCCATCACGGTCACGATCGGAGCGCGCGGCTCGAGCTTCTTGGGGTCGTCCTCCTCGAAGAGGACTTCCTTGGCAGCCTCGGGGGCTGCTCCGTCACCGTCCACTTCGGGCCCCGTCCCGTTGGTCGACGCCGCGACGGTCTCGGCCACCTCGTAGCCGAGCTCTGACGCGACCAGCGACGCGGTGTCGCGGTCGATGAGCTGGTTGATGGTCGCGAAGATGCCGCTCTTGATCAGCTCGCGGATGACGTCCGCGACGTTGACCGACAGCAGGTCGGCGAGCTCTTTGACGGTGATCGTGGTGGGCAGCTCGATCGCGCCGCGCTCACGCGGATCGATCGTCTGTACCGACGACGCATTCTGGTCGGGTCGACGCGGTGGCTTGCGGGGCCCGCGCCGGCCGCGGGTGCCGCTCCTACTCCTTGCCACGGGTTCCTCCTTGGGCAGTGTGCATGGGGGTGGCTCCGGTACCGGCCTCCGCGAGGAAGCCGGCTGGGAGCTGGGTCTCGAGCGCCCGGGCCAGGGCGCCCTTGGTGATCGCTATGGACAGGCAATCCGTGTCGTGACAGACGTATGCGCCGCGCCCCGCGACGCGTCCCGTCGGGTCGAACACGACATCGCCTGACGGCGTACGGACGATGCGTCGCAGATCGCGTTTGGCACGGGACGTGCGACATGCCACGCACGTCCGGGTGGGGACCCGGCGTACGGGCAGCGGGCTCGTCGGGGTGGCTGCCCCGGCTACGTCGCCACCTCCTCGGTGGGCGCCGCTTCGGGGGCATCCGCAGCACCTGCCGTGCCGTCCGACGACGCGTCCGTGCCGTCGTCGGTCGTCTTGGCCGCTGCCTTCTTGGTCGTTCGCTTCGGCTTTGCCGGTGCGGCGACTTCGTCGGTGGCAGCAACGGCGTCGTTCGTCGCGGCTGCGCCATCGGCGGCCGCGGCGGTGTCAGCCGCTGCCTTCTTGGTCGTTCGCTTCGGCTTGGCCGGTGCCGCCGCTGTCGCGCTTTCGGTGTCGGTCGTCGCAGTCGACGTTGCTGGGCCCTCGGCCGGCGTCGCGGCCTCGGCTTCTGCCTCGGACTGCTCGGTCGCGGCCTTGGCCTCTGCGACCGAGACGTCGCTTCGGATGTCGATGCGCCAGCCGGTCAGACGGGCGGCAAGCCGAGCATTCTGGCCCTCACGGCCGATCGCGAGGGACAGCATCCGCTCGGGCACGGTGACGGAGGCGATCCGCTTCTCTTCATCGATATCGACCGACAGCACCTGGGCGGGGCTCAGCGCATTCGCCACGAACACCGCCGGGTCGTCGTTCCAGGGGATGACGTCGATCTTCTCGCCGGCGAGCTCGGCGACGACGGCCTGCACGCGGGCACCACGCTGACCGACGGTCGCACCGACCGGGTCGAGACCGTCCTGGCGCGATGAGACCGCGACCTTAGAGCGGCTGCCGGCCTCGCGCGCGATCGCCTTGATCTCGACCGTACCGCTGTGGATCTCGGGCACTTCGAGCTCGAACAGCCGTCGCAGGAAGCCCGTGTGGGTCCGGCTCACGAAGATCTGGGGGCCGCGGACCGAGCGCCGTACCTCGAGCACGAAGGCTTTCACGTTCTGCCCGATGCGGTAGTGCTCGAGCGCGCTCTGCTCGGTCGTGGCGAGGATCGCTTCGGTGTTCTTGC
>DASSZA010000216.1:0-13803 GCA_035703005.1 Candidatus Limnocylindrales bacterium | reverse complement strand
GTGCCTACGTCGCCGAGCGCGTCGATGATCCATCCGGACCACGGGTCGAGCGCGGCGTGCGCGAATTCGCCGAGACCCACCTCCCCGACGGTGAGGTCGAGGTCCGCGTCGAGTGGTCGAGCGTCAACTACAAGGATGGCCTCGCGACGAAGGTCGACGGAAAGGTCGCGCGGATCAGCCCGATCATCCCGGGCATCGACCTTGCCGGGACCGTCGTGGCGAGCAGCGACCCGTCGATCTCGGTCGGTGTGCCTGTCGTCGCGCACGGCTACGACCTCGGCGTGGCGCGCCACGGTGGCTTTGCCGAGTACGAGCGGGTTCCGGCGGGCTGGGTCGTGCCGTTGGGTGAGGGACTCTCGACGCGCGACGCGATGGCGATCGGCACGGCCGGCTTCACCGCGGCGATGTCGGTCATCGCGCTCGAGGACCACGGTCTTCGGCCGGGCGATGGCCCGGTGCTCGTGACCGGCGCGAGCGGCGGGGTCGGGAGCGTCGCGGTGGCGATCCTCGCCGAGCGTGGGCATGAGGTGTGGGCCGCTACCGGCAAGGCGGATGAGGCAGATCGGTTGAGGTCGCTCGGCGCGGTCGGGATCCTGGAGCGCGAGGAGGTCACCGCGGAGGGCAAGCCGCTCGAGTCCGAGCGGTGGGCTGGTGCGGTCGACGCCGTGGGGAGCGCCACATTGCCGTACGTGCTACGAACGCTGCGACGCGGCGCCGCGGTCGCCTCGAGTGGCAACGCGAGCGGCCCGAAGCTCGAGACCACCGTCTTCCCGTTCATCCTGCGAGGCGTCGCGATGCTCGGGATGGACTCGGTCGCCATGCCGATCGAGCGGCGTCGGGCAGTGTGGGACCGTCTCGCGACGGACCTGCGCCCGCGCGACCTCGGGGTCGGCTGCGCGGAGGTGACGCTCGACACGCTCGACGGCGCCTTGGATGCGATCCTCGCCGGCGAGGCGAGGGGCCGTTGGGTCGTCCGCGTGACGCAGGGGTAAGGTTCTCGTCGTCCCCCTTCACCCACCAGGAGGTGATGACATGTCGGTCGCACGCGTGACTGAGATCAGCTCGCGATCCGAGGAGAGCTTCGAGGCCGCGATCAACGAGGGCATCGACCGTGCCAACAAGACGCTCCGTAACGTGCGCTCTGCGTGGATCAAGGAGCAGTCGGTCGACATCGAGAACGGCGGGATCGTGGCCTACCGCGTGAACATGCTGGTGACGTTCGTCCTCGACGAGTAGGCAGCGCCGACGGGCGTTCGCGGCGCGCCGGCGGCGCTTGGAACATCACATGTAACGACTGACGGCTGAACCGTCGGTAACCGCGTGTTCAGTCGCCATGTGGAACATCACGTGTTCCAGGCGACCGCCCAAAGCCCTTCCAGACGTCGGCCGTAACACGTCATGTAACAGCGGGCCGCGACTGCGCGCGCCGGCGGCGATTGGAACATAACGTGTAACGACTGACGGTCGAGTGGTCCGGAGCGAGGAGCTCCGCCGCCAGTCGGAACCTGGCATGTTCCATTCGACCATCGAACGGCCTTTCCGCGGTCAGTCGTAACAAGTGAAGTAACAGTCGCCGCGGGGGGGTCTGGCGACAGCTCACGGGGCCGCCCGGTGGACGGCGAGGCGGCGTGCCGGCCTAGTTCACGAAGACCCTGCCTCGGCCGACGACCAGTCGGATCGCCTCGGGGCGTGTAAGGACGGTTGGATCCTCGTCCGGCCGGCCATCGACGGCGACGGCATCTGCACGCGACCCGACTGCCAGTCGGCCCAGGTCGCCCCGTCCGAGTGCGGCCGCGCCGCCCGACGTGGCGGCCCGGAGCCCTTCGCTCACGCTAAGACCCGCTTCGAGCAACCGCATCAGCTCCTGAGCAGAAGAGCCGGGCGGCCCGCTGTCGTAACCCAGGGCGATCGTCACGCCCGCGCGCCGAGCCGTATCGACCGTCCGCATCGCCTCCTCGAGCTGGCGCTTCGCCTGCTCGACGAGGACGGCCGGGAAGATGTTGGCGAAGCGCTCAGCCAGGTCGTGGAACGTCGAGATCGTCGGGACGAGGACGGTCCCACGCTCCGCCATGTCGTCGAGCAGCATCGGTTCGCGATGGAGCGCGAGTCCGTGCTCGATGGTGTCGGCTCCGGCCTCGAGCGCCCATCGTGTCCCCTCGAGCCCCTCGGCATGAGCGGCGACGCGTTTGCCCATCCGATGCGCCTCGTCCACGATCGCCCGCATCTCCTCGAGCGTCATCTGCGGGGGCTCAGGATCCTCGAGGACGACCGACCTCGCGCCCGTCGCCATGAACTTGATGAACTCAGCGCCGCGCTTGAGCTGTTCACGCACCGCTTTCCGCATCTCCCATGGGCCGTCCGCCTCGCGGTACATCGACTGGAAGATCTCGCCGCCGGGAGCCGTCGCGGAGATGATCCGGCCGCACGTGTACACGCGCGGCCCTGAAACCAGCTGATTGTCGATCGCCACTCGCAGCGCGAGGACCTCGTCGTCGTAGGCGCCGACGTCACGAACAGTAGTGAACCCTGATCGGAGGAAGCGGTCGGCCGTGGCGGCAAGGATGTACTGCGCGACGCCTGCGGGCCGAGGCGGCTCTCCGTGCTGTGCCGGCGGCGGCCCGAACCCGGGGCTGCGACTCGTGTCTGACGCGACGTGAACGTGCGCGTCGATGAGCCCGGGCAGGACCGTCGCGCCGCGCAGGTCGTGCGCGCCCTCGGGCGGCTCCCCGACGGCATCCGCGATCGCGACGACGGTATCCCCCTCGAACGTGATCGCCTGGCGCTCCGCCGCGGTGCCCGCCTCAGGGTCGAAGACTCGGACGTCCCAGAGGACCTCGGTCACTGACGCGTCTCGATGCCGTCGAGCTCGCCGCGGATCTGCGCCAGCGCCCGTTCGAACCCCCGGCGGGCGTCCTCGGGCGGGTGCTCCGGGAACGGGTGCTGGGCGACCGCGTCGTCCAAAGGCGATTCGCCGGCTTCCACCCGACGTGCGAGATCGGCTAGCTTCGCCAGCGACTCGATCTGCGCATCGAGGAATGCCTTCCCGCCGTGGTCGCCATGGCCCGGCACGAGCACGACATCCGAGCCGACCCGTCCCGCGAGCGCCTGGAGTGTGGCGGGCCACTCGAGCGGGTAGCCATCATCGAAGAACGGAACGTTCCCGTTGTCGACGAGGTCGCCGCCGAACACCACGTCGGTCCCCGGGACGTCGATGAGGATGTCGTGGTCGGTGTGGCCGCGTCCCAGGAAGCGAAGGTTCACCTCGCGACCGCCGACCTCGACCGTCGCATGTGTGGCGAACACGCGGTCCGGCGGGTCGATCACGATCTCGCGGAGCTCATCCGCGATCCCTGGCTCCTCCTGAGCGATCGTGAGCTTCCGGCGTTCGCCGGTCCTGACCATGAACGACACGCAGCGCTCGTGGCCCCAGATCGTGGCCGGCCGGAAGACCGCGTTGCCGAACGCGTGGTCGAAGTGGCCGTGCGTGTCGACGACGACGCCGATCGGCGAGTCGGTCAGCTCGCGGACGTGCTCCTGGATCTCGCGGGCCTGGGCGTACGTGGAACGGGTATCGATGACGAGCGCCTCGGCCCGGCCAAGGACCAGGCCGATGTTCTGGTCGAAGAACTCGTACCGGCGCACGAAGACCTGGTCGCCGAGTTCGACCCAACCGTCCGACACACCCATGCGTCGTGCATCCTAGCCGCCTCATGACCTCGCTCATCGGTCGTGTCGTCACGCCGGACGGCACGGAGCTCCTCACACGCCACTGGCCGGCTGCCGATGCGTGGGCATCGCTGTTGCTCGTCCATGGGCTCGGCGAGCACTCCGCGCGGTACGAGCATGTCGGGGATCACCTGGCTGCCGCCGGGATCGACACGCACGCGTACGACCATCGCGGTAACGGCGGCAGCGGCGGCCCCAAAGGCGATATCGATCGCTGGAGCCGGTTCCACGACGACCTGGAGGAGCGACTCGCGGCGGTCAGGGCCGGCGCCGACGGCCGTCCCGTCGTCCTCTATGCACACTCGATGGGCGGCCTCGTCGCTGCCGGCTACCTCATCGATGGGCGACCCCGGCCCGACTTCACGGTGCTCTCCGCGCCGGGTCTCGACTCCACATTGGCGAGATGGAAGCTCGCGCTCGCACCGCTCTGCGCCCGTATCGCGCCGGGCGTCTCGCTGGGCCAAGGGATCCGGCCCGAGACGCTGTCGCGCGACCCGGAGGTCGGCCGCCAGGTTCGAGCAGATCCGCTGAATGTCTCGACGAACACCTTCCGCTTCGGCGCGGAGGCGGTCCGGGAGCAGGCGCGGGTCCGGGAACTTGCGCACGAGATCGGCGGCCCGACGCTCGTGATGCACGGTCTGGACGACGGCCTCGTCCCGCCGTCCGCGACCGAGGTGTTCGAGGGAGTGCCGGGCGTCGAACGGCGGACGTACCCGGGCCTCCGGCACGAGCTCCACAACGAGCCAGAGGGCCTCGACGTCGTGGACGACGTGATCGCCTGGCTGGAGGAGCGTGCTAGGCTCTCGCCACAACCGAACACCGCCTCCGGGGAGCGCATCGAGCGCTGAGAGTGTGGCGATCGCCACAGACCCGCCGAACCTGATCCGGCTCGTACCGGCGAAGGAAGCAGGCCAGCACCGTTCCAGAACCCCGTCCCCGGGCCCGGTGACGTTCTGGTGGACATGCTCTAGGAGGTTCGGACGGATGACGACGATCGGCGCGACGACGCCTACCACGGTTCCCGACACGCATTGGCGTACGCGCGACATCGTCGTCGCAGCGGTCATCGGCGTAGCGTTCGGTGTGGTGTTCTGGGTCTGGGGGCTCGTGTGGTACGGGCCGTTCGTGGCCCTCGACGCGGTGTTCCCCCCGTTGCGCGACCTGTTCTATGCGGTGTGGCTCATCCCGGCCGTGCTTGCCCCGCTGGTGATCCGGAAGCCGGGCGCGGCGCTATTCGCCGAGATGGTCGCTGCGGGCGTCTCCGCGTTCCTCGGCAGCGCCTGGGGCGCGGACACCCTGCTGTCCGGCTTCGTCCAGGGAGCTGCCGCGGAACTCGTGTTCGCCTTCACGCTCTATCGCAACTGGTCATTCACGGTGCTCGCGATCGCGGCGGTCGCATCCGCTGCGGCGGCATGGATCCACGACTGGGCGATCTACTACGCCACGGTCGACCCGCTCATCCAGATCATCCGCGGCATCGCGATGGCGATCTCCGCGATCGTCTTCGTCGCGGGTGGGTCCGTCGCCCTCCACCGCGCGCTCAAGCGGGCCGGCGTTCTCGAAGGATTCCCGGACTGACAGTGGTCGCGCTCCGGGCCAGGGATCTTGCGGTCACCTATCCCGGGGCCGACCTTCCCGCTGTCGCGAGCATCGACCTCGACGTCGCGCCCGGTGCGGTCCTGCTGATCGTCGGACCATCCGGGTCCGGCAAGAGCACGCTCGCGCTCACGATCGCGGGCCTCATCCCCCTCCAGATCCCGGCGGCCGTCGAGGGATCCCTGCAGCTCGACGAGGACGACGCGTTCGCGCTCGGGCCGGTGGGCGTGGCAGCGCGGGTCGGGCTCCTGCTCCAGGACCCGACGACCCAGCTCGTCATGGAACGGGTCGAGGACGACGTCGCCTTCGGCCTCGAGAACCGTGGTTGGGACCGCGACGCGATGCGCCACCGAGTCCCCGAGGTGCTCGCCGAGGTCGGCTTAGGGGGCATGGAGCGCGCCCGCTCTCGAAAGCTCTCGGGCGGACAGCAACAGCGCCTCGCGTTGGCCGGTGCCCTGGCGCCGAGCCCTGGGCTCCTGGTGCTCGACGAACCGACGGCCAACCTCGACCCCGAGGCAGCGTCCCGTCTGATGTCAACCCTCTCGGCGATCAGAGCGGTCGGAGAGACGACCCAGGTCCTGATCGAACACGACGTGGATCGCGCCTGGCCGCTGGCCGACGTCGTCCTCGCGCTCGGGGATGACGGCCGCCCGATCGATGTCGGGACGCCCACAGAAGTCCTGGCACGTTCTGCCGAGGCGATGCGGGCCGCGGGTATCTGGCTGCCAGGCGACGGGCTCGACCGCCGCCTGACGGCGTCCGGCACGGGCGAAGACGGCGACGTCCTTGTCGAGGCGGACGGCGTTCGGTTCGGCTATCAACGCGGCGAGCCAGTCGTGCGCGACATCGCGCTACAGGCGGAGGCAGGGGAGCGGATCGCCCTCGTCGGTCCGAACGGGTCCGGCAAGACGACACTCGGCCGGTTGCTCGTCGGCCTCCTCCGCCCGGACCACGGCCGCATCCACCTCGCGGGCGAGGATCCGTCGAGGATGCCGGCCGCGACGCTCGCGCGCCACGCCGGGTACGTGTTCCAGGAACCCGAGCGGCAGTTCCTCGGTCAGACGGTCGGCGAGGAGGTCCGCATCGGCCTCACAGATGACGAGCTGGCTCGCGTCGACGAACTGATGGCGCGGCTCGGTCTGCCGCTCGAGCGGTTCGAGGAGCGCAGTCCCTACCGGCTATCCGGGGGCGAGCAACGGCGCCTGTCGCTCGCGTGCGTCCTCGTCCGCCGGCCCGGGTTGCTCGTCCTCGATGAGCCGACGTTCGGTCAGGACCGACGTGGCTACGAGGGTCTCCTCGGCATCATCGCCGAGCACCTCGACGACGGCGCATGCGTGATCGCCGCGACCCATGACCTGCGCTTCGTCGGCGATGTCGCCCAGCGCGTCGTCGAGATGGAGGCAGGCTGGATCATCCGCGACGAGCCGGTCGCGGTGGAGGTGACCGGGTGATCGCCGAGCGCCTCCAACTCGGCGACTCGCAGATCGATAGCCCCCTCGGGCGGACGAGTCCGGTGGTGAAGCTCGGCATCGCGATCGTCTGGCTGATCGGTCTAGCGGTGACGCTGCACCCGCTGCCGCCGGTGATCCTGGCGGCCGTGGCGCTCGCCGCAGGCCTCACGATCGGTGGCATCCCGCCGCTCGTCCTCGGCCGGACGCTCGCGCCCGTGTGGCTGGCCGCGCTCGCGATCGGGCTCTCGAACATGCTCTTCTCGACGGCCAACGGCGACCCGACGACGATCACGCTTCTCCAGGTCGGCCCGATCCGGATCGCGCAGGAGGCGTTCGTCGCCGGCGTCTCGATCATGCTGCGCGTCGCAGCGATCGCTTGCGTCGGCGCGGTCTTCGCGCTGACGACCGACTCGACGCGGCTCACCGACGCACTCGTCCAGCAGGCGCACGTCCCGGCGCGATTCGCATACGGTGCGCTGGCGGCGTATGGCGCGATCCCCCGTCTGTCCGAGGACCTCGCCACGCTCCGGCAGGCGCGGCGGATCCGAGGGTTGCGCGGCGGCTGGCATCCGTCGCTGTTCGTCGGCTTGCTCGTGCTTGCGATCCGTCACGCCGACCGGATGGCCGTGTCGATGGATGCGCGCGCATTCGGGTCGGGGACCAGGACGCACTACCGCGAGATCCGCTGGACGCCGATCGACCTCGTCGTCGCCGTGGCAGCCGCCGCGACGCTCGTCATCGCGCTCGTCCTGGGACGGTAGATTCGCGACCGACCGGCAAGACGGAGGGGTTTTCGAGTGACCGACGCGCGAACGATCGTCTTCTTTCCCGAGGGTGCCTTCGGGCCGACCAACAACTGTGTCGGCATCGGCCAGGTCCTCCGCTCGCGCGGCCATCGAGTCGTGTTCATCGTCGAGGAGTCGTTCGCAGGGACGCTCGAGGCGAAGGGGTTCGAGGAGCGCCTGATGCGGCTCGGGCCGCCTCCCACGGAGCCCGAGGTGCCCGGTCAGTTCTGGATCGATTTCATCCGTGACACGGCCCCGGTCTTCCGGAAGCCGACGCTCGAGCAGCTCGGCGACTTCATCGCGCCGACCTGGCAGGCGTTGATCGATGGCTCGAAATACGTGGATCCCCGCCTCGCGGAGATCTTCGACGAGATCGCGCCCGACGTGATCGTCGAGGACAACGTCGTCGCCTTCCCGGCCATCAGCGCGAGCGGGCGGCCATGGGTCCGGATCGTGTCGTGCAACCCGATGGAGATGAAGGACCCGTTGATCGCGCCGTTCAGCAGCGGGTATCCCGTCGCGGACCGGAGCGACTGGCCGGCGTTCCTCGAAGAGGTGCGGCGCACGCACGGCGACATGTGGGCCGACTTCGATGCCTTCTGCCGCGAACACGGCGAGACCGGGCTGACGTACGGCGACCTCGGACCGGAGTTCATCGCCGAGTCGCCGTTCCTTGATCTCTACTCGTATCCCGCGGAGGCCGACTACGAGCGGGCGAACGCACTCGGCCCGAACTGGCATCGGCTCGATTCGACCGTCCGCGCGCCCGAGGCGAGCTACCAGCTACCGGACGAGCTCGCTTCGCGCGGCGGAGCGCTCATCTACCTGTCGCTGGGCTCGCTCGGATCTGCCGACGTGGCGTTGATGCAGCGTCTCGTCGACGTGCTGGCGAAGACGGAGCACCGGGTCATCGTGTCGAAGGGTCCGCTTGCCGACCAGATCACGCTCCATGAGAACCAGACCGGCGACGGGTTCCTGCCCCAACCGGCGATCCTGCCGATGGTCGATCTCGTCATCACGCATGGCGGCAACAACACCGTCACCGAGTCGTTCCACCACGGGAAGCCGATGATCGTGCTGCCGTTGTTCTGGGACCAGGTCGACAACGCGCAACGCGTCGACGAGACCGGGTTCGGCAAGCGGCTGTCGACCTACGGCTTCGATGACGACGAGCTCACCGATGCGATCGACCGCCTGCTCGGCGACCGCGCCTTGGCCGATCGCCTCGCCGCGATGTCGGCACGCATCAAGTCGACATCCGGCACCGTCCGTGCGGCCGACCTGATCGAGGAAGTGGCAAGGGCGGGGGAGCCGGTCCTCGCCTGACCCGTCGGCGCGCGGCGCTCCGTAAGAGGGCTGCAAGCGAGCTACCGGAAGCGTCCGGCTTTCCGGTCACGTTCCCCGTGCGAGCCTCTGCTCCTACATCGCCAGGGGGTACGTAGGAGAGCGAAGACCCCGCGGCGTTCCGGAGCCGCAGACGAGGGCGGTGTCACCGGCGGATCCCCTCCTCCTCCGCCGGTGGCACCGCTTTCACGTGTGCGGGGCCGGCGGCAGTCGTGAGACATGCACTTCGGCGTCATGCACCCGATGCGTGACGCCGTCGTGGGGATGGCAGATCGTCGATCCGGTGGACCAAGCCCGACGATCGACCGCGATCGGATTTGAAGGGCATAGCGGGGCGACTAGGATGTGGACGTGGACGTCGTGCGACCCGTCCTTGCACTCATCCACGTAGGAGGCGCACTCCTCTACGTGACCGGGTTCCTCAGCACCAAGACGCTGACCCAGCTCGCGATCGCGGAAAGCGACCCAGCACGACGCCGGATCATCTTCGGCATCGGCGATCGCTTTGACTTCCGCTTCCAGATCGTCGGCGCGAACGTCGTCGGGCTGTCCGGCATACCGTTGGCGATCGCGAACGGCTACAGCCTCACACAGCCATGGGTGCTGGCATCGATCATGCTGTTCGTCGTCGTCAGCTTCATAGGCGCCGTCATTTGGAGGGGGCGCTCCGCGAGCGTGCGCGAGGCGCTCGAGGCCGGTGACGATCCGCGCCTGATGGCCTTGCTCACCGAGCCACGCGCACGCCTCCTCTCGGCCATCGAGATGTCGCTCGTCGCCGTCATCGTCGCGCTGATGGTGCTGCGCCCCGCTTGACGCGATCGGGCCGTGACGTCGGCGGCGCCCACCCTGCGGGACGCGCCACACGTCTCGGGTCTAGGATGACCAGACTTTCTGACTCGACCCGTCACGCCCAGGAGGCACCCCCGTGACCGAGACGCTCGAACGAACCAAGACGTACCAGCAGTTCATCGGCGGCGATTTCGTGGACGCGGCCGACGGTCGTACGGCCGAAGTCGTGAACCCGGCCAACGACCAGGTCATCGCTAATGTCCCAGCGAGCTCGCAGGAGGACGTCGACCGGGCGGTGAACGCGGCGGAGACCGCGTTCGAAACCTGGAAGAAGACGACGCCGCAGGACCGCTCACTGCTGCTGCTCAAGATCGCCGACGCGCTCGAGGCGAAGGCCGACGAGCTCGGTCGACTCGAGAGCGCCAACGCCGGCAAGCCGGTCGGCGCCGCGATCGACGAGATGACGACGTCGGTCGACCTCTTCCGCTTCTTCGCCGGCGCGGCGCGCGTCATGGATGGTCTCGCGGCCAACGAGTTCGCGGCGGGCCACACGTCGATCATCCGGCGCGACCCGATCGGCGTCGTCGCCTCGATCGCACCGTGGAATTACCCGCTGTACATGGCGACATGGAAGCTCGGCCCCGCCCTCGCGACCGGGAACACGGTCGTGCTGAAGCCATCGGCCCGCACGCCGCTCACGGCGCTCGCGTTCGCCGAGATCCTCGCGGACATCCTGCCGCCAGGCGTCGTCAACGTCCTGTCGGGATCCGGGAACGACATCGGCGACGCGCTGGTCGGTCACCCGAAGGTCCGGATGGTCGCGATCACCGGCGATACCGTCACCGGCAAGCATGTCGCGAAGATCGCATCCGACACGCTGAAGCGACTCCACCTCGAGCTCGGTGGCAAGGCGCCGATCATCGTGTTCGATGACGCCGACATCCAGCTCGCAGCGGAGACCCTGCGCTTCGCCGGGTACTGGAACAGCGGGCAGGACTGCACCGCCGCGACCCGCGTCCTCGCCGGGCCTGGTGTCTACGACGACTTCGTGTCCGCCCTCGCCGACCAGGTCAGGACCATCAAGTGGGGCGACCCAGCCGAAGGCGACGACATCGAGATGGGCTCGCTCATCGCGCAGGCCCAGGCCGACAAGGTCCAGGGCATGGTCGATCGCGCTCGCGACGGGGCCGAGATCGTCGTCGGCGGTAACCGGCCGGACCGCGCCGGCGCCTACTACGAGCCGACGGTCATCGCCGGCCCCGACCAGAAGTCCGAGATCATCCAGGGCGAGATCTTCGGCCCGGTGGTCACGGTGCAGCGTTTCTCGGACGAGGAGACGGCGCTGGCCTGGGCGAATGACACGCCATACGGCCTCGCATCATCGGTGTTCACGACCGACATCGGCAAGGCGATGCGCGTGGCCAAGTACCTCGAGTTCGGGCACGTCTGGATCAACGAGCACTTCACGCTCACGTCCGAGACCCCGCACGGCGGCGTCAAGCAGACCGGCTGGGGCAAGGACGGCAGCAAGTACGCGCTCGAGGACTACACGTTCGTCAAGCACGTGATGATCAACTCGGGGACCTGAGGTCGCCGCTCCGACGCGCGCCGAGGTCGCTGCCGCGGTCTCGGCGCTGGATCCCGAAGAGACGGCGAGGGCGCGCTGGTTCGGCGCGAAGGGCCGTTCGGTCGAACGCATCGAGCTCGAAGAGGCGTTCGTCCTCGACGACGTGAACCGGCACGTTCTCGCGCTCGCGACCGTCACGCTCGATGACAGGAGTCGTCAGCTGTACACGCTGGCCCTGACCGGCGAGCCGCTGCGCGAGGCGAGACCCGGCGACGACCTGTGGCGCGCGTTGGCCGTGGCGATGGGCGAGGGACGGACCGTGCCGTCGCTCCCTGCACGCCCTGACCCCCGCGTCCCGCCGACGGCCGCGCTCGTCTGTCGTCCCGCACGTGCGCTCGCCGACCTGGCCCCCGACGGCCCAGGCCCTGAACGGGATCTCGCTGCCGACCAGTCGCACACATCCGTGGTCCTTGGCGACGCGTTGCTCCTCAAGGCGTACCGCCGGCTCCAGCCCGGGCTCAACCCCGATCTCGAGATGACCGCGTTCCTCAGCGAGGAGGCCGAGTTCCCGGCCGTGCCCCGGCTTGCCGGTTACGCCGAGGTCGTCCTCCAGCGCGGCGAGCCGACGACCGTCGCGATGCTCGAGGAGTTCGTGGCGGATGGTGCGGACGCCTTCGAATCGATCGCCGGCATGCTCGAGGCGTGGCTTACCTCGCCAGGAGAGGTGAGCCTCGAGTACGCGACGGAGATCGCCGCGGACCTCGGCACCTTGACCGCCGGCCTCCACGCCGCGGTCCAGAACGCGCATGGGGTGCCCGGATTCGCGCCGCGCGAGGCGACCCGCGACGAGGTCCGCGAGTGGGCGGTCGCCGCTCATCGACACCTCGCCGGTGCGCTCGATGCGGCCACAGGCGAAGCCGCGACGCTGCTGCGAGATCTGGCGCCGAGGATCGCCGAGGCGATCAGCGTGATCGACGCGTTACCGACGGCTCCCGAAGTCATCCGCGCTCACGGTGACTACCACCTGGGTCAGGTGCTGATCGCCCAGGACGGCTTCCGGATCGTCGACTTCGAAGGGGAGCCGCTCAGCCCGCCAGAGGCACGGCGCGCGCATCGGCCCCCCTTGCGCGACGTGGCATCGATGCTCCGTTCGCTCGACCACGTGGCGCGCAGCGCCCGTCGCCGGGCTGAGGCTGCGAACGGTGGCCCGCTCGGCCACGTCGGTCTCGATCTGGACGGATGGATCCTGCGCGCACGCGAGCGGTTCCTGGAGGCATATCGGTCGGGGTTGCTCGAACGGCGCGTCTGGGCGGACATCGACCCTGATCTGCTGCACGCCTTCGAGGTAGACAAGGAGCTGTACGAGTTCGTCTATGCCGCGACGTACCTTCCGACATGGATGTACGCGCCGATCGAGGGGATGCGGGCTCTGTTCCCGGAAGGAGCGGCCGCGTGACGCCAGACCGAGTCCAGCAGCTGCGGGAGGACACCGCAGGGGGTCCTGCGGCACTCGCCGCGTCGTTGGAGGCGTACGCGGCCGAGGGCGGACCGCTCGTCGGCATCGGCGATCGACCGACGGGCATCGCGTTCACCGGTCTCGGTAGTTCACGGTACGCGGCCTTGACCGCGGCATCCGAAGCGCGCCGTCTCGGGATCCCGGCGTGGCCCGAGCTCGCGTCGTCGGCCGCACCGACACCGCCGTCGCCTGGCCAGGTCCTCGTCGCGATCTCGGCGTCCGGACGGACGCGCGAGACGGTCGAGTCGGCGCGTCGGTATCGGACCGGCGGCGGTCGGGTGATCGCGATGACCAATGAGCCGGCGTCAGCCCTTGCGGTCGAGGCCGACCATGTCCTGCCGCTGCTCGCCGGTGCCGAGGGCGCGGGGATCGCCACGCGCACGTTCCGTGCCACCCTCGCGGTCTGCGCGATGCTCATCCGTCGGTGGGCGGATCCGGCGTGGGCAGTGGAGTCGCTGCGGCCCACCGTCGCTCGCCTCGAGGCGGTGATGGCCGCGCGCGACGTGTGGTTGCCGGCCGCTGTCGAGCTGTTCGAAGGCCGGATGGCGATCGACGTGCTCGGTGACGACGCCGACGCAGCACTCGTCCACCAGGCCGCGCTCATGCTGCGCGAGGCTCCCCGGCAACCCGCCGTGCCCCACGACACCGCCGACTGGCTCCACACGGCGGTCTACCTGGCGCTTCCCGGTCACCGGGCGCTGCTGTTCAGCGGGTCTGAGCTGGATGGCGAGGTGGTCGACACCATCCGACGCCGTGGCGGCGAGACCGTCGTGATCGGCTCGCCCGTGGATGGCGCGGCCCTGACGATCGAGCTCCCGCAGTCCGAGGGACCGCTCGAGCGCGCGATCGTCGCCGCGGTCGTAGCCGAGCTCCTGTCCGCTGAGCTGTGGCGGCGAACGACCGCTGAGGACGCCGGGCCGAGCTAGTCCTGGAGTGCGGCTCGTACCTCGCCGATCCGTTCCATCGTCTCCAGATCGAACGGGGAGCGGAAGACGACGATGACCTCGTCGACTCCCGCCACGGCATAGC
>DASSZA010000156.1:0-20214 GCA_035703005.1 Candidatus Limnocylindrales bacterium | reverse complement strand
CGCGTCGACCGCGACCTTGTCGCCGTGGACGACGTTGAAGACGCCGTCCGGGACGCCAGCCTCCTTGAGCAGCTCGGCGATGAAGATCGATGCCGACGGGTCCTTCTCGGATGGCTTGAGGATGAAGGTGTTGCCGCACGCGATCGCCGTCGCGAACATCCACATCGGGACCATCGCGGGGAAGTTGAACGGCGTGATCCCGGCCACGACGCCCAGCGGCTGGCGGATCTGGTAGACGTCGACACCCGTGCTCGCCTGCTCGGTGAAGCCGCCCTTGAGGAGATTGGGCAGGCCGCACGCGAACTCGAGGTTCTCGATGCCGCGCGCGATCTCGCCGAGAGCGTCCGACGGCACCTTGCCGTGCTCGGCGGTCAGCAGCGCCGCGAGGGCGTGGCGCCGTTCGTCGACGAGGTTCCGGATCCTGAACAGGATGTCGGTGCGCTTGCTGAGCGAGGTCGACCGCCAGCCCGGGAAGGCTGCGCGAGCGGCCGCGACCGCTGCGTCGATCTCCTCGACCGACGCGAAATCGACATGCTTGTGGACGTGTCCCGCAGCGGGGTCGTAGACGTCACCATGCCGGCCCGAGGTGCCCTCGACCAGGCGGCCGCCGATCCAATGGTTGATGCGACTGGGTTCGGAACGGGTGGAGCGATCGGGCTCGGCGACCTGTGTCATGGGAGGGTCCTCGTCTCGGGCATCGACCCGACCACGATACGTCAGAACGGAGGACGGGTCTCGGGATCCGGCCAGGCCGGCGATGCGCCCTCGTCCCTGACGGCCGAACGCCGCGGGAGCCAGGCACCTAGCACCAGTGCCCCGACGATCGCTCCGGTCGCGATGAGCAGCGCCAGTACGCCACCGGCGGGCAACGGGCCGACGACGTCGGGATCCCGCCAGACCGTGGTCACGACCGCCCTGGCGATGCACCACGCCGCGACGCCGACGAGCAGACGTGTCCCGTCCCCAGCCCGGAAGGCGCCAACGGAGCCGACGCCGAGCACGACGACTGCGGCGAGCAAGGCACCGACCGCCTCGTAGACCTGTGCGGGGTGCGACGGGACCGCCGGCGCGAGCGAGATCCACGGCCCGGGCCCGAGGAACGCGGTCGCCCACGCGCCGTCAAAGAAGCTGCCCTGGCCGCTTCCGCCGAGGACCATGGTGAGCTTTCCGGCGGCGATGGCGACGAGCAGGGGGATCGTGGCGATGTGCGCCCAACGGGCCACGGGGGACCCGAGCAGCACGGCGACGATCGCCGCCGTCGCGATGCCACCCACGACGGCGAGCCCGAGCTCCAGCCCACCGACCGCGGGATCGAGGAGCGACATCGGACCTGCGGAGAATGCTTCCGGCACGAGCAGCGCATAGCCGATGCGGCCCGCCACGATCGCTCCAGGCGCGGCACCGATCGCGATGTAGACCAGGTCGTCTGCCCGAAGCCGTGCTCGGCGCGCGAGGGTGCCCGTCGCAGCGAGGCAGACGAACACGACGAGGGCAAGCGCCAGCGTCTGCCAGCGGACGGTGAGGCTCGACCCGAGGTGGACGAGGGGGTCGAAGTCGAACGCGATGACGGCGATCGGCACGGTCGCCGCAGTGTACAAGCGCACGAAGTGTCGGCTGGCCGACAGTCCGCGTGTCGCCTACCCGGTGCTCTGGCGGTGTTCGGCGCGACACCATCAACGTCATCGCGCCGACGTGCGCGGGGGCGCCGCGGGGCGATCAGGGGGGAAGATCGAGGGGTCTGGGGGCCTCCCGATGGAGTCCCGGCGTCCGGCCCCCGGGGGGACGGGCCGGACGTCGTGACCGCGCTGAGGGGATGCCGTGTCGCCACGTCCGCGGACAGGGACCGGCTTGGACATCACACTGCTTGGCCGTGTCACGATCCGAACGGCCGACGGCAGGGAGATCCGGCTCATCGGCCGGCACGTCCAGGCACTCTTTACGTTGCTCGCCGTCAATCGCCGCCCACGTACCAGGGAGGCGATCGCCACCGACCTGTGGCCGGAATCGCTGGTCGCTGCGACCGGCCCGCTCCGCCAGGCGCTCTACCAGCTGCGGACCTCCCTCGCGGCTGCAGGTCTGCTCGTCGATGGGATCCTGGAATGCGACGCGGAGACGGTCGGTCTCCGACCGGAGGCGATCCGGAGTCTCGATATCGCCATGTTCGAGGCATGTACCGACGACCTGCCGACCCACGCGGAGAACGCGGTATCGCTGTACGCCGGCGATCTCGCCGAAGGGCTCGGGCACGACTGTTTCGCCGCAGAGCGAGAACGTCTCGCCGATTGGTACGAAGACGCGCTGGCGATCGTCGCCCGGCAGCGTCTCGCCGATGGCGAGGAGGAGCACGCCCGCGTCGCCGCCGAACGCCTCATCGCGCGCGACCCGCTACGCGAGGAGGCACACGAGGTGCTCATCGCGGTCCACGGAGCGACCGGGAGCCGATCGCAGGTCGTTCGTCAGTACCGCCGCTTGTGCGAAGTCCTCGATCGCGAGCTCGACGAGGTGCCCCTCCCAGAGACGGACGCGACGTATCGAACTGCGCTCGCAAGGACCATCGCGCGGTCGCGCGAACGGGCGGCGACCATCGAGCCACCGGGTGGGACGAACCTCGTCGTCGTGAGCTGAGCCTGGGCGATCCCGCCCGCGATCGCGGGACCGTGGCGTCGGGCCCGGTGCGGTTACTTGGCGAGGACCTCGACCAGCTCGCGCACGGCGTCGGCCGAGCGCTGGAATGCAGCACGCTCATCGTCGGTCAGCTCGATCTCGAACACGCGCTCCATCCCGCTCCGCCCGAGGACGACCGGCACGCCCACGAACAGCCCATCGACCCCGAACTCGCCCTGGAGCCGGACCGCGCATGGCAGGACGCGCTTCCGGTCGAGCAGGATCGCCTCGACCATCTCGAACGCCCCCGCAGCCGGCGCGTAGAACGCCGAACCGGTCTTGAGCAGACCGACGATCTCGGCGCCGCCATTCGCGGTCCGCTCTTCGAGTGCGCGGACGCGGTCAGCCGACAGCAGCTCGGTGATCGGCACGCCGGCGACCGTCGAATAGCGCGACAGCGGCACCATCGTGTCGCCGTGACCACCGAGGACGAACGCGTGTGTGTCCTCGACGCTCACACCGAGCTCCTGCGCGATGAACGTCCGGAACCGAGCGCTGTCCAGCACACCCGCCATACCGATGACGCGCTCGCGCGGGAAACCCGACGCGTCCATGGCGACATGGCACATCGCGTCGAGCGGGTTGGTCACGACGACGATGATCGCGTCAGGCGACGCGGCGGCTGCCTGCTGCACGACCGACCGGACGATGCCCGCGTTCTTCGTCAGGAGATCGTCGCGGCTCATCCCCGGCTGACGAGCCAGGCCCGAGGTCACGACGATGACATCGGACCCGGCCGTGTCGGCGTAGTCGTTCGTGCCGACGACCCTCGCGTCGTGAGAGACGACCGGGGCCGCCTCGGCCAGGTCGAGGCCCTTGCCTTGCGGGAGGCCTTCGACGATGTCGATGAGCACGACGTCGGCCAGGCCGGCCTCGGCGATGCGCTGAGCGGTGGTCGCGCCGACGTTGCCGGCGCCGATGACGGTGACCTTGTCGCGGGCCATGGGTCCTCCTGTTGGTCCTCCGATTCTAGGCGCTGACGCGCGGACGTTCGTGGACGCGCCGGATGGACGGACGTCGATGGTGACGACGTGAGCCGGAGCAGAGGATGCGAACCACCACGAAACCACCGGAGGCAACCATGACCCAGCTCGCAGCCCTCATCGGCATCCTCCTCATCCTCCTCGCGATCCCGTTCGGCCTGATGCTCGCGCCGCTGGCGCTCGGGGTCGTGATCGTCTGGCTCGTGCTGCGCCACGTGGGCGGCGCGGTCGAGCGTCCCATCGGAGAACCGGCATGACCGTCGAGATCGTCGGCGTCGCCCTCGTGGCGATCGTCCCTGCACTCCTGTTCCTTGGCTGGCTCGCCATGATGGCGACGGTCGTCGCGGCGCTCGGCGCCTCGTCGGACGCCGCACTCGACGAGATCACCCTTCTACGGTCGACGTCCAGCGCGGCCTGACCACATCCAAGGACGCGCGGGTACCGCTTAGCCGGCGAGGCCCGCGCGCACGGCCGCGGCGGCGGCTTCGACCCGGTTCGACACGCCGAGCTTGCCGATGATGTTCGACACGTGGACGCTCGCCGTGCTCTCGCTGATGAACAGCGACGCCGCGATCGAGCGGTTCGTCTGACCGGCGGCGACGAGCCTGAGCACTTCGCGCTCGCGGGCCGTCAGGCCGAACGGGTCGGATACCTGCTCGCCATCCGCGTCGAGCTCGACCTCCGCTGAGATCGGCTCGGTGTCCGACACCGATGGCGCCTCCGCCGCCGGCAACGCCAGCCGAGCCATCCTTGCGAGGCGCTCGATCGTCTCGGTCAAGGGCAGTGCGCCGATCTCGACGGCGAGCTGCCACGCCTCGGCGAGGACGGCCACCACGTCGTTGCGGGGCTGGCGCAGCATCAGCATCGACTCCGCGGCCCGGAATCGACACCAGGCGAGCTCGTACGGTCGACGCGGTGACCGGAAAGCGTCGGCGGCCGCGTCCCAGGCCGTCGGATCGGGACGATCGACCAGCCGGGTCGCCTCGGCTTCGGCCAGCCCGAGATTCGCGCGCGCCTCCGCGAACACCGGGCTCGTGGCGTTCCTTCCCGAAAGCAGCGCACGGAGTCGCTCGAGCCGTGCGTGACCGATGGATAGGGCTCGCGACTCCGCCTCCGCGTCGCGACGCGCCCGCGCGATTCCCGCGATCTCTGCCTCCACCGTGACGCCAAGTCGCAGGACCCTTGCCCTGAAGCGCACGTCGTCCCCACGTGCCAGCCACTCGAGAGCCTCGTCGACAGCGGATCGAGCGTCGTCCAGGCGGCCGTCGAGCAGCGCGCACTCGATCAAAGCACCCGCAAGATTTCCCGCGAACGCTGCGTCGCTCAGCAATCCCGTCGCCGATCTCGCTGGTCCAAGCAGCGCTCGTGCGTCATCCGCCCGCCCAGAGCGCACCGCGATGACGGCGGCGAAGTTTGCGTTCCATAGCGCTCCGCTTCCCTCATCCGACTCGGAAGCAACGCTGGAGAGGATGGCGTCCGCTTCAGGCCATCGCCCGAGCGGCACCAGCGACTCGACGGGCATCGTGTCGAATCCCGGGTAGCGGGACCCGCGCGCCCACTCCGACCCTTCGAGACCCGTCTCGACCGCTTCCGCGAGGGCGTCGCAGTCATGCAGCGTGCTCGCGAGGCCGAGATACGCCATGCCGATCGCGATCGGATCGCCAAGAACCTTGGCTTTGGCCAGCCCAGCCCGAAGGATCCCAAGCCCCCGCTCGCAATCGCCTTCGAGCGCCAGCGCGGCCCCCAGCGCACCCATCGCCTCGATGTCGCGGCCGCTCGCCCCACTGGCGATGCTCATCGCGATAGCGCGTTCGGCGATCAGCGCCGCTTCGCGGTACGAGCCCGCGTACAGCGTGAAGGTGGCGAGGGTCGCGAGACATCCCGACCCCTCGATCGAGGGCGGCATCCGTTCGACACGATCCCCGAGACGCTGCATGAGGCCGATCGCGTCGGACAGATCTCCGGTCAGGTACGTCGCCCACGCCAGCCGCTCCTCGAGCCTCGCGGCCCGCAACGGCTCCCGGTCGCGATCGACGCCTGCCAGCGCAGCCCGCGCTGCTTCGCGGGCTCGCTCCGGTTCGATCGCCGTCTGGAAGGCACCCGAGGTCTCGAACAGCAACTCCACGTGGTCTTCGTCGGCAGGGCGGTCGGCCTCCGGGACGATGTCCCACAACGCGAGAGCACGTTCGAACGCGCGCGCCGCCTCGAAATGCGCCGATGTGGCGGCGCTTGCGCGCGCCGCAGCGATCGACGCACGGAGCGCCAGCGCGGAGTCACCGGCCGCCGCCGCGTGGACAGCGAGTGCCGAGAGATGGCTCGCGCCAGCCGCCCCGTCGGGTGTCGTCCGGCCCGCGAGGGCGCGAGCGTAGGCGCCATGGAGACGCTGCCGCTCGGACGCGAGGAGCTCGTCCTGGACGACCTCGCCGAGCAGCGCGTGGCGGAACGCATAGCCGGTCCCATCCGCACCCGCAGGGACAAGGAGGTTCGCTCCGATCGCTTCCTCGAGAGCCCCGACAAGGCGCTCATCGTCGTAGGCGAGGACCGTCCCGAGAAGCGCGTGATCGACCGGACCACCGGCGATCGACGCGGCGGCAAGGAGTCGCCGAGCGTCCTCGCTGAGTGAGCCGATCCGACCCAGGAGAACGTCACGCAAACGCGCGGGCAGCTCGCCCGCGCCCGCTCCAGCGGCGACCAGCTCCTCGGCGAAGAACGGGTTTCCCTCGGACCTACGACTGACCGCGTCGAGAAGCTGGGGCGACACGTTCTGCTCGTCGTCGATCGCGGCGACCAGCTGTGCCACCTCGTCGGCTTCGAGTCGAGGCAGCTCGATCTGCTCGACGTGCGCGAGGCGCTCCATCTCGGCGAGCCAGGGACGCAATGGGTGGCGGCGATGGAGCTCGTCAGAGCGGTAGGTCCCGATCACGAGGACACGCTCCGCCCGAAGCCGCCGAGCCACGAACGACAGGAGATCGCGCGTCGAACGATCCGCCCAGTGCAGGTCCTCGGCGATCAGCACGATGGCCTGCTGCTCACCCAGCCGCTCGAGAAGGATCAGGAACGCATCGAATAGCCTGCTCTGGGCCCATTCGGCGGGCGTGGCGGCGAGTACGGCGTCGCTCTCACCAGCGATGAGCTCCGGTACGAGGCGCCCGAGCTCCCGGGTGGCAGGATCGATGACGGCTTCGAGCGGGCCGCGATCGGGCGAGCGAAGCCACCCGCGCAACGCGTCGGCGATCGGCGCGAACGGCAGCCCTTCCTCGGAGCCGATGCTCACACACCCGCCCTCGAGCACGAGCTCGCCCCGGCGCCGCGCCCGATCCGCGACCTCCGCCACGAGGCGACTCTTGCCGATGCCAGCTTCGCCGCCGACGAGGACGACCACGGGGGACCCGGCCTCGGCCCGGTCGAGCGCGTTCTCGAGCGCGGCCATCTCAGCGACGCGGCCGATCAGGATCGGGCTCGACAGCCGGGCGGGCATCTCGAGATCGATCATAGGCGGCGGTCGTCCCCACGACCTTGCTCGAGGGTCAGTACCCCGACGTGATCACCGTCCCCACGTCGTGGCGACGAGATCGCACGTCTCGAAGGCCCGGACGACGCTGCCTGGACCGCAGATGCTCCGCAGCTGGACGCGGACGGCAGCCCGGACGCGTGCGTCGCCGCGCACGTCGGCGGCACGAAGGTCGACGAGCGTTCGCTTGTAGTCCGAGCGCACAGCGGAGATGGCCGCAGCACCGACGCGGTCGACGAGGGCCGCCTGGAACCGGCGCAGGTTCTGCCAGTCGCCACGTTCGCGCGCCGCAGCGGCGTCGGCGGTCAGGATCGCCAGGTCCGACCGATGCAGGGCCGGAGCCATGGCGTCGACGCCGTACAGCGCGGCGTCGGTCGCGATCGCCTGCTTGGCAGCCGTCGCGTGGCATGCCGCGATGGCGAGACTCAGGGTCGCGAAAAGGGCGATCGCGCGCCCATCGGGGCGGGACAGGGATCTGGACATCGGTCGTGCTCCTCGGTCGTGCACTGCCTTCTTGGCGTGTTTCGACCGTAGGCACGGCACCTGCCGCTGCCATCGCCCGACCCATCAGATCTGGAGCCGGACCACCCTTAGTTCCAGGCGCTGCGCGCCGAGCATCCCCTTAGGCGCGAAACGCGGATCAGCCTTCGCCGGGGCCCGCGAGCTGGAGGCCCGTCGCGTCGGGATCGGGGACGATGGGGCCGGCCGCTCGGATCTCGTCGGTGACGCCGTCCTCGAACGCCTTGAAGTTCGCAACGAACATCGCGGCGAGGCGGCGCGCCGACTGGTCGTACGCGTCGTGGTCCTTCCACGTGGAGCGCGGGTCCAGGAACGACGCCGGCACATCCGGGCAGCGGAGCGGCACCTCGAACCCGAAGGTCGGGTCCGTCCTCGTGTGGACGTGGGCGAGCCGCCCATCGAGCGCAGCGCGCACCATCGAGCGCGTGTGGGCGATGTTCATCCGCTCGCCGACGCCATACGGACCCCCGGTCCAGCCCGTGTTCACGAGCCACACGTCGGCGTCCTGGTGCTCGAGTCGCTCGGTCAGCATCCGCGCGTATTCGCCCGGGTGACGCGGCATGAACGGCGCCCCGAAGCACGCCGAGAACGTCGCTTTCGGCTCCCGCACGCCGACCTCGGTACCCGCGAGCTTGGCCGTGTACCCGCTGATGAAGTGGTACGCGGCCTGAGCGTGGGTCAGCTTCGCGATCGGCGGTAGGACGCCGAACGCGTCGGCGGTCAGCAGGATCACGGTCTTGGGCTGGACGGTCATCCCCGTCGCGTCGGCATTGCCGATGAAGTTGAGCGGGTAGGCAGCACGGGTGTTCTCGGTGAACCGCTCTGAATCGAGGTCCAGCTCCCGCGTCACCGGATCGACGTCGACGTTCTCGAGGATCGTCCCGAACCGGCGGGTCGTCTGGAAGATGTCGGGCTCATACATGGGCGAGAGGCGGATCGTCTTGGCGTAGCAGCCGCCCTCGAAGTTGAAGAGGCCACGGTCGCCCCAGCCGTGCTCGTCGTCGCCGATCAGCCGCCGCTCCGGGTCGGCCGAAAGCGTGGTCTTGCCCGTCCCTGACAGACCGAAGAAGACCGCGCTGTCGCCCTCGGACCCGACGTTGACCGACGAGTGCATCGGGAGGACGCCTTCGTCGGGCATCAGGTAGTTCATGACCGTGAAGGCCGACTTCTTGATCTCGCCCGCGTATTCGGTGCCGACGATGATGATCTCCATCCGCTCGAGATGGAGCAGGATCGCCGTCTCGCTGCGCGTCCCCTCCGTCTCGGGGTCCGCGTGGAACGACGGCACGTTGATGATCGTGAAGTTGGGCTGGAATCCGTGGAGGTCGGTCTTGCGCGGCCGCCGGAAGAGGTTGCGGGCGAAGATGCTCGCCCAGGCGGTCTCGGTGTAGACCCGGAGGCGGCGGCGGTGGTGCGGGTCGGCGCCGATCAGCAGATCCTGGCTGTACAGGTCCTTCTCCGCGCAGTACGCCACGAGCCGCGCGCGAAGCCGGTCGTAGTGCTCCTCGCTGATCGGGCGATTGACCTCGCCCCACCAGATCTTGTCGGTGCTCGACGGCTCGTCGACGATGAACTTGTCCTTCGGCGATCGGCCGGTGTGATGACCAGTGCGGACGACCAGCGGCCCCTCGGCCGCGATCAGTCCTTCGCCAGCCCGGATCGAATCCTCGACGAGCTCCGCGGTCGACAGATTCGCGAGTACGCGTCGGCCGAGGGGCGGGGTCGTTCGGGGCCTGATCGGTGTCGGCGGGTGTTCCGGCCGAGCGGGCGGGCGGGTGGTTGCCATATGGGCGGACTCCTTGGCGCGGGCGATCACCTCACGGATCGACCGGCCGCGCGTACCGCTGGCGATGCATCAGGATGACCCGGTGACGCTAGCGGGAGTCGGCTTCCACAGTCGCGCGGGACGGATGCTACCACGTTGCGGTTCGGTTGCGACCCGGTTCCGACGGACGGGGGCGCCGCCGTACCATGGTCCCGTCACCGTCACCCGCTGATCGCCGTTCCCGAGGACAAGCTTCATGACCGAAACGCTCATCCCCGATCGCGAACAGGCCGCGAGCGAGCTCGCGGACCTTCGACTCCGGACCGACCTTTTCATCGACGGCGACTTCCGACCGGCGCGCGACGGACGCCGCTTCGTCACGGAGAACCCGGCCACAGGTCAGTCGATAACCGAGGTCGCCGAGGGCGGCCCCGCCGACGTCGATGCGGCCGTTGCGGCCGCACGTTCGGCATTCGATCGCGGCGTCTGGTCGCGGATGGACCCGGGCGCACGCAAGCGCATCCTGCAGACCTGGGCCGACCTCATCGATGCGAACGCCCGCGAGCTCGGCCTCGTCGAGACCATCGACGCCGGCAAGCCGATCAGCGACACGGTCGGTCTCGACATGCCCGAGACGGCCGCGTGCATCCGCTGGCACGCGGAGGCGATCGACAAGCTGTACGGGCAGGTCGCCCCGTCACCGGACGGTGTCGTGGCGACGATCACGCGCGAGCCCGTCGGCGTGGTGGGCGCGGTCGTGCCGTGGAACTACCCGGCACAGATGGCCGCGTGGAAGCTCGGGCCGGCGCTGGCGACCGGGAACAGCGTGGTGATCAAGCCGGCGTCGACGACGTCGCTCTCACTCCTTCGGCTCGCCGAGCTCGGCGCGGAAGCGGGGATCCCCGACGGTGTCCTCAATGTCGTCACGGGACCGGGCGACTCGGTGGGATCCGCGATCGGTAGGCACCCTGATGTCGATCTCATCGCGTTCACGGGTTCGACGGAGGTCGGGCGGCGCTTCCTCGCCTGGTCGGCCGAGTCGAACCTCAAGCGGGTGCTCCTCGAGCTCGGCGGGAAGAGCCCGCAGGTGGTGTTCGGCGATGTGACCGACATGGCCAACGTCGCGTCGAACGCGGCCGTCGCGATCTTCTGGAACATGGGTGAGAACTGCAGCGCGGGCTCCCGACTCATCGTGCACCGATCGAAGAAGGACGAGCTGCTGGAGGCGCTTCAGGCCGAGCTCGCCGCGTGGCCGGTCGGCGATCCACTCGATCCGGCGACCAAGATCGGTGCGCTGATCTCGCGGCAGCAACTCGACCGCGTCCTGGGGTATGTCGAGGTCGGGCGTTCTGAGGGTGCGCGGCTGGTCACCGGTGGTGAGCGCATCCTCGAGGAGACAGGTGGCTATTTCGTCCCGCCGACGATCTTCGATGGCGTACGCAACGACATGCGCATCGCGCAGGAGGAGATCTTCGGGCCGGTCCTGTCGGTGATCGAGTTCGACACGGAGGAGGAAGCTGTCGCGATCGCGAACGACACGTCGTACGGGCTGGCTGCCTCGATCTACACCGACGACCTGAACGTCGCCCATCGCGTCTCTCGCGAGATCCGGGCAGGGACGGTCGGGGTCAACGCGTACGCCGAGGGGGACATGACCACGCCGTTCGGTGGCTACAAGCAGTCCGGCTTCGGCGGTCACGACAAGTCGGTCCACGCCCACGACCAGTACACCGAGCTCAAGACGACCTGGATCGTGCTCAAGGACCGGTAGGCGCGGCGCCCTCCAAGGCAAAGAGAAGCGCCATGGCGCGCGATCTGCATCAGGTGAACGAACGGTCGACGGAGCGATCGAGTATCTGGGCTCCGTCGACGCCTGATGCATGGGACGCACGATCCGTCCAACAGGAGGTCGGGGCCGTTCGATCGTTCGACCGTTCGTGCATGTGACGCAATGCGGCAAGCCGGTGGGCCGCCGCGGGGCGCGGCGCCGCGAAGGAAAGGGCCGGACGGCGCGCAGTCTGCACCAGGTGACGAACGGTCGACGGAGCGATCGAGCATGTGCGGTCCGTCGACGCCTGATGCATCCGGTGCAAGGCTGGTCGAACGAGCGGTCGGGGCCGTTCGATCGATCGACGGTTCGTGCATCTGACGCAACGGCGCCGCACACGCACGAGCACGCGCACGCGCGGGCCTGCGCCTTGACCGCGACCGACCGCGACCCGTAGCATCCGCACACAACCGAAGAGCACGTATCAAGAGATGGCTGAGGGACCGGCCCGTTGACGCCACGACAACCTACCGACGCGAGGTCGGCAAGGTGCCAAGTCCGGGGCAGGTTTCCTGCGTGATACGGGTCTCTCCGGAGTCCCAAGGAACGACAAGGGTCTGACCCATCCGACCGGTCCGTCGCCGTGAGCGACCTGGAGACCGACCGTGACCGTACCGACCCTGACGCCCCCGACGAGGACCTCGACGCCCGCGACCGTCGCCGCGACGGCCAGCCGCGCCCAGCGGATCACGGGCATGGCGTGTCGGAACTGCGGCCGTTCCCAGCCGCTCGCGGTGGCATACGTGTGTCCGGCGTGTTTCGGCCCCCTCGAGGTCACCTACGACTACGACGTGGTCGCGACGACGCTGACCCGCGAGGCGATCGCGGCGCGGCCAGCGGGCATCTGGCGCTACCTGGAACTGCTCCCTGTCGACGCGCCACCGGCGCGCTCCCTTCCGGTCGGTTCGACCCCGCTCGTCCCGGCGGACCGACTCGGCCCGACGCTCGGCGTCGAACGACTGTGGATCAAGGACGACACCCGGAACCCGTCGCTCTCCTTCAAGGACCGACCGGCCGCGATCGCGGCCGCTCGCGCCGTCGACTTCGGCGTCCCGGCTCTCGCGTGTGCGTCGACCGGCAATCTGGCCGGCGCGACGGCGGCGGCCGCGGCGGCTGTGGGCCTCCCCGCATACGTGTTCATCCCGGCGGATCTCGAGACGGCCAAGGTCGATCACGCGCTCTCGTACGGGGCCACGGTCGTGCCGATCGACGGGACGTACGACGACGTCAATCGGCTGTGCCTCGAGATCGCAGACGAGACCGGCTGGGGCTTCATCAACATCAACCTGCGGCCCTTCTACGCCGAGGGGTCGAAGACACTCGCGTACGAGATCGCCGAGTCCCTCGGCTGGCGCAGCCCCGACGTCGTCGTCGCACCGGTGGCCTCAGGCGCCATGTTCACGAGGGTGGCGCGCGGGTTCGAGGAGCTGGCCGAGGTCGGCCTGATCGAGCGGCGGCCGATCCGTTTCGTCGGCGGCCAGGCTGCCGGGTGCGCGCCGGTCGCGACCGCGTTCGAGGCCGGGACCGACGTCATCGAACCGGTCCGCCAGCCGGACACGATCGTCCGCTCGCTGGCGATCGGCAATCCGGCCGACGGGCGCTATGCGGTCGAGTTGGCACGCGACAGCGGCGGTTCGATCGAGGCCATCGCCGATGAGACCACGGCGACACACATCCGCGATGTCGCCCGCCTCGAGGGCATCTTCCCCGAGACCGCGGGCGGCGTGACGCTCGGCGCGGTCGCGGCCGCACGGCGTCGCGGCGTCATCCGCGAGGGCGACGAGGTCGTCGCGCTGCTGACGGGCAACGGGCTCAAGACGCCCGACGCGCGAACGCTCGGCGTCCCGGACGGCGTCGGGCTCGCTCCGGTGCTCCGGCCGAGCCTCTCCGCGTTCGAGTCGTGGCTCGAGACGCAGTCATGAGCACCGTCCGTATCCCGCCGACACTGCGGACCGCGACCGGCGGGGAGAAGCTCGTCAGCGTCCCGGGTGGCACCGTCCGCGAGGTGATCCGCGGCCTCGTCGATGCACATCCCGGGCTCGAGTCGCAGCTCCTTACCCAGGACGGCGACCTGAACCGATTCGTCAACGCGTTCCTCAACGACACCGACGTCCGGCATCTCCAGGCGCTCGAGACACAGGTCGGCGACGGCGACACGTTGGTCCTGCTCCCCGCGATGGCGGGAGGCTGACGCACCCGGTCGGAGTAGGCTAAACGCCTGATGTCAACCGATCGGCCACCGATCGACGACAGCGAGACGTTCTGGCGCGAATACCTGACCCGCGGCGACGCCATGGAGACCCGCGCCCGGCGCGTCTTCAAGCACCTGCCCCACGGGCCGCGCTGCAAGCTGTGTGCGGCCCCGTTTGCCGGTCCTGCCGCGCCCCTGATGCGGGCGATGAACAAGCGTCCGGCGGTCAAGAACCGAAACGTCTGCAATGCGTGCTTCGACTACATGGAGAAGCACCACGGCGGCGCGGAGATCGACGGGAGCTACCTGTTCGCCGACATACGGGGCTCGACGACCCTCGCCGAGCGCATGGCGCCCGCCGAGTTCCGCGCCCTCATCGATCGCTTCTACTCCGCGACCGCCGACATCGTGTTCGCCCACGACGGCGGAGTCGATAAGTTCGTCGGCGACGAGATCGTCGCGTTCTACTTCCCGTTGATGTCTGGTCCCCGGCATGCGCTGCGCGCGGTCGAGAGCGGTCTTGCGATGCTCCGCGCCACCGGCCACGAGGACGTCGGCGGGCCGTGGGCACCCGTCGGGGTCGGCGTCTCGAGCGGGGTGGCGTGGGTCGGCGCGGTCGGTGATGAGAAACACACGGACCTGACCGCCCTGGGCGACACGGTCAACATCGCCGCACGGCTCGGCAGCGCCGCGAAGGCCGGTGAACTGCTCGTCACTGTCGAGGCAGCCCTGGCGGCTGCGCTCGACCCATCGCTCGAACGGCGGAGTCTCGATCTCAAGGGCAAGTCGACCGCGACCGAGGTCGTCAGCCTGACCGTTGGGCCTCCTGCGACCGTCCCGGGCTAGGCGGAGTCGAGCGCCTGACGAAGGTCGGCGATCAGGTCGTCGACACCTTCGATGCCGACGGACAGGCGGATCAGTGCCGGATCGACGGCCAAAGCAGTCTCGGATACCGACATGTGGGTCATCGCTGCGGGGACCTCGATGAGCGACTCGACCCCCCCGAGCGATTCCGCGAGCGTGAACAACTTCGTACTCTCCGCGATCGCGATGGCCCGCGCCGCGCCGCTGGTTGACCCCGCGGCGGCCGGCAGGAACGAGACCATCCCACCGAAGCCGGGGTAGCGCACCTCGGCGACGTCGTCGCGCGACCGGAGGAACTCGACGACGGCACGGGCATTGGCCTGGTGTCGCTCGACCCGGATATGGAGCGTCCGGAGTCCGCGCAACACGAGGAAGCAGTCGAGCGGACCGGGCACGCCACCCATGGCGTTCTGCAAGAAGCGAAGCCGCTCGGCGACCTCCTCGTTCGACGTCACCGCCACGCCCAGTACGACATCCGAGTGGCCAGCCAGGTACTTCGTGGCGGAGTGGAACACGATGTCCGCGCCGAGCGTGAGCGGCCGCTGGATCGCGGGTGAGGCGAACGTGTTGTCGACGACGACAAGTGGCCGCCGACCGCCCTCCGCCCCGCGCCGTTCGACGGTCCTCGCGACCTCGGCGATATCGACGGTCTTGAGCAGCGGGTTCGTCGGCGACTCGAACCACACGAGCCGAGTTCGCTCGGACAGCGCCTCCCACAGCGCGTCCATGCCCGAGGTCAGATCGACGAAGGTCGAGTCGACATTGCCACCCGGCAGGCGGACCTTCTGCAGATAGCGGTACGTCCCGCCGTATACGTCATCCCCGACCACTACTTCGTCGCCGGGTTCAGCGAGTTGCGCGATCGCCGCCGTCGCCGCCGACCCCGACGCGAACGCGAACCCGTGCGTGGCGCCTTCGAGCGCGGCGACCGCGCGCTCGAGTCGATCCCGTGTCGGGTTCTGCGAGCGTGCGTACTCATAACCGCGGCGCGGCTTGCCGACGGCGTCCTGCTCGTACGTCGAGGTCTGGTAGATCGGCGGCGCGACAGCGCCGGTCAGCTCGTCGGGTTCGGCTCCCGCATGGACCGCGATCGTCTCGAACGAGAGCTCGCCCTGGTCATCGTCGCGTGGCATGGCGCGATGATGGCACCGCGCGCCATCTAGCTGCTGGGCGACCAGTCCTCGCGCTCGAACACGAGCTCCTCACCGTCGTATTCGTCCATCTGACTGCCCGTCTGCACGAACCCGAACTTGGCGAGGACACCCTGTGAGGCGATGTTGTCCGGCGAGGTCGATGCGCGGAAACGCGTGACGCCGTGCTCGCGCCAGGCCCACTCGAACAGCGCGCGGACGACTTCGGTGGCGACCCCTTGACGCCGGAACTCAGGCTCGATCCGATAGCCGATCTCGACCTGGCCCGATGCGTCGGGCGGGGAATGGAACCCGACCGAGCCGATGACCCGGCGACCGGCGCGCGCGTCGTCGAGCACGATCGCGCGGCCGAGCCACGGCTGCCACGCGGGCTCGACCGTGAGGTCGAGGATCCGGTACTCAAGGAAGTGCTCGAGGTCGTCCGGCATCTGGGTCGGGACCTTTGCGCCGATGAGGTGCTCGGCGGCGCCGAGGTCGCGACGCGCCAGCGCCTCCATGAACGGGAGCGACATCGACACGAGCTCGAAGCGCTGTGTGGCGATCGATGGGACCGTCGGCATCGACGGCTAGCCCGCCGAGGCGCGGAGGTGCGCGAGGTACTCGAGGAGGTCGAGCTTCGTGACGATGCCGACGGGACGACCGCCGCGGACGACGACCAGGGCGGTCGTCGCGTCGCTGAGGAGGGCGAACGCCTCATCAAGCGTCGCCCCGGCGTCTACGAGCGGCAACGGCGGATCCATCACCTCCCCCACTGTCCGGTCGACGACCGACGGGTCCCGGTACGCACGGTCGAGGAGCCCCTTCTCGCTGATCGCGCCGACGAGCCCGGCGACCTCATCCCCCTCCGGTCGCTCCGATACCGGGAGCTGGCTGACGCCGTATGTCTGCAGGCGTTCGATCGCGTCGCCGGCGCGCTCGGTGGTCCGGGCGAGGATGACGGGCGGTCGATCCGGCGCGTGGTGGCGGCCGGCGAGCAACGCGTCGATGCGGGTTGACGACCCGGTCGTCGGCAGTAGCCCGTTGCTCCGCATCCACTCGTCGTTGTAGAGCTTGGACAGGTAGTTGCGGCCCGTGTCAGGGAGCAGCACGACGACGACCGCCTCTCGGCCGCCCTCGGCCGCGGTCAGGTCGCGGACGACCTCCCGAGCCGCGACCATCGCGGTCCCGGCCGACCCGCCCGAGAGGATCCCCTCCTCGCGCGTGATCCGACGCGCCATCGCGAACGCGTCGCGGTCGCTGACCCGCACCCAGCGATCGATCACCGCTGCGTCGTATGTGCCGGGAAAGAAGTCCTCGCCGACGCCCTCGGTCAGATACGGGCGCGCGACATCGCCCGACAGGACGGATCCCTCCGGGTCGGCGCCCACGACCTGGATCGCCGGGTTGCGCTGCTTCAGGACGTGCCCGACACCGGAGATCGTCCCGCCCGTACCGACACTGGCGACGAAATGCGTCAGCCGGCCCTCGGTCTGATCCCACAGTTCCGGGCCTGTCGTCGTCTCATGTGCGCCCGGGTTCTCCATGTTCCAGTACTGATCCGGCTTGAAGGCGCCGGGGATATCGCGAGCGAGCCGCGCGGCGACGCTGTAGTAGGACTCCGGCGACTCGGGCGCCACGTTGGTCGGGCAAAGGACGACCTCCGCGCCATACGCACGGAGCAGCGCCTGCTTCTCGACCGACTGCTTGTCGGCCATCACGAAGATGCAGCGATAGCCCTTGAGCGCCGCCGCGATCGCGAGGCCGTGTCCCGTGTTCCCGCTGGTCGGCTCGATGATCGTCCCGCCGGGTTTCAGGAGGCCCGCTCGCTCCGCCGCCTCGATCATCGGCAGGCCGATGCGATCCTTGACCGACCCGCCGGGGTTGAGCATTTCCATCTTGGCGAGCAGCAATGGCTGGCGATCCGCGGGGCCGAGGTCCCGGGTGATCCGGCTGAGCCGGACGAGCGGCGTGTTACCGACGAGGTCGAGGACCGACTCGACGTAGCGCATCGCGGCGGAGTATAGGTTCGGACGGCGGGTGCGTGGACAGGGTTCGGGTCATGAGAACGCCCGAGTCGCGAACGACTCGGGCGTGCCGGGGACTGACCGCATGGGTCAATCGAATTCGAGGGGGCCGTGAGCCCCCGGGGCGTGGAAGCTCTTTCCCGCCGGAGCACTGACGCCACGAATGGTGCGAGCGTCCTCGATCGCGTCGTACGACCGATCACCGGCGATCGTCAGCAGCCCGCTGGCGGCGCGGGTCTCCTCGATGGCGTCGTACGAGCGGTCGCCGATCGGCGCAGCTGTGACGGTAGGGCCGAACTTCGGGCCGCTGACGCCGATCGCCAGGCCCAGGACCGTGCCGGTCGAGAACGCGACGGCGAGGACGACCGCGGCAAGTGCCGTCCGCGGCTCCTTGAGCGTCTGTTGCTGTGTCGCCTGCATCGTTCGCTCCTTTTCGCTCCGTGGCATCTGCCACGACCGGAACGTACGCAAAGGGACACCGCATGCCATCGGTCGGATGACCGACGACCCATCGAAATCCATACCTATGCTCCAGCGAGCTTTCGACCGATGCGTCACTCGCGGTCCAAGCGGCCCGGTCGGAGCAGCAGCCACGTCAACCGGTCCCGCAGCCGCCGTTGATGATCAGGCGGGTCGACGGTCCCGGGGTAGAGCGCCTCGATCGCCGGTCCGAGTCGCTTCGCGAGCCCGTCGCTGAGGACGCGCGCAAGCGCGAGTTCCTCGCGCGAGCCAGGTTCCGGCAGTCGAGCATCGGCCGGCAGCGCGGCCAGCTCCCGAACCGACGTCGGCGGGAGGACACGCGACGCCATCCGCCGACCGACGTAAAGCTCCTCGGTCCCTGCCATGGCGATCGGCAGGATCGGCGCGTCGGTCCGCATCGCGATGATCGCCCAACCGTTTCGCAGCGGGCCCAATCGACCAGGCGGTCCGCTGACCGTTCCCTCCGGCATCTGGACGAACACGGCGCCGTTGGCGAGGACCGCCTTCGCGGACGCGACATGGGCGTCGATGCCGACCCCGCCGCGCCAGACGGGCAGCAACCCACCCACGGACCGTGCCAGCCATTCCCGCGTTCGCGAGGTCAGGGCCGACGGCGCACTGCCCAGGAACCACGCGCGCGGCTCGCCAGGCAGCGCGTGCATCACGACGAACGGGTCCATCCAGCCGCGATGGGCGGCGGCCACGACCAGGTAGCCGCCACCCGCGGGTATGTGTTCCTGCCCCGACGTCGTGATCCGGAAGCGGAAGACGACGAAGCAGAGGAACCGCACGAGCAGACGGATGGCGCGATAGAAGAGCGAGGCCTTGGCCTCCGGCTCTCGTCCCAGCCACGCGAGTCCCTCGACCGCACCGCCACGTGCGGCGGCCATGGCCTCCGGCGCGATGCGACCCGGGGGCGGCCGACGCCGGCGTGCGGCCGGCCCGGTCATGTCGGGCGGTCTGGTCGTTCGTCAGCCGCTTCGGGCCGGGTTTCGTCGGGCGTCCGCTCGTCGAGCGACTGTTCCTCCTCGGTCGGCGACGCCTCAGGGTCGGCCGGCGCGTCGTCGTCGGCATCGATGATCGCGTCCCAGTCGACCGCCTCCTTCCTCGGTGGCGGGACGTTCGCCCACGGCTCGTCGATCGGTCGCGTCATCCACTCGGCGCCGAGCGCACCCCACGTCGCGTTCTGCGGGTATGCCGGCGGTCGATCGGCTGGATGACCGCGCCGATGTCGATAGATCAGCCCGCCGACGCCGACCAGGATCCCGATCAGCGACACGATCTGGGCCGTCGGGATGCCGAAGAACGTCCAGTTGTCGGCTCGCAGGGTCTCGAGGAGGAACCGGGTCGTGCCGTACCAGATGAAGAAGACGAGCAGCAGGTCACCCGGGCGAAGCCGCGAGCGGAAGCGGAATCCGAGCCAGATCAGGAAGATCGCCCCGAGCACCCCCGAGATCGACTCGTACAGGAACAGCGGGTGGAACCGCGTCGACTCGGGCAGCACTGCGCATGAATAGACGTTTTGGAGCCGATGCGCACAGTCGATGGGGATGCCCCACGGCAACGTGGTCGGCGGCCCGTACAGCTCCTGGTTGAAGTAGTTTCCCCAGCGACCGATCGCCTGCATCACGAAGAGGGCGGGCGCGATGATGTCGGCCCAGCGCGGGAACGAGACGTGGCGTCGACGGGCGTACCACCAAGCCGCGATCGTCCCGGTGATGATGCCGCCGTACACGCCGAGCCCCGAGTAGGGCGGCAGGATGATCTTCATCGGATCGTTGGCGTACAGGTGCCACTGATCGATGACGTGGTACAGGCGACCGCCGATCAGCGCGGCGACCGCGACGATGATGATCCCGTTCCCGACGATGTCCGGATCCTCGCCGGCGCGCCGCGCGAGCCATACCAGAAGCAGGTAGGCGGCCGCCAGACCGATCGCGTAGCAGAGCCCGTACCAGCCGATGTTGATGGGGCCGATCGAGAACGCGATCGGATCCGGGGGGGTGTCGAACATACGCGGGAGTGTATGGCGCGCGACGGAAGTGACGAGGGCCCGAGCCCGAAGGCGTCCCTATACTTCGCGGCGGTGAACGCCGAGTTCAACTGGTGGCTGCTCATCGTCGGGCTCGTCGTCGGGGCGGGGATCGCGTGGTTCGTGCTGATGGACTCGCGCCGCCGCGAGGCCGACGTCGATGAGCAGGAGCGACCTCGCGAGGCGCTCTGGCTATCGCGGATGCTGACGGATGAGGGGCATC
>DASSZA010000180.1:0-6729 GCA_035703005.1 Candidatus Limnocylindrales bacterium | reverse complement strand
CGTCGACCTGGAGGATCTCGACCTGCTCCAGCCGCCCCTGGACCGCTCGTTCAAGAAGCCGGGCGGCTACGTGATGCGCGAGAAGCTGGCAGCGGCGCGCGAGGCCGCCGGTCAGGTGAAGCCGAAGGCCCGCTCGCGATGACCGCCGCTGCACCGCCGGTCGCCGGCCTCGACGAGCTGCTCCTCACCATCGCCGACGACGAGTTCGTCATCGGGTTCAGCGATTCCGAATGGACAGGCATCGCGCCGATGCTCGAAGAGGACGTCGCGATGAGCTCGCTGTCGCAGGACGAGCTCGGGCACGCCGCGGCGCTCTACGGATTGCTCGGCGAGGTGACCGGACAGGATCCAGACGCGATCGCCTACGACCGAGAACCCGACGACTATCGGCACGCTCGCCTCCTCGATCGCGGCCGCGGCGACTGGGCGATGACGATCGCGCGCCGGTATCTCTACGAGACCGCCGATGCCGTCCGGCTCGAAGCCCTTGCCGATGGGTCATGGCAGCCGCTCGCTGATCTCGTCGGCAAGCTCCGGCGAGAAGAGCGTTACCACCTGATGCATATCGGGGCGTGGCTCGAGCGTCTCGCATCGGACGAGGGTGAACCTCGCGATCGTCTGGTCGTCGCGCTCGAGACCCTCGGGCCGCACGCCGGGACCGTCTTCACGCCACTCCAAGGCGAAGGGTCGCTCGTCGAGGCCGGCGTCCTCGCCCGACCGATGGCGGATCTCGAGAAGGAATGGCGCTCACGTGTCCGCGACACGTTCGACCCCGTCGGGCTGCCACTCGCGCCCGCGACGGCTGATCCGTGGCTCGGCCGGACCGAGCACGGCGAACCGTTTCGCTGGCTGTGGGGGGAGTTCACGTCGGTGCGCCGAAGCGATCCGGCCGCGACGTGGTGATGGACACCGAAACCACCGAACGCGACGTCCGTGCCGTCCTGGCGACCGTGCCCGATCCGGAGATCCCGGTTTTATCCGTGATCGATCTTGGGATCATCCACCGAGTCGCCGTCCACCCCGAGAGGATCGACGTTGCCATCCTTCCGACGTTCGTCGGCTGCCCCGCGCTCGACGTGATCCGCGGCATGATCGCCGAGCGGCTCGAGGCACGGTTCGACCGCGACGTCCGTGTGGAAACGACGTTCGAGGTGCCATGGACGTCGGAACGCATCACGCCGTCGGGGCGCGCAGCGCTCCGTGAGGTGGGCATCGCTCCGCCGGCCGACCCCTCCGAGATGCGCTGCCCGTTGTGCGACAGCGCAGACGTCGTCATGGACAGCGCATTCGGCCCGACGCAGTGCCGCTCGCTGTTCTACTGCCGGGGGTGCCGCCAGCCGTTCGAGGCGCTGAAGTCGGTGTGACGAGCGTCGGCATCGTCGGCGCGGGTGTGATGGGTGCGGGCATCGCACAGGTGGCGCTCGAAGCCGGCTGGGAGGTCGTGCTCAACGACGTCGACCTCGACGCGATCGAGCGCGCGACGGCGCGCGTCCGCGATGGGCTCGCGAGACGAGCCGCGCGTCTCGACCTCGACGCCGACTCGATCGACGACTGGGTGGAGGGGCGATCGTCGAACCTTCGCCACGCTCACCTCCTCGATGCGCTCGCGACCGAGGCGACGCTGATCGTCGAGGCAGCCGCTGAGGACCTCGAGCTGAAGCGGACGATCTTCCGGGCGCTCGACGCCGAAGCCGGGCCGGATGTGATCCTCGCGACGAACACGAGCGCGCTCCCGATCGGCCGGATCGCGGAAGCCGCGGCGGGCCATCCGGAACGCGTGATCGGTCTGCATTTCTTCAACCCCGTGCCGCTTATGACCCTGGTCGAGGTCGTTCCGGGCGCAGCCACATCCGAGGTCGTCGTGGAGCGTTCAGAAGCGATCGTTCGCGAATGGGGCAAGACGCCGGTCCGCAGCACCGATCGGCCGGGGTTCATCGTGAATCGCGTGAACAGGCCCTACACGATCGAAGCACTCCACATCCTCGAGGAGGGTGTCGCGAGCGTCGAGGCGATCGACGCGGCGATGCGCGACGGCGGCTTTCCGATGGGTCCGTTCGAGCTGATGGACCTCGCCGGGCTCGACGTGAACCTCGCCGCGGCGCGTGCGGTCTGGGACGGACTCGGACGCCCGGACCGCCTCAGGCCCTCGCCGGTCCAGGAGCGTCTCGTGGACGCCGGACGGCTCGGCCGGAAGACCGGCGGCGGGTTCTATCGGTACGAGGAGGGCCGCCGAGGGCCGGTGGATCCCGAGTTCGCCGAGGGTCCGTCGCGCGATATGCGCCCGGATCGCATCCGGGAGCGGATCGAAGCGGCCATCGTCGACGAGGCGCGCATCGCGATCGACGAGGGCGTCGCGGGACACGACGAGGTCGTGGTCGCCCTCCGACTCGGCGCAGCCCATCCCGATCGGTTCCTCGAAACGGTCTGACTCGCGCCGAGCCGCTACGATCGGGCGCGATGACACGAGATCCCGACCGCTCCGTACGCGAGGCATGGATCGTCGACGCCGTGCGGACGCCCATCGGCCGCTACGGTGGCGCCCTGGCCTCGGTCCGCCCTGACGACCTCGCAGCGCTGGTGATCCGTGCGGTCGTCGACCGCTCCGGTGTCGACCCGGTCGTCATCGAGGACGTGATCCTCGGTTGTGCGAATCAGGCGGGAGAGGACAACCGGAACGTCGCCCGGATGGCCGCGCTCCTCGCAGGCCTGCCGGTCGAGGTCGCCGGCCAGACCGTCAATCGCCTGTGCGGCTCGGGCTTGCAGGCGATCAACGCGGCCGCCCACGCGATCGCGGTCGGCGATGGCGACGTGTTCATAGCGGGCGGTGTGGAGTCGATGACGCGCGCACCGTACGTGATGGCCAAGCCGGAGAACGCCTGGGACCGCGGATCGCGCGAGCTCCAGGACACGACGCTCGGCTGGCGGTTCATCAATCCGAAGCTCGCCGAGATGCACTACCCGTATTCGATGGGCGAGACCGCTGAGAACGTAGCGGAACGCTGGGGCGTCAGCCGTGAGCGACAGGACGCCTTCGCCCTCGAGAGCCACCGCCGGTCGGTGGCCGCGATCGAAGTCGGCCGGTTCGCGGACCAGATCGTCCCGGTCGAGGTCCAGGGCCGGAAGGGCGACGTCACAGTGATGGATCGCGACGAACATCCGCGAGCGGACACGTCGACGGAGGCGCTCGGCAAGCTCCGGCCCGCGTTCAAGCGCGAGGGCGGGTCGGTCACCGCGGGCAACAGCTCCGGGATCAACGACGGTGCGTCGGCGGTGCTGGTCGTCGAAGCCGAGCGAGCGCGGGGGCTGGGCCTGCGACCGATGGCACGCGTGGTCTCGACCGCCGTCGCCGGCGTGGATCCAGCGGTGATGGGCGTCGGTCCCGTGCCGGCCAGCCGCAAGGCGCTCGAACGCGCTGGGATCGCCGTCGACGACCTCGACCTCATCGAGCTCAACGAGGCGTTCGCTTCGCAGTCCCTCGTCTGTATCGATGAGCTGGGGCTCGATCCGGCGAAGGTGAACGTCAACGGCGGTGCGATCGCGCTCGGTCACCCGCTCGGGATGAGCGGGGGGCGCCTCATCACGATGCTCACCCATGAGCTGCGACGGACCGGGGGTCGCTACGGTCTGGCGACCATGTGCATCGGTGTCGGGCAGGGGATCGCGACGGTCGTCGAACGTATCGAGGGCTAGGCATGGAACGGCCATGGCGCCGCGCGTCGTGACGGACCAGCGCGACCTCAGCCGTGCTCTACGGGCCGGCTACTGGCCGCGCCTGAAGAAGATGGGATTTCTGGAACGAACAGACCGAGCCGCGTGGCGGTACGTCGACGACGCTGTCGATGTCGTCGAGCTATGGACGGTCGGCGCCGCGGCGATCGCATGCGGCTGTACCCCGGTCTCGGTCTCCGCGATCGCTGCTTCGATACCGGCATTCATGCCCCCGCCACCTTCCAGGTCCATCAAGGACGGTAAGGCACGGCCTCGCTATCCAGACTGTGAGCTCCAGATCCGCCTCACCAAGACGCTCTCACAACCCTGGTTCCTGCCCTTTGCCACGACGCCAGTGAGAACGCTGCCGAAGAACATCGCGACGCATCTCGAAGGACTGCGGGCGGTCCTGCGAAGTGATCGTCACGATCGCCCGGACATCTGGTTCGTCAAGGAGGACGGCTCGAACCTGGATCAAGTCATCGAGGATCTGTGGCAGGTGACTGCCGGCGTGGGTCTGCCGATGCTTGATCGTGTTCACGATCCGTGTGCTGTCGTCGATCTGGTCGACTCAGGGGCGGTCACAGCTGCGGCGCCAGATTCGATCGTCGCTACAGCCATTCGCGACGCAGCAGAGGCAGCGTGTCACTCATAGTCTCGTAACGTGACTGTCGCCCGCAGGACCATCGGATTTCGGCGGGTACGCTTGTCGAAACCCGTTGCCGTGCGTACGATGTTGTCACTCGCCGCTTCGGTGGCACTCGACCCGCGCAATCCCCGTCCAAGGAGGACGAACCGACCGATGATCGACCAGCAGCCACAGGTCGTCGCCCTGACCGACGCCGCGGTCACGAAGCTCCGCGAGCTGACGAAGGAAGAGACCAACCCGGATATCGGGCTGCGGGTGTACGTCTATTCCGGCGGGTGCTCGGGCTTCCGGTACGGGATGATGCTCGAGGACGCCCCCACCCCCGAGGACAACGTCCTCGACGCAAGCGGGATCAAGGTGTACGTCGATGGGCAGAGCATCTCGCTCCTGCAGGGCTCCGAGATCGACTACGTCGACACGCTGATGGGCGCAGGCTTCACGGTGAACAACCCCAACGCCGTCGCCGCCTGCGGGTGCGGTTCCAGCTTCCGGACCGCCGACGATGGCGGAGCGCCACGGGGCTGCGCGCACTGACCGACATCCCACTCGCTGACGACAAAGCCGCCGGGCGACCGGCGGCTTTTGGATTCCCGGGCTTGTCACACCCTGACACCTGGGGGAGGCCGACCCCTCACCATCGCGCTGCGGCCTTCGGCCGGGAACCGGGCTAGACTCGGGCGGCGATGGAGATCCCGCTCTTCCCGCTGCATCAGGTCCTCTGCCCGGGCATCGTCCTGCCGCTCCACATCTTCGAGGACCGCTACCAGGCGATGACGCGCCACTGCCTCGATACCGGCCAGCCGTTCGGCGTCGTCCTGATCCGCGATGGGCGCGAGGTCGGGACGAAGGGTATCGCTACGCTCGCCGGTGTTGGGGCGTTCGCGGAGATCCGCGAGGCCGGGCGATATCCCGACGGCCGATACGACCTCCTCGCGGCGGCGACGGGCCGGTTCGCGATCGATTCGGTCGATGCGCAGAGGGAGCCGTACCTCATCGCGGATGTCACACCACTCGAGGATGAGGTGGGCGACGAGCTCCGCGCCGAGCGCCTCGCGGCCAAGGCGATCCGCCGGTTCGTCCGCTACCTCGACCTCATGCGCGCCCGTGACGGCGAGTCCTCTGAAGTCCTCGACATCCGCGTCGAGATCGAAGCCACCGTCGGCGAACCGGACCCCGACGCGGACCCGATGGCGACCGCCGAGGCGGAACTGACGCCCGACGCCGATCCCCCGACACGGCGGGATCTCGACATCCCGGACGATCCGACGGTCCTCTCGTACCTGCTGTCGGGCATCGTCCAGGTCGAGCTCCCGCGGCGCCAGGCATTGCTCGAGGCGCAGACGACCGTCGAGCGTCTCGACGGCCTCGTCGCCCTGCTCGAGCGCGAAGTACTGCTCCTCGGGCGCCGGCTCCGCTACTTCACGCCTGACCCCGCGGCGATCGGCGGCGCGCGCCGCAGCTAGTCCTCGCCTTGACGGCGTCACTACATGTCACGTAGATTGTCAATGTGACATTGAATGTAAATCCCCGCCCGGCACGCCGGCGGGGCGCACGGGCGACGCGCCGTACGACCCTCAAGGATCTCCTCGATGAGATGACCTCGTGGGGTCCGCGTGAGCGTGCGGGGGCCTTCAAGCACTGGCTGCGTGGCTCGCTGAGCCTCGTCCATCTGCACGTCCTGACCGTGCTCCAGGTGAACGGACCGCTGCCCATGTCGAAGCTCGCCGACGAGCTCGACGTATCGGTCGCGAGCCTGACCGGGATCATCGACCGCATGGAGGCTCGCGGCCTCGTCGAGCGTCACCGCGAACCCGACGACCGCCGCGTGATCGTCGTCCATCGGACCGATGCCGGCGACGCCGTGTTCGGCGAGATGGCGGCGGAACGCAGGAAGCACCTCGAGGGACTGTTCGACCGGATGACGGACGAGGAACTGGAGAGCTTCCTGGTCGGGCTCCGCGCCCTCCGTCGGGCGAGGAGCGAGGCGATGGCCGAGAGTCGCGGCGAGGAGGCCCCGGCATGATCGGCCTGCTCCGGACCTACCTCGCGCCGTACAAGGCGCCGATCGCCGTCGCGCTCCTGCTCCTGTTGGTCGGAGCGATCGGAAACCTCTACCTGCCTGATCTCAACGCGGACATCATCGACAACGGCGTCGTCAAGGGCGACACGGACTACATCCTTCGGGTGGGCGCACTGATGCTCGTCGTGACCGCGATCCTCGGGGTCGCATCCGTCGCGGCGGTGTACATCGGCGCCCGCGTCGCGATGGGGTTCGGCCGCGACCTGCGTCGGGCCGTCTTCTCGACGGTCGAGACGTTCTCGCAGGTCGAGGTCAACCACTTCGGCGCCCCGTCGCTCATCACCCGCAACAC
>DASSZA010000104.1:0-10935 GCA_035703005.1 Candidatus Limnocylindrales bacterium | reverse complement strand
CGAGTCAACAACAGCGACGCATCGAGCGGCGTGAAAAGCCATTTGTGCGGATTGACCAGGATCGAGTCGGCACGCTCCCACCCGATGAACGCCGCTCGACGTTCCGGGATGAGGGCGACCGCGCCTCCGTAGGCGGCATCGATGTGGAACCAGAGGCCCTCGCGCTCGGCGATCTCCGCCATCCGCTGAACGGGATCGACCGACGTGGACGATGTCGTGCCGATCGTCGCGACGATGGCGATAGGTCGACGCCCCGCCGCGCGGTCCGCGTCGATCGCCGCGCCGAGGGCATCGGTCCGAAGCGCGAATGCGTCATCGACCGGGATCTGAACGAGGTTCGCCCGGCCGAGCCCGAGGATCATGCACGCTTTCTCGATCGAGCTGTGTGCCTCCTCGGAGGCATACACGCGCAGCGTCGGCAGGTCCGCTCGTCCGGCGAGTCCCCGCGCGCCGATATCGAAGCCGGACGCCTCTCGGGCCGCGCCGAGCGCGATCAGCGAGGAGGTGGAGGCGGTATCCGTCAAGAGCCCGTCGAACGCGTCCGGTAGGCCGAGACCCTGCCGCAGCCAGCCGACGACGACCTCCTCGAGCTCTGTGCCGATCGGCGAGGTCCGCCACAGCATCGGGTTCTGCCCGATCGCCGCGGTGAGCATCTCGCCAAGGATCCCCGGCCCCGAGGCGGTCGTCGCAAAGTAGGCCATGAACCCCGGGTGTTGCCATTGGGTGGTGTTGGGGACGACGAGACGGTCGTAGTCGGCGAGGATCGCGTCGATCGACTCGGACCTTTCAGGTGGCTGTTCGGGGAGGAGCGGCCGGAGCGAACCTGGTTCGACCGGCGGAAATACCGCGTACCGCTCGATGTTCGCGAGGTAGTCCGCGATGACGTCCGCGACGACGTGCGCGGCCGCCCGGAATGCCGCCGGGTCCATGTCGCCCTGGGTCGCGACCGGCGGGTCGTCCGGGCGACGCGTCGACGTCAGACGGATTCTCCGACGGTCGAGAGGATCGTGCTGACCTGCCCTCCCAGGAAGATCAGGGCGATGATGGCCAGCAACGGGATCAGAACGAGCGCGAGAACGATGATGAGGCAGGCGATCACCCACCCGTTCCCCGCCGAGATGGGTCGAACGACGGCCGAGTTCGCCAGCCTGTCGTGCAGCCCCTGCTTTGTCGGGCTCGTCGCGGTCGTGATGAGCAGAAGGATGCTCCACACGAAGAGCAGCAAGCCCCCGAGGCCGGCCAAAGCAGGCAACACGCCGAGCAGCGTGATGACTTCTCCTAGACCGAGCCATCGGCGGATCGCTTGGTCCATGGTCAACGGCCGACCGTCGAATGCGTTCCCTACTTGGATGCTGAGCAGCCTTTGCCCGGGCGTCCCCCGGCGCCCGCCAGTCCAGGAGCCGATGAAGTAGACCGCTGACAACGCCACCGTCAGCAATGACCCGAGGGGATCCGCACGTGAAAAGGCGTTCCAGTATCCAGGTGTCCCAGGCGGTCCTAACGGGGCAGTCGGCGTCGTTCTGATCCCAGCCGCCTCGAGCAAAGTCGCGATGATCACGAAGACGATGCCGAGGAAGATCAGGTCGACGATCCAGGCGACGAACCTGGCGGACGTACTCGAGAAGGTGAGGCCCGGGGCGACCTCCTGGACTACCGGAACAGTCGGTGCCCACCCGACCCCGGGTGGCAGACCGCCCCCGGTCGGGGCCGGCGGCGCTGTTGGCTCCGCAGGTGGCGGCGGTGCCGCGCCTGGCGTCGTCGACGCAAACCCTCCGGACGGCGTGTACGGCGCGGTGACCGCGCCCGGATCCGGCGAGGCGGGCTCGGGATCGCGCGGCCTCGGCTCCTCCGGCCCCGGCGTGTCGCTCGTCACGGCGTTGGGCTGGGGAAGTTCTGGATGTAGTCCTGGATGACCGGCAACACGTTGGCCAGGACGATCGTCGAGGCGACAAAACCGAGAACGATGATCAGGACGCCCCACAGGAGACAGCCGACGACGGTCGCCCCATTTCCGCTTGAAGCCGACCGGATCACGAGCGAGTTCGCCCATCGGTCGTGCAGGCCCTGTCGGCGTTCATTCGTCACTGTGGTGAAGAACAAGAAGATGAGCAGACCGAACTGGATGACGCCCGCGGCGCTCTGGAGGGGTCCGACGAGACCCAGCAGCGCCAGCGGGAAGCCGAGCGCGATCCAGCGTTTGGTTGCCGCGACGATCGACAGGGTCCCTCCCGTCGCGGCGTCGACGACACGCATCGACAGACCCATCATCCCCGGCGTCGCGCGCCAGCGGCTCGTCCAGAAGCCAACGAAGTACAGGTACTGGATCCCGAGCGTGATCAGGATGATCAGGACGTAGTCGAGCGTTACCGGGATCGTGTAGACGGTGGAATCGAAGCGTCCTGCGGGGTTCTGTTCCGCCTGCTCGATGGCCCGTCGAACGATGCTCTGGAAGTCGAACAGGGAGAGGCTGACCAGGGCCGGGATGATCCCCGCGAGGGTCGTGTCGATGAGCCAGGCCACGATGCGCGAACCGACCCCGGAGATGACGTAGCCGTCCTGCGTCGTCGCGACGGCCGCAGCTGCCGGAGGCACTTCCCACCCTGAACCCGCCGCAACAGGCGGTACGGCGGCCGGCGGGGTCTGCCATCCAGCGTTCGGCTCGGTCGGGGCCGCGCTGATGATCGGACTCGAGGCAGGTGGTGTGGCGTCGGCGGGCGTTTCAGGCGGACCGGCCGGCGGCTCGGCCGGCATGTTCGGCGCGGGCGGCACGGGCGGTGGCTCAGCGCCTGCCGGCGCGGCATCGTCAGGGATGGCTGCGTAGCCGACGCCACCTTGATCCGGCGCTGTCGCGGGATCCGTCTCGGGCGGGGTCCACGCGACCGTCGGCTCGTTCTCGGGGCTGCCTTCGCTCGCCGGCTGGTCCGGTCGAGGGCGTTCGTCCGGTGGCTGGGTCATGGTCCTCCCCTCCCCTGCGAGGCTCTCATGATAGAGACCGTCAGTAGGGCCAGAACTCCCGGATCTGCTTGCTGAAGATGTCGATGGGATCCATGCCCGGCGGGTAGATGGTCGACCGGTCGATCGCGTTGAAGAGGAACAGCGTGAGGGCGAGCATCAGGAGCCCGAAGAGGGCGACGCCGACGTACAGCCACACACAGCCGATCGCCCACCGATTCGTCGGCCCGGCAGGACGGACGAGCGCCGATCGTGCGAGCCGGTCGTGGATCCCCTGTTTGGTCGGGCTCAGGACGATCGACAACGCGATCACCACGAACCAGATGGCGGTGGCGGCGTAGGCGCCGATCGCGACGGTCAGGAACGGCAACAGGACCAGGAGCTCCAGCCACCACCCCATCGCAAGCCATCGAATGATCGCCTGGGTCATCGTGAGCGCGCGGCCATCGAAGGCGTTGCCGATCTGGATGTTGAAGACCCGTTGACCCGGGGTCGCCCGTCGCCCCGCCGTCCAGAACCACAGGAAGTACGCCGCCTGGATCGCGATGCTGAAGACGGTCGTGCCGATGAACGTCGCCCTCGGCGTCGGCGGCGGCGGGTAGGTGGTCGACGAGTAGTCGTAGAGCCCGAGAAGGGCGGGCGGGATGGAGGTCAGAGCCGCGAGCACCACCCCGTCGAGGAGGTAGGCGGCGAACCGCGAATATGCATCGGCAAAGACGAGCCCTTCCGGCAGGACCGGGCGCTCGCTTCGCGCCGATTCGGGCGCTGGCTCGACAGCCGGTCCTGCCACGTCCCCCTCAGCCTTGGGTTGATCTGGGAGCAGCGCTCGTCAGACCGCGGTTCGACGCCCCATGACGGCGCGGTACACGGCTACCACGATCACCGCGCCTATCACGGCCACGATGATGCTGGTGATGTTGATGCCGGTCACATCGGCGACGCCGAGGACGGTGCCCGCCAGGAACCCACCGACGACCGCCCCGATGATCCCGAGGAATATCGTCGCGAGGACGCCGACACCCCCGCTACCCATGATCATGTTGGTGATCCAGCCGGCGATGGCGCCGACGACGATCCACGCGATGATGCCCATGTGTACCTCCCGGACGCTCTGAGGGCGCCTCCCGAAACGCGCTGGCCGCGTCCGAGGAGATGGTAATCGCGACCGACGCCTCGGCAATGCGTACTTCGCCTTACGACTTGCGCTCCTTATAGAGCGCCCGGACCCCGATCCGGATCCGATCGAGGACCAGCTTCTCGCGGAGAGCCGCGTGGGCCTCGATGACGGTGTCGCCCCGGCCCTCGGTCGTCCAGTCGGCCTTGCCGAGCGCGTATCTGAGCCTGAGGACGACGCCAGAGCTTTGATCGAGCTCGAGAGATCGCAGCTCGATCCCGGGTCCGAGCAGTCGTTCGCAGTCCTCCGCGACCCGCTCGAAGTAGCGCCGCTCCGCGGCTGACGAGCTGGGGACGTTCATCCTGGTCGACCCCGCCACGAAGATGTCGTTCGTGCCCGAACAGGGCCACGCTCCTAGCCGCCAGCTTAGCTTCCGTCCTGCGCGTCGTCACGGACCTGCAAGTCGGCGCCGCGAACGAATCGTCCAGCTGGCGGGCGCGGGCTCCTGATCCATCGGCGGGCTAGGACCGCGCGATGCGCTATGGAGATGGACTACGGTTAGGACGTGACATCCGAGCCGGTCGCCGCAGGCGGGTCGTCGCCAGGAGCGTTCGTCGAGGCCAGCGAGCGGTACCTGCTCCTGGCCGACATCAGCGGCTACACGAGCTTCCTGTCCGCCGTGGAGGACAGCCACGGTGTCGACTTCAGCCAGGGGATCCCCGCCGGCTACACGATCATCGGAGCGTTGCTCGACGCCGTCGTGGATGGTGTCCAGCCGCCATTCGACGTCGCTAAGCTCGAGGGTGACGCCGTGTTCGCGACGGCCACTGCCGACAGGCTCGACGGTGACGGCGACCGCCTGGTCGAACTTCTCCGGGACGTCAACCGATCGTTCGAGGTCGTCAAAGCACGGCAGGCGGTACTCGCATCAGATCACGTCTGCACTGGCTGCCCGCGCGCAGCGGCACTGACCGTGAAGATGATCCTCCATCGAGGTCAGGTCGTGGCCGTCCCGGGTCGTGGCGTTTCCGACATCCATGGTCCGGCCGTCACCCTGGCCCACCGACTCCTCAAGAACTCGGTCCGCTCTCACGTCGGTGACCGGCCGTACCTGCTGCTCACCTCTTCGGCCGCGTCAGCCTTGGGTCTGGACGACACAGGGTTCGCGCACCAGGAGCGATACGACGACGTCGGCGTCGTCGAAGGTCGGGTCGTCGAACTGGCCTAGCTCCCCTCGAGGAGTCTCGAGCCCACGGGCCGCGCTGCACGGGATCAGGCCGAGCAGACTGCGCAGGCTTCGCCTTCGCCAGAGCTGATCGCGGCGGCCGCATCACAACACGGGACCGCGCCGGTCAAGACGAGCAACTCGCGGCGCTGTTTCGGGCTCACCGCACCGAGATGGCGCTCAAGCACGGCGACTCGGTCGTCGAGGGCACGCAGATCGTCGACACGTGCCGCTATCTCGCGCCGCTTCGCGGCGAGCAGGGCCGGGAGGTCGGCCGTCGTCTGGTCGCAGTGCCCGGAATGGCACCACGACGCGAGCCGAGCCGCCGTCTCGAGCGGGAGATCGATCCGGCGAAGGTCGATCAGGAGCCGCAGATGCTCGACGTCCTCGTCGCGGTAGTCGCGATATCCGTTCGCCTTTCGGGGCGCGGACGGCAACCAGCCGGCCCGCTCGTAGAACCGGACGGTGTCCGTCGATACCTCGAGGCGCCGTGCCAGTTCGCCGATCCGCATTCAGGTCACCAAGGCTTCCAATCGATCCCGCTCGCGCCGGGCGTGGTCGGACGTCGCGGTCGAACCCCACCAGCGTACTCGGAGGCGTGTCACGTCACCGTCGGGATCGAGCTCATGGCGCACCGTCACGCGGCGGTCCCCAGGGACATCGCTGACCCTGACGCGTCGCGTGAACGACTCGAACGGCCGCCACTCGACGATCTCCTCGACCTGCGCGAGACGGTCTGCAGCACAGAACGCCACCCGTGCGCGGTTCTCGGCGGAGGTCAGCTGTTCCCAGAGGGGCAACGGCGCCAACGGGACGCGCAGATCTGCCTCCAGCAGCGGTCGCCGACGAGGCGGCTTCCATTCGGTCGGGCTGTCCGTGAAGAAAGGCGAGATATCGCGCAACCAGACGGTGACCTCGCCCAGGTAGTCGAACGACTCGGTGCCACGCACGAGCCCGAGCGCGGTCGGATCGATCTCGAGCAGCTGGACGGCCGGTTCGGTCAGCAATGCGTACCGCTCGAGACCGATCGCGCTCGGGGTCGATGCTTTCAGCAGCCGGTGTGCAAGGATCGCGGCGACACCAGCCAGCTCCGCGCGACCGGCCACTCGCTGCGTGACGACCTCGCCGGCATGGACCACGAACTTGAGGCCGAGTTCCGGGATCCGGCGGCACGCTTCGCAGTCACACGTGGTCGACTGAGCCAGGCTCCGGAGCCTCGTTCGGAACGCCGTCGTCGTCGCGTCGATCGCGTCGAGCAGGCTCGTGCCCGACAGCCGATCGACCGGCGCCACCATGAAGGCGGCGTCCCCTTCAAGCTTCTCCAGGCGGAACGTCGGGCGAAGCTGACGAACGACGGTCTCTACCAGGTCCGCGGCGAGCGCTGGACCCCGTTCCGGTTCGGTTGCGGCGAGGTAGGCCGTATATCCGGACAGGTCAGCGAGCAGGAGGACGACGTTGCGCGAGCCTCCGCTCATGTCGATACCACCTTCGTCGCGGGAGTCTCTTCGAGTCGCGCCTTGAGTCGATCGAGCTCGCCGGCCTCGTTCCTGGACATCTCGCCTCGTAACAGGGGTTCGAGCATGCGGAGAACGCCACGCGTACGGATATCCACGTGGTAGTCGATCGTCGTCGCCGCTGGCCCGGTTTCGGTCAGCCGGATGCTGCCATCCATCCCGAGCGCGTTCCTGGAGATCGTCTTGAAGGCGAATCCGCCCGTCGGATCGAGGTCCTCGATGACGTAGGTCCAACCGAGCTTGATCGGTCCGAGTGCCACCTCGGCGTAGGCCTTCGTGCCTTCGCGAGTCGGCCCGTCGGTCAGGCGACGGCTGGCGGTCATGTCCGTCCACTCGCTCATGCGCTCGATGTCGGAGACGTAGCGAGCGACGTCCTCGACCGGTCGATCCACCGTGGCGCTGGTTTCGACGCGGATCACCGATGCCTCCTTTTGCGTGTGGCGCCGGCACGTCGCCGGGGTGTCCGCACCTGAAGCTAGACCTTGGAGTCGCTCCGATGTCAAGAGGTATCCGTCAAGAGGTCATCGTGGGTGGCGGATCTCGTAGAGCGAAGGCGTCACCGCGGCACCTACACCCCGTCCGACTCCCTTTGCACGAACCGCAGGTACGCGGCGCCCCGAGCATCGACGTAGGTCGCTTCCGCCGTCTTGACGACGCGGAGCACGACCTCGTCGCATGCCGGACAACGAAGGATCGCCCCCGGTCCGCCCATGTAGACACGCATCGCCCCGACCATGTTCACGGTGTGGCAGTGCGCGCATCGGCCGGGCACGGCAGTCATGTCGCCACCGAACAGGGACTCGAACAGGCCGCCAAGCGCGTTGCCGTCGAGTTCGCGCTCGACGGATGGGTCGTCGGAGTGATCGATCATGGCGGCCTCCTCGGTGGTCATGTTCCTGTCGGTCCGAAGCGCTCGGTCCGGACGCGGTCCGGCGGCAGGCCGAGACGCACGAGCGCGTTCGCCGCGACCTCCACGAGGGCGGTCGGCCCGCAGATGTAGGTGCGTGCCGTGACGCCGAGCGGCTCGATGACTTCCGCCAGCATCCGGTCATCGATCCGACGGTCGTAGCCGGTCCAGCCCGGCGGCCGCGAGCGAGTGAGCGTGTGGATCACCTCGAACCCGTCGCCCGCGGCAGCCAACCGATCGAGCTCATCGCGATAGATGATCTCGTCGGCGTAGCGCGAGCTGAACAACAGACGCGTCGGAACCTGGGACCCGGCTCGGTGACGGTGGCGGATCATCGCCATCAGGGGCACCACGCCCGAGCCACCCGCCACGAGCATCAATGGCCCTCCGAGCGCCGCCTCCCACACGAAGTACCCGCCGATGGGGCCGCGCACCTCAAGCCGATCGCCGGCGACCACGACGTCATCGAGGAACGGCGACACCTCGCCGTCGACGATCCGCTCGACGGTGATATCGACCTCGTCCTGGCGCTCAGGCTCCGACGCGATCGAGTAACTGCGCTCGACGCTGTAGCCGTCCTCGGCCGTGAGCCGGAGATCGATGTGCTGCCCGGGTCGGTGACTCGGCCAGCCTGGCAACTCGAGCGTGAATGACCGAACGTTCGGCGTCTCGTCGCGGATGCCCGCGACGGTCGCGATCCGCCAGGCGATCGGGTTCGCCATCGTGCCGTCAGTCGCCGCTATAGCGCTCTTCGAGCCACTGGTCGCCTCGGTTGTGATAGCCGAGCGATTCCCAGAACCCCGGCTCGTCGCGTTCCTGGACCCGGAGACCACGGACCCATTTCGCGCTCTTCCAGAAGTAGCGCCCAGGGACCACCAGCCGGGCAGGTCCGCCGTGCTCTGGCGCCAGCGGCTTGCCGTCGTATTCCCAGGCAACGAACGCCTGGCCGTTCAGGACGTCACCGAGCGGAAGGTTCGTCGTATAGCCGCCGTCGGAGTACGCGATCACGAAGGCGGCGTTGTCATCGAGTTCGACGTTCTCGAGGAGCGTGTCGACGCTGACGCCGAGCCAGCGCATATCGAGCTTCGTCCATTTCGTCACGCAGCTGATGTCGACGACCCAGTCACGGTTCGGGAGGGCCATCAGCTCGGTCCATGTCCAGGTGACTGGTCGCCTAACGAGACCTTCGATCGTGAAGGTCCAGCGATCAAGTGGCGTCCGCGGCGTAGGCCCGGCCGACAGGACCGGGAAGTCCCGCGTCAGGTACTGCCCGGGTGGGATCCGATCTCGTGTATCGCCGGCATCCGCCGGCGTCCGGCGGCCGACGAAACCGCGGGTGACGAAACGATCTGTCATCTCTTGGGACCCCGAACGGCGCGCATCGTGAAATCTTCGGCTGCGCCATCGTGGTCGTCGCGCCCCCCCATCGTCAACGATGGACCACCCCCTCGTCGGTGCGGGATCGGACCGCAACCGAGTTGCAGGCGTCTTGCTACCGGACGCGCCTAGCGTCGCTCCTAGATCCTCCTAGCGCGATGGGCGCGACCGAGGACTCGCCACCGGAAGGACGCTGTCATGGCCTGCTCGTGCGACTCCTGCTCGTCTCCCCGCATCATCAAGACGCGCACTGCCCTCTACTGGCGCTGGGTCGCCCAGAGCCGAGGAGAGACTGCCGATCGAGTCATCCCGGCACCGGCTCGTACCGTCGTCGCCGTCGGCAACGCACTGCCCGAGGCACAGATCCCGGCCGAGACCGCCGAAGTCTCGCTCGAGGCTTCGAAGGATGAGGCCGTCGCACACGACCTCGCCGAACGCCGCGCGGAGTTCCTGAGGATCGTCGGTGGGGCCGGCCCGAATTAAGCCGAGTGTTCATGGGACGGCGGTCGCAAGGTGCTTGCCGTCGAGCGTGACGCCTTCAATGTCGAGGCGAGCCAGCCGACGTCGTTCAGCCCGGATCCCTAAACGCTCTTTGGGCCGAATGGCCCTGTTCCCTGACCGGCCTCGGCGGCAGGCTGCGGGTCGCGGAGGAAAGGGCGAATGCGTACTCACGCGGAAGCGGCGATAGAGTGGCTCGCTTCGTGGAATCGACTGGATCGAGACGCCTTCTGCGGCCTCCTCGCGCCAGACTTCGTCGCGAAGGGCGTCATGGCACCTGATGGCGTTGACGGGGAGGCCATCTGGAACGTCATGCTTGCATTCCGCGAGACCTTTCCCGACCAGAAGTGGGAACTCGGAGAGTGGCTCGTTTCCGACGGTGACCTCGTCGTCTGCGAGGTTCTCGAGAGCGGCACGTTCGCCGGCACGTGGCCCGATCCGACCGTCGATATCGCACCCACCGGCCGTTCCTATGTCTCCGACGCGGTCATGTTCTTCCGCTTCAACGCTGATGGCCTCGTCGTCGAGAACCAGAGCTGGTACGACTCGGTGGACTGGTTCCGCCAGATCGGGGTCGACCCGAAGGTGGCAGCGCCTCCCGAAGGTGTGTCCGACGCGCAAGCTGTTCTGCGTGCGAAGAGCGGCGATGTGACCACACGCGCGAGTGAACGCGGCGAGTGATGCCCACGCAAGCGACGAGGGCGACGCCGGGGCCGACGCGAGGAGGGCGGCGGTCGCAGAGTGGCTGGGCGTCGAGCCCGATGCCGTCGACGTTGTGTCGGGCCGGTGAGTTGGCTTACGCCGTGACGGCGAACCCGAGCGGTTGCTTGGCGTCGTCAAAGATCGGTTGTCCGGTGTCGGCGTCGAACTCGATGTCGAGGGCCTCCCACATCGCCTCTTCCGTCGACTCGATAAACGGTTCCAGCGCCGCGGCGGCCGTCTGGTCGTCCTCCGCGTAGCGCGCCATATCGGCGGACGTCTCGTACTCGCCGAGGATGAGGATGCGGGTACGCCCGTTCTCGATCTTCCGCGCGACCTTCGTATAGCGGAGGCCCGGCCGGCCCCGGGCATCGTTCACCAGCCTGCGAACACCTTCGACGAGCTCCGTCTCATTGCCGGGTCTTGCCGTGAGGGTGACTTCGACAACAAGCATTCGGCGCGCTCCTAGCGTCGGAAAGCTTCTCAGGAAAAGCCCGCCGTTGAGGTTTCAGGTGTCTAGCTACAGGGCCTGCCCGCATTTCGGGCGCATTGCTCGCGTCCCGTCAGCGACGATCGAACCGCCACGCCTGGCGCTCGTACGACGTCCACTGGATTAACGGCCAGGCGTAAGGGCGTAGAGGGGTTGCCG
>DASSZA010000102.1:0-8206 GCA_035703005.1 Candidatus Limnocylindrales bacterium | reverse complement strand
GCCGAGCGGCGATCGCCTCGACGTGCGCGGTGAGCGCCGGCACGACGGAGGCGCACGAGATCGCATCGACGTCGCCGAACGACGCCCCGTCGAGATGCAGCAGCTCGTCGAGCAGGACCTCAAGCTCATCGGCGGTCGCGCGGGGGGCGGTCGCCGCGCGACGAGTCGCGATCAGCGCGCCGTTCCGCAGCAGCCCGACGGTGACGTTGGTATTGCCGATATCGAGGGCCAGCAGCATGGCCGGGATGATACGCGGCGCCATGCTCGGCCTCGGTGGTGTCGGATGAGGTGACACTGCCGCGAGGCGTTCCCGCGCGATGGCCGCTGCGGTACCATCGCCCTCGTCCCGGAGGCGCCCCCAGCCATGGACCCGCAGGAGACGAACGTGTCGACGTCGCCGCCCGCCAAGTTCTTCGTGAACCAGGGGGTCGTCGCCTCTCCGACGGACATGCTCCACCTGCTCAAACCCCTTTTGAAGCAGACGATCTCCTATCGCTACATCCGCGGCCGCGACGTCGTCGCGCACGGCACGGGCTGGGTGGAGCGGATCGTCACCGACGCCCCCGAGACGTCGACCTACTTCACGCCGCTGGCGATCACCCTGAACATCGATTCGTTCGAGCACCTCGAGTTCGAGACGCGGCCGGACCAGCTGCTCGTGTACACGCTGGTCCAGGGCGACGAGCGGGTCATCGTGGAATTCGCGCCGATCGGCGCCGACGCCGAGAGCACGTCGCCCTTCGCGCCGCGTCAGCTCGAGTTCGACACATCCGAGTACGTCCAGATGGAGCTGCTCGGGCTCGAGTCGTCCGAGGACGAGTAGGGGGCGGCCGTCGCCCGCGACCCTAGGCCCCGCGCTCACCTCGCACGTACGGGATCCCCAGAGCGGCCGGTGCGCCCACCCGTCGTCGGAGGGCCTCGCGTGAGCCGATGATCACGACGACGATGACGAACAGGTACGGCAGCATCTCGAGGAAGAATGTCGCGGAGCGTCCGGCCTGGAACGGGTTCTCGAAGCCGAAGATCGTCTTGACGCCCTGGATGTCGATGATGAACCGGAAGATCGCCCCGAACAGGTAGGCGCCGATCGCGGCGCGGATCGGGCTCCACTGGGCGAAGATCACCAAGCCGACCGCTATCCAGCCCCTTCCCCCGACCGTCTGGTCGCCGAACCAGCCGGGCGAGATCGCGAGCGTGATCGTGGCGCCGGCCAGGCCGGCGAGCAGCCCTCCGACGATCACGTACGCGTAGCGGACCCGGATCACGTCGATACCCTGGGCGTCGGCCGCGGCCGGTCGTTCGCCGACGGCGCGGAGGTTGAGGCCGGGCCGCGTGCGGTCGATCCAGTACCACGCGACGGGGACCAGCACGAACCCGACGTAGGTGAGGATGCTCTGCTCCCGGAACAGGATCGGCCCGAGGACCGGGATCTGCGACAACAGCGGGACCGTGATCCGCGGCAGCGTCTCGATCGCGCCGGCCTTCGAGAGCCCGTCGCCGAGGACGCGGGCGAGCCCCGTTCCGAGGAACGTCAGCGCGAGCCCGGAGATGACCTGCTCGGCCCGGAGGTGGATCGCCACGACGGCGTGGATCAGGCTGAGGGCGGCTCCGGCGAGCATCGCGACGATGACGCCGACCCATGGGTTGCCTGTCGACGCCGCCACCGAGAACCCCGCGACCGCGCCCATGAGCATCATCCCCTCGACGCCGAGGTTCAGGACCCCCGCTCGTTCGGCGAAGATCTCGCCCACGGCCGCGAACAGCAGGATCGTCCCGCTCGCGACGCCTGCCGCGAGGACGAGGGTGAAGTCGATCACGTCGTCGCCGCCGCGCGACGAGCGATGACGAGCCGATACCTGGTGAAGACGTCCGCGACGATGAGGCAGAACAGGATGATCCCCTGGATCATCGCGGGGACGCCCGAGGGCTGGATCTCGCGGCCGGCGAGGATCAGCGCGCCGAACAGGATCGACGCGACGACGACGCGCCATGGGCCCAGGTGCGCGAGGAAAGCGATGATGATCGCCGTGAAGCCGTAGCCCGGTGAGATGCGGTCCTGAAGTCGATGGACCGACCCGGCGACTTCGCTCATCCCGGCCAGTCCCGCGAGCGCCCCGGAGATGGCGAAGACGACGACGATGTAACGCCGGATGTCGATGCCCGCGTAGCGTGCGGCCCGCGCGTTGTCGCCGATGAGCCGCATCTCATAGCCCCAGCGCGTGCGAGAGACGGCAAACCAGACGATCGCGGTCGCGATGAGCGCGAACATCATCCCGAGGTGGGTCGTGAGCCCGGAGAACAACGGGATCTCCTTGCCGAAGTCCGTCAGGCGGGGGAGCCACGCTTCCTTCGGGAACGTCGCCGTCTGCTGGAAGCCACCCTCGCTCCACGGACCGAAGACCCAGAACTGGACCCACGCCAGGGCGACGTAGTTGAGCATCAGCGTCGTGATGATCTCGTTGACGCCGAGCCGGGCGCGCAGGAGACCAGGGACGATCCCCCAGACCGCGCCCGCCAGTGCCCCCGCCAGCATCATGGCCGGGATCAGGATGATCGCCGGCGTGCCCTCCGGCAGACCAAGGCCCAGGATGACGAAACTCGCCCCCCACGCGCCGAGGAGGAACTGGCCCTCCGCGCCGATGTTCCACAGGCGCATGCGGAACGCGAGCGCGCAGGCGAGACCGGTCAGGATCAGCGGCGTCGCCTTCACCAACGTGTCGGACAGGACCCCTACGTCCCCGAATGCGGCCTTGACGATGTGGAGATACGACTTGACCGGGTCGCCGCCGACCAGCGCGAGCACGATCGCGCCGATGACGAGCGCGACGGCCACGGCGGTGACGGTCAGCAGCGGCGACAGCCAGCGCGGGGGCCGACCGCGCGGCTCGAGGCGAGCCATCATGCGTCGGTACTCACGGTCTCACTGCCGCTCCCGGCCTCTTCGCCGCCCGTCATCTCGAGACCGATCGCATCGATATCCACGCCCGACGGGGTTTCGAAGCTCGCCGCGATCCGCCCCTCGTACATCACGAGGATCCGGTCGGCGAGCGCGAGCAGCTCCTCGAGCTCTTCGGAGATCAGGAGGATGCCGGTGCCCTTCGCGCGCAGGTCGAGCAGCATCTGGTGGACGCCCTCGATGGCGCCCACGTCGAGACCTCGGGTCGGCTGGACGGCGACGAGCACCCTCGGCGCGGAATCGATCTCGCGCGCGAGGATCAGTCGCTGGAGGTTGCCACCGGACAGGATGCGCACCGGCGCATCGAGCGTCGGCGCCGAGATCGCATAGGCCTCGCGCAGCCCCCGGGCCTTGTCGCGTGCGGCGCGCTCGTCGAGCAACGGGCCGCGCGCGAGGGGCGGTCGACGGAACGCGCGGAGGATCAGGTTGTCGACGAGCGACAGGTTCGGCGCGCTGCCGACGCCCGATCGGTCCTCCGGCACGTGCGCCACGCCCGCAGCGATCGACTCACGAGCCGGGCGCGCGGCGACGTCGCGGCCCTCGATCGTCACGCGTCCGGTGCATGTCCGAAGACCCGTGATGACCTGCGCGAGCTCCGACTGGCCGTTGCCGGCGACGGCGGCGATGCCGACGATCTCGCCCGCCCGGACCTGGAGCGATGCGCCGCGGAGCGCCGGGACGCCACGGTCGTTGTCGGCGTGGACGTCGTCGACCTGAAGGACGACGCGCCCTGGTTCGACCTCCGTCCGCTCGAGCTGCTCCAGGACGGGCCGCCCGACCATCAGCCGCGCGAGATCGGCGCGCGTCACGCCCTTCGGGTCGATCCCGGCGGCCGTCACCCGGCCGGCGCGCATGACGGTGATGCGGTCGGCGATCGACAGGACCTCGCCGAGCTTGTGGCTGATGAACACGACACTCGTGCCGGTCGCGACCATCGATCGCAGCGTCGTGAACAGGTCGGCGATCTCCTGTGGCGCCAGGACCGCCGTCGGCTCATCGAGGATGAGCACCTGCGCGCCCTGGATCAGCAGCTTGATGATCTCGACGCGCTGCTGCTCGCCGACCGACAGTTGCCAGATCCGCGCGCGCGGATCGACCTTCAGCCCGACATCCCGCGCGACGCTAGCGACCTCGGCCTCGGTTCGCTTCAGATCGAGCCAGAAGCGCGGACGGTCCAGACCGAGGAGCACGTTCTCGGCGACCGTCTGCGACGGCACGAGCGTGAAGTGCTGATGGACCATGCCGATGCCGGCCGCGATCGCGTCGCGCGGCGAACGGAAGTCGATCGCGCGCCCATCGACGCGGACGACGCCCTCATCGGGTCGATACAGCCCGGCGAGGACGTTCATGAGCGTGCTCTTGCCGGCGCCGTTCTCGCCGAGGAGTGCGTGGATCTCGCCCGGGCGCAGGTCGAAGTCGACGTGGTCGTTCGCGAGGACCCCCGGGAACGACTTGACGATGCCGACCGCCTCGAGGGCGTTCGGCGACGACGCGGCCTGGGGCGCGCGGGGCTCGGTCGCCGTCATGGGTCTGAGGTGGATCTCGGCGGGCGCCGGTGACCCGACGCCCGCCGATCAGGTCGGTTTAGGAGAGCTTTGGCAGGTCCGCGGTGATCCCGTCGTTCCACCAGTACATGCAGACCTTGCACTCCGAGCCGGGGGCTCCTGGCGGGAACTGGTCAAGATCCGACTGCTCGAGCTTCTGCCCGGCGGGCAGGAGCTCCTTGCCGGTGTTGTCCTTGATCGGGCCGTTGAAGACGATGTCGAAGCGAGCCGTGCTGCTACCCAGCATCGTCGCGAGGGTCTCCTTGACCTTCGTCACGTCCTCGGCCGGCAGGTCGGCGACGCCGGGCTGCGGCGTCTCGCCGTCCATGAAGCCGAACAGCCCCATCGCCTTCGAGTTCGCGTCGAAGTACTCGTAGCCGGCCTTGTAGGTCTTGGCCTTCACCTGCTCGGCGATCCGGGCGTACTCCGGACCCCAGATCCAGTACGGCGCAGTGAGGCACTTCTCGACGTGGCAAGAGCTCGGGTGGTCGTACGTGACGCCCCACTTGCCCTTCTCCTGCGCGACATCGGCGGCGGCCGGCGTATCGGCGCCGGTGAAGACGACCTGCGCGCCGGCGTCGAACAGTGAGGCGGCGCCGTCGCGCTCCTTGACCGGATCGTGCCAGGTGTTGATGAACCGGATGTCCATCGTGCACTCCGGGCACGTGACCTTGGCGCCGCGCATGATCGCGTTGCCGAGCCGGAGCTCCTCGGGGATCGGGAAGGTCGCCATGTAGCCGAGCTTCGGGTTGCCGTCCTTCTTGGCACGCGATCCGGCCAGCATGCCGGCGAGGTACTTGAAGTCCTCCATCGCGCCGAAGAAGTTGCCGAAGTTCTTGCCGTTCGACTTGTAGCCCGTGAGGTGCAGGAACGTGATGTCGGGGAATTCCTCGGCGACGGTCGCCATCGGGTCCATGTAGCCGAACGACGTCCCGATGATGAAGTTGAAGCCCTTGCGCGCGAGGCTGCGGAAGACCTGCTCGGAGTCAGCGCCTTCGGGCACGAGCTCGATGTACGCGACGTGCGTCTCAGGAACGTTCTGGCACACGTACTGGAGGCCCTCGTAGTGGGCCTGGCTCCAGCCGCCATCGTCATGTGGCCCGATCAGGACCATCGCGACGTTGAACTTGCCCTCTTCGACGTCCGGGATCTGGAGGTCGGCACCGCCTTGGGCGCCCGCTCCCGCGCAGTCAGCCGACGCGGGCGAGCCACCGGCGCTGGCCGACGCCGCGGTCGAGCCTGACGCGGACGCCTCAGCCGATGCAGCGGCGGACGGCGCGGTCGTGGCCGCACCGCCACTCGAACACGCGCCGGCGATGACGGCCACGGTCATCAAGACCGTCAGCCACGACAGTCGTCGGGTCATACCAGGACCTCCTCCTCCACCGGCACGCGACCGGGCCTCCTCTCAGGACAGGACCGAGCGGCTCCGGGCACAGGATAGCCGGGTGGCGATGCGTTCATCGCGGGTCGTCGGAGGGTGCTCCCGGTCGGCCGGTCGCGCGGAGACCTTCCTGTACCATCCGTCGCGATGTTCGAACGGACCGCGCTGGCCGAGGGGCCGCGCGTCATCAGCTCCCGGGTGCCCGGGGCGCGTTCGGTCTCCATCGCAGCGTATGTCCTGGCCGGTTCGCGCCTGGAGAGCGCGGACGAGGCCGGGGTCGCCCATTTCATGGAGCACCTCACCTTCAAGGGCACCAAGGCGTACCCGACGACGCGCGCCATCAGCGAGGCGATCGAGGGTGCGGGCGGCTCGTTCAACGCCGCGACGGACCGCGAGTCGACGGTCTACTGGGTCCGCGTCCCGCACCGCGAGGCGCGGCTCGGGATGGATGTGATCGGTGAGCTCATCGTCCGCCCGACGCTCAGCACGGAGGAGATCCAGGGCGAGCGGAGCGTGATCGTCGAGGAGATCCGCGGCTACCAGGACGACCCGACCGAGTACGCCCAGATCCTGTTCCAGACCGCGATGTTCGGCGACGGGCCGCTGGGTCGCGAGATCTGTGGCGAGGAGGCCGGCATCCGAGCCCTCCCCGACGAGACGATCCGCGACTTCTGGCGCACGACGTACCGACCGGCCAACACGGTCGTGGCCGTCGCGGGTGACATCGACCACCGGGCGGCCGTCGACCTCGCCGCCAACGCCTTCGGCACCGGTAACGGCACAGTCCCCGGGTTCGCGCCCGCACCGGCGTTGCCCGCGGGTGATCGAGTCCTCGTCGGCAAGCGGCCGACCGCCCAGGCGCAACTCGTCGTCGGCCTTCCGGCACTCCGCCGCGATCACCCCGACTCCTGGGCGCTGTCGCTGCTCAATGCCGTCCTCGGCGACGGGATGAGCAGCCGCCTGTTCCAGTCCGTGCGCGAGGAGCTCGGCCTGGCGTACGACATCTCGTCGGGGTTGGTCGATTACGCAGACGCCGGCGCCCTCGAGATCTCCGCCGGGGTCGATCCCGATGCGCTCGATGACGCGCTCAAGGCGATCCTGGTCGAGCTCGCTCGCCTTCGCGACGAGGCGGTCCCGGTCGACGAGCTCGAGCGCGCGAAGCGCTACCTCTCCGGTGGTCTCGAGCTGCGGATGGACGAGACGCGTCACGTGGCGTCCTGGATCGGCGGTCAGGAGGCGCTCCATGACCGTGTCCTCACCGTCGATGAGGCACTCGCGGAGGTCGCGGCAGTCAGCGCCGACGATATCCAGCGCCTCGCCGCGACGCTCGTCGTCGACGACGGGTTACGCCTCTCCGCCGTCGCCCCGGGTCGCGCCCTTCGCGGGCTGGACCGCCATCTTCGGCTTCCAGCGTGAGCGATCCGTCCGCGACGACGACGCAACGCTCACCCGACCTCGTCCTGGCTCGACTCCACCTGCGCCTCGGTTCGCTGTCGCTCGCCCGTGCGGAGCTCGAGACGCTGGCCGGCAAGGACATGCTCGATGCCGATGGGGTCGTCGACCTCGCTGAGGCTCGCTGGCGGACCGGCGACATCACCGGCGCGGGCGAGGCCGCCGCACTGGTGATCGATGACGACGAGGGGCCGGTCCTCGCGCTGGTCGTCGCCGCGGAGGCCGCCGCCGCACGCGGCCGGCCCAGTGAGGCGCGCCGTCTCGCGGCGAAGGCACTGGCTGCGTCGGACGGCTCGATCGACGCCATCTTCGCCGGGATGCCGCGAAGCCCGGCGTGGCCACCAGATCCGGCCGCCCCTCCTCCGTCGCCGACGACGATGTTCGACAGCCTGCATCCGGGGCGTGGCAGTGGCGGTCGACCGCCGCGGTCCGCGGGATCCCCCACCGCCGCCTCGACGCTGGCGCCCGCGGATCTTCCCAGCCACGAGGGTGGCGGGGGTGCCGGTCTGTGGGACGAGGATCTCGCTTCGGCTGCCGAAGCCGAGGCGGAGTCCGCTGCGGCCGTCGATGCTTCACTGCCCTCAGGTGACGAGGCGCTCGAGACCGGTCGGCAGCTGCTCGAGTCCGGTGACACCGCCGGCGCGGCACTGCAGCTGGCGCTCGTCCTACGCATCACGCCGGCGCTTGCACCTGCCGTTATCGACCTCATCGGCGACCAGCAGGATCCCGGTCTGGCGTTCGTCCGCGGCGATGCGTATCGTCTCGTCGGCCGAGAGCTCGATGCGCGGCGTGCCTACGCAGACGCCGCCCGACCGTCCGACCCACCCCCGTCAGAAGGAGACCCCGCGTGACCGAACGCACCCTCGTCCT
>DASSZA010000101.1:0-2913 GCA_035703005.1 Candidatus Limnocylindrales bacterium | reverse complement strand
GGCTGTTCGGCTTCTACGTCGGCCATGTCGCGGACTACGGCGCGACCTACGGGTCCCTCGGCGCCGTGATCGCGCTGATGACCTGGCTCTACCTGACGGCGGCCCTGTTGATGATCGGGGCCGAGGTCACCGCGTGCCTCGCCAACGAATTGACGCCACACTCGGTCCGACGACGAGGTGCTGAGGAAGCCGTCGCCCGCGCCGTCGACGGTGCGACCCATGAGCTCCGCGACGGCGTCGAAAGCACGACACGCCGAGTCACCTCCTAAGCCCGGGACACCGATGTCCGGGGGCGGACCGGGGAGCGTCCACGACGCGCCGCGCCGTAGCATCCGCAGCAGCAGGAGGGCTGATGTCGGAGACGGCGCTGCCGGATGACACCGCCGCGATAGCGGATCCGCCGGCCTTGGATGAGGGACAGCGACAGGCGCGAGTCCGGGAGGGTCTGACGATGGCCCTCTACATCGGCTTGTCGCTGCTCGCGGTGATGGTCGCGCTCCCGCGCAACGTGACCGCCGCCCTCGAGCCACACCCCGCCGTGGCCCTGTTCCTGACCTCGATCTCCCTACTGATCGCGCACCAGTTGGCGTTCCGGCTCTCTGCCCGCCTCGCACACCAGGGTGCGCTTGGCGCCGAACATCTCGACCTGCTGGCGGCACAGGTGATCGGCGGACTCGCGGTGACCACCGTGGCGGTGGTTCCCGTCCTCCTATTCGAAGGCAGGACGGGCGTGGTGATCGCCGAGCTGGCGCTGCTCGCGTTCATCGCCGCAGTCGGCTACGCGTCTGCGCGGACGATCCATGTCAGCCGTGTGCGCGCGCTGTTGTCGGTCCTCGGCGTGATCGCCCTCGTCCTCGTCGTGCTGTGGATCAAGGAACTCGTGCACCATTGATGATCCGCCGCAGCATCAGGAGTTGGGCCGCCCGGTGTGTATCAGCCCCCTGCAAGGTCTGACGGGGAGCGTGCGAGGCATCCGCGGCCTCGGACGCGCCAGTCTTGGTCAGTCATGACGGTCGACACCTACCGCCGCAAGCGGCGGTTCGATAGGACCCCTGAACCCGCGGGTTCGACGGCGGAACCCCGCGAGTCCGCAACAGGTGCGCGGAGCGGCGGTCGCTTCGTCGTGCAGCGCCACCGGGCGACCCGACTCCACTACGACCTGCGTCTCGAGATCGGCGGCGTCCTGGTCTCGTGGGCGGTGCCTCGCGGACCGTCCCTCGACCCGGAGGCCCGGCGGCTCGCGATCCACGTCGAGGATCACCCGATCGAGTATTTCGATTTCGAGGGCGTAATCCCGCGCCAGTCGTATGGTGCAGGTGACGTGATCGTGTGGGACTGGGGAACGTGGCAGGCCGACCCGGACACACCCGACGGCGAGGCGGCGATCCGGAACGGCGAGCTGAAGTTCTCGCTCGAGGGCGAGAAGCTCCATGGGGCATTCGTCTTGCTGCGTATGCGCTGGACAGACGGTCCGAAGGACCAGTGGCTCCTCATCCACCGCCGCGACCGGTACGCCTCGCGCGGCTGGGACGCCGAAGACTTCCCCCACAGCGTCAAGACCGGCCGGACGAATGACGAGGTCGCCGCGCATGTCAGGCCGCGACGCCGAGGTCGAAAGCCAGCGCCCATGGTCGCGGTCGCGTGAACGAGCCTGCCTATCGGGCCGCTGAACGTCGGCTGTGGCACGCCGTCGGTGTCCAGCCGGTCGAACGCCGGCTCCACCTCGACCGGATCGGCGTCGACGTCCGCGTCCAGGAGGTCGGTGAGGGTCCCCCGGTCCTCTTCATCCACGGCGTCGCGACCAGCGGCGTCAGCTGGGCCGGGCTCGCTGCTCGGGCCGCGGGCTTTCGCTGCCTGATCCTCGATCGACCGGGGACCGGCTTGAGCCAGGCGCTCGATCGCCCGGTCGACCCGACGACGCTTGCGGAGATGTCGGACGTCCTCGTCGCCGACGTCCTGGATGCCCTTGACCTCCCGAGTGCTCACATCGTCGCGAGCTCGTTCGGTGGCTACATGGCGCTTCGCTCGGCAGCGGCGACGCCGGAGCGGATCCGAAGGATGGTGCAGTTCAGCTGGCCGGTGGGTGCCCCGACCCCTACGCTGCCCTTGTTCCTTCGCGCGATGAGCCTGCCCGGGTTCCGACGGCTCGTCGAGGCGCTGCCGAGAACGGACCGATCCGTCCGGCTGCTGTTCCAGCAGCTCGGTCATCGCGACAAGCTGCTCGACGGCCGGATCAGCCGCGAGGATCTCGCGTGCTACGCGGCCCTCATGGCGCACACGGACACGCTGCGTAACGAATTCGCGCCCGCGCGGGCGCTGATCTCACCGTTGCGCGGCCTCGCCCGACTCCATCTCGCCGACGACATCCTTCGGCGCGTTGCCTGTCCCACGTTGTTCATCTGGGGTGGGCTCGACCCGTTCGGCGGCGCGGCGGTCGGCCGCGCACTCGTCGACCGGATCCCGACCGCGGCGCTCGACCTGATGGCAGACGCCGGCCACAGCCCGTGGCTCGACGACATGGCGGCGAGCGTCTCGAAGATGACCGCGTTCCTGCGCCGCGACGCGGAGCGGTCAGCCGGCCGAGACGGGATGGCTGCGGTCGCCTGACCACTCCCGCTCGACGATGGCCTTGAAGGCGTTGAGCTCGCCCTGAAAACTGCCCTTGTACGAGCCCATCCCGAAGATGCGTGCCGCGATGTTCGAGATGAACCCGTGGATCTCGAAGACCTCGACCAGGCGCGTCCGCCCATCGACGTCTTCGAACGTCGCCTCTGCTTCGCCGCGCAGGAGCCGGTTCCCGAATCTCGTCCGGAAACGGCTCGGGCGTTCCGCGACGAGGACCTCGGTCGGGCTCGACATCCGGCCGAATCGGACGACGTAGCGGGTGCCAGCCTGATCGACCGGCCCCGTCAC
>DASSZA010000064.1:0-7345 GCA_035703005.1 Candidatus Limnocylindrales bacterium | reverse complement strand
AAGACGGCGCTCGCGGGGTCAAGCCGACCGGAGTCAGGGTCTCGGTACTCGGGCAGGATCCGTGGCCCGAGGATGAGCAGCGTGGCCACCACAGGGAGCGCAAGCAGGAAGACCGAGCCCCACCAGAAATATTCGAGGATCAGCCCGCCGAGGACCGGTCCGATCGCGCTGCCTGCGGAGAATGCCCCGATCCACACCCCGATTGCCACGGTGCGCTGGTGCGGGTCCTGGAACATGAAGAAGATCAGCGCCAGGGTCGATGGAGCGAGCGTCGCGCCGGAGATCCCGAGCGCCGCCCGGCTGACGATGAGCATCTCGGGCGTCGACGAAAAGGCGCACAGCAGCGACGTGATCCCGAACGCCGCGGCGCCGATCAACAGGAGTCGACGGCGACCGAGACGGTCGCCGAGGCTGCCCATGGTGATCAGCGCGCCGGCGACGAAGAAGCCGTAGATATCGATGATCCACAGGAGCTGAGCGCTCGACGGCTGCAGCTCCTCGCTCATCTTCGGCACCGCAAGATGGAGGACCGTCAGGTCCATCACGTACATGAGGGCACCGAGCGCGAGCACTGCCAGCCCGAGCCATTCGCGTCGGGTCGCCTTCGCGGGTGCTCCTTCAGGGGTCGTCATCCGGTCAGGATATGGGTGCGACGCGCGGACGGGCGGGAGCCGAGGGCCGAGATGCCGTCGACGATCGCCACATGTCGGCGACAAACGTTTCGTGACACCCGACCGCTAGCATCCGCCGACTGCTCCTCAACCGGTGCGCGTTCCGGATGAGCAGGGCAGCGGAGGGGATTCGAGATGAGCCCACATCTAGAGGTGAGGTCGAGGCTCAAGTACCGACCACGGATCGGCCGGCTGGCGGCTGCCCTCATGGTGGCAGCGGCGGTCGTCGCCCTGGCTGCTCCCGTCTCGGCGGCTCCGCTGTTCCGGTTTACGTTCCATGACACGTTCTCGTTCATCGACGATGACTTCTGCGGGGCAGGCCTCGCCGTCCAGGTCGAGGGCACGGACGATGGGCGCGGCATGTTCAACCAGCGAGGTGCGACCGCGGGCTTCCTTGTCCAGGAACACTTCCGCGAGAAGTACACCAACCTCGACAACGACGCGTACATCACCGACGACGGTCGGGTCCTGTCGAACGACATCCGCGTCACCGACAACGGCGACGGCACGCTGACCGTGCTGACGCAGGGCACGGGCCCATTCACGCTGTACGACTCGTCCGGGAGGCCGATCGCCCGCAACGCGGGTTTGGTCCGCGACAAGCTGATCATCGACCACAACGACACGCTTCTCGATCCGTCTGATGACAGCTTCATCAGCGGCGAGCGTGTGCTCGGATCGACCGGCACGAACGATGACTTCTGCGAGGCGGCGCTGGCAGCGCTGACCTGATGCGCTAGTCCGGCTCCGTTCGACGGGGCCGGCATCGAAGCCATGCTGTCCCGGCCGGGACACGAGGGAGCGCCGGATCCTTCGGCGCTCCTTCCTTTCTACCGACCTTGGCGGGCGGCCTCCAGTCGTCGGAGCGTAAGCGCGACGTTGAGTCGTCGGCCGGCCTCGCCGTCGAGCCCGTGCCCGAGGAGGTTCTCGGCCCGCTCGAGTCGATAGGCCACGGTCCGGTCGGCGAGGTGCAAACGACGCGCCGTCTCGCGGCGGTTCTCACCCGCATCGAAGAACACCTGGAGCGTCTCGACCAGCTCGTCGCCCATCCGCGGATCGGCGAGGAGGGCGCCGAGCTCGCGCTCGACGATCACCGCGGCAAGCGCCGGATCGCTCAGCAGCAGACGCTCGATCCCGAGCTCGGCCAGGTCGTCGACGACACCGCGCCGCCCGATGTCATCGGCGACTCGGAGCCCTTCGTGCAGCTCCGCAAGCGTGTGGGCTATCGCGGGCACGCCCTCGGCTCGGACGGCGATCGCCGTCCATGACGCGGTCGACGCGCCGAAGACCGTCCCGATCGCCTTCTGCAGCCGCTGCCACTCGCGAGGATCCGGCGCGAGGACCGCGACGATCGCGCCACGCCAGGTGATCGCGAACGGGATGCGGATGCCGCGGGCGGCGCCGTTGGATCGGCCGGTCGGTCGCCGCAGCAGGTGATCGATCCTCCCTGCCATGGGTTCGAGGTCGACGTCGTCGATACCGGGGACCTCGGGCGTTGGGTCGAGCTCGGGGCCGGGCATGACGGCAGCGACGCGATAGGTCGCATCGGGATCGAGCCCGTAGCGCATCGCCAGGCGCCTGCGCCTCGCCGCCGACCGCGCGTCGGTCGCCATCGAGCCGAGCAGTTCATCGATCGCTGCCCGCCGAGCGGCGGCATCGCGCGCCATGATCTCCAGCTCGGTCGCCCGGTAGCCTTCGCCGACGGCCATCGACGACATCTCGGTCCACAGCAACAGCCAGCGTCCAAGCTCGACGGTCCGGTCATGGCCGAGCCCCAGTCGTTCGACCTCGGCCGCGCTCAGCGCCCAGACGACGCGCCGGACCGCGGCGTTCAGGCTCAGGAACAACAGCAGTCGTTGTCCGCGGGCCGCCGCGATCGAGCCGGACGCGTACTGGAGGGCGAGGACCATCGGGAGGTCGAGCCGGCCGTGGGCAAGCGCCCGGTCGGCGGTGTCGGCGAGTTGCTCGAAGGACTCTGCCGGGATGCGCTTCCCGAACGGGTCGCCGGAGCTCTCGCCCGCGGCGCGCGCCCGGAGCACCTCGATGGCGGCTTCGAGGTCGTCGGCGTCGGCCGAGACCTGCGTGTTCAACAGCGCGAGTCGCAAGCGTGCGCGCAGATCGGGCTCGTCGGAAACGAGACCGGCGGGGATCGCGGCGAGGACGTCGTCCATCGAGGGCAGGACGACGGTGATCACGTTCCGCGCTGCGGTCGCGGCCATGGGACGAGTTTAGGCAGCGGCTCCGATGGGGCCGCCACGAAGATTGCCGGAATCCGGCAGTGGTGAACCCATGAGACTGCCGACCGCTGCCGATGCCCGTCGGCCGGCTGTCACCGAAATTCGATGCAGACGACATCAGCCTGCATCGGATAGGGGCCCCCAGCTATCGAGAGCGCAGGAACGGCGAGCGGAGCCGCTTGAGCGTGCCGACTCCGCTCGCCCCTTATGCACTCACTCGGCGCCGTCGATCTCGCTGCAGGTTTCCTGCAATCGACTGCCGATGGGATTGCACGAGTCGGCCGATGCCCGAAGGCGGGCGAGGGCGCTGAATCAGGGCAGCGAAATCGACCCACTTGGAGCAAGCGTGACACCGAACGATCGACGGCCGCGGGAGGCGACCGGCGACAACCACAACCCGCCGTCAGGCGGTGCCCACCCCTCAGTGATCGTGACGTTGACGGACGAGGGCGATCTGCTCTGGTCGGGACAGCATCTCGGACCCGATATCCGAACCCTGCTGCCCGCCGCCATGGAGTACGGATGGGGGCGGACCGTTCGTGCCGCGTACGTACCAGCGCTTCGAGCCGCGCTTGGTGGCGCGCCGAGCGATGACGTGGTGGCTCTCGTGGCCGCCCGGTTCAAGAGCGATGCGGAGCTCGATGAGTTCGCCACATCCCTCGGCATCCCGACCGAGTTCGACAGCTGGATCGGCGCGCCCGACGAGGGCTGAGCGGGACGCGGGCTCCCGACGCGTGCCCCGACGAGGATCGATGCAGACCAGACCAGCCCGCTTCGGATGACCTCCCTCGTCCGGGTGCGGGGATCCGAGCGGAGCCGGGCGAGGGGTCCGGCTCCGCTCAAACGCCGCACGAACGTCGACCGCTCGGTGCCGCCCCGCCGGCCGCACTGGGCCAGTCGGCACTAGTGACTTCCTTACGCTGCGACCTATCGTGTGACCGACATCAGAAGTACGTGCGTGCGCACGAGGAGGGGTCCCATGTTTCGCCGTCGCCAGCAAGAGGACGCGGGCTCCGCGCCACCGAACGTCTACCAGATGCGCCAGTCGATGATCTCCATCGGGGATGACTACTGGATCGAGAACGGTGCCGGCCAGCGAGCCTTCAAGGTCGATGGCAAGGCGTTCCGGATCCGCAAGACGCTCGTCATCGAGGACGCGTCCGGTCGCGAGGTCGCGACGCTCAAGGAGAAGCTCGTCAGCGTTCGCGACGTGATGACCATCGAGCGCGGTGGCCAGGTCCTGGCGACGGTCAAGAAGGCGCTGTTCACGCCACTCCGCGAACGGTTCGAGGTCGAGGGCGCGAACGGCGTCAACTACGACGTGAAGGGCAAGATCACGGACCACCAGTACGAGTTCGAGCGCGATGGCCAGAAGGTCGCGGAGGTCTCGAAGCGGTGGTTCCGGATCCGCGACACGTACGGGGTCGAGGTCGGTGCGAACGAGGACGTCGCGTTGGTACTGGCGGCCACCGTGGCCATCGACCAGATGACGCACGAGGTCGGCTGAGCCGGCTCATTCCTCGCGGTGTTCCGCGCTCCTGACGCGAACCACGTAGAGGATCGGGAAGACCAGGAAGATCGCCAGCGCGATCGATGGGTTCACGAACCAGCCGATGAGTGCCGCGATCGCGTAGCCGAACAGCGTGATCAGCGGCTCGTTCGGTCGCCAGAAGTCGTCGTGCCGAAGCGGATCGCTGAGCTGTGGATGCCGCCGCATGTACTCGAAGAGCAGCAGCCACGCGACACCCGACGCCATCCCGACGATCGCATAGGCCACGACGGCTGCTGCCTGGTCCGCGGTCGTGCCCACGCGGTAGGCACTCGCGATGACCGCGGTCGGAAACGGGACGACCGACACGGTCAGCAAAAGGACGATGTTCCGCCAAAGGATGCCCGTATCGACCGCCTTGATCCGCGTGAAGACCGTGTGGTGGCCCATCCACAGGACGCCGATGTTCGCGAACGCGGCGAGGTACGCGACGTAGCTGACCCACTCGTCGCGCAGGTCCTGGGTGAAGTGCCCGCTGGTGGCGGGGATCGCGAGCTCGAGCACGAGCAGCGTGATGGCGATCGCGAAGACGCCGTCGCTGAATGCTTCGACCCGATTGCTCTCGCTGTAGAACGGTCCGCGTCGCTCGGTCATGTCGGCGCCATCGTGCGCCATCCGACGGGCCGCGAGCACCCGGGTCGAGGCGCCACGCAATAAGGCGTCGTGCATCGGGTGCACGACGCCTTATGGGTCGAATCACGACGGTGCTGACCGGCGATCGAGCCGACCGGCCGTCGAGCGACCGGCCTTCGAGCCGAGCGCCCGTCGCCTACGCTGACCACTCGAACGCTGGGGAGGCGCTATGGACAAGATCGGGGCCGCGGTGTGGGCGACCGGCCACGCGGGGCGAGTCATCGTCGAGGCGGGGCTGACGAGGCCTTGGCTTGAGTTCCGCGGCGGGATCGTCTACGACCCTGCGAAGGACGGGCTCGATGTCGGCGAGGCGTGCGGGCTCGATGTCCGACTCGGCGCACCCGTCTCGACCGACGTCGACGCCGTCCTGGCTCGCCCCGACATCGATGTCGTCTTCTACACGGGCATCGGCAGTCCGACCGACGTCGCCGAGGCGTGCCTGCGGGCGAACCGGGCCGGCAAGGACGCGATCACGATCTCCGGGCTTGTCCATCCGAAGACGGTCTTGGGCGCGGCGGCGGCCGCCGAACTTGATGCGGCCTCGCGCGACTCGGGCCGGCGAATCCTCGGCACGGGATTCTGGGACTACCTCACGATCAACCTGCCGCTCGCGTCGTTCTCGAACGTGCTGACGTTCGACGAGATCCGCCTCGTCCGGGTGGCAGACACGTCCCTCTGGGGCCACGGCATCCTGCGCGACGAGGGGATCGGCGGGCCGGTCGAGGCGGCCGGGGAGGGCTTCATGATGAAGAACTTCCTGGTCGAGGCGCTGATGCTGCTGGCGGAGTCGGCGGGCCTCGACGTCCGCGAGCCGCAGTTCACGAGCACGCCGGTCCTCACCGATGTCCGCCGGGAGGTCAACGGCTACGTCGCCGAACCCGGGACGATCGGCGGGCATGACCGAGTCGCGGCGGTCGACATCCGCGGTGGCGGCCGGCTGGTCTCCGAGTGGCGTGGTCGGTTCGACCTGCAGCCTGACCGTGACGGCATGGAGGCCTCGGCGCGCGTGATCGTGGATGGCAACCCGCCGTTCGAGACGATCGTCCGCGGCGACCTGTTCCTCGATACCTACCCGCCGACGGGAGCACGAGCGATGGCGGCCGTCCGTCCGCTCAGACTCCTCCCGCCGGGCCTCCACACGATCGACGAGCTGCCGCAGCGACCGATCTTCGCCTAGGCCCACGCCCACAGGCGACACTCCCCGGTATGCATCTCATCCGCGACGGACTGGGTCGCGCGCTGATCCCGGTACTGGCGCTCGTCACCGCGTTCGTGCTGGGGGCGATCGTCATCGTGCTGACGGACTTCGACCACTTGCGGGGCATCGGTACTGATCCCGTCGGGGCGATCGGAGGCGCGTCCGCCGTCGTGGTCGATGGCTACCGCGCGATGTTCGCCGGCGCCATCGGCGACCCGGGTCGGATCGTCGCCGCGATCCAGAGCGGCAACGCTCGCGACATCGAGGCCGCGATCAGGCCGCTTTCGGAAACGCTCGTCAGCGCGACGCCGTTCATCTTCGTCGGCCTCGGTCTCGCGGTGTCATTCCGCGCCGGGTTGATCAATCTCGGAGCGGACGGGCAGTTCCTCATCGGCACGGTGGCCGGAGCGATCACGGCGGCGCTCGTCGCAGGCCAGCTGCCGGCGCCGCTCGCCCTGCTGATCTCGGTGCTCGGCGGCACGATCGGCGGGGCCGCGTACGGGTTCATACCGGGGTTCCTGAAGGCACGGACCGGGGCGCACGAGGTGATCACGACGCTGATGCTTAATGGCATCGCGCTCAACCTCCCGTTCCTCATCTTCGCGATGATCCCGTTCACGGGACCCCCGGCGCCGCTCCCGGCCGTGCCGAAGATCGTCGATCTGCCGACCATCCGCGTCGACTACGGCTTCGTCGTCGCGCTGGCGATGGCCGGTGTCGTGTCCTGGCTGCTGTTTCGGACGACGCGCGGCTTCGAGCTTCGAGCGACTGGCCTCAGCCGCACGGCTGCCGGGGCGGCCGGCATGCGGCCGGGCCGGAACATCATCCTTGCGATGTCCGTCTCCGGTGGGCTCATCGGCATGGGCAGCGCGTTCTTCGGTCTTGGACCCTCGGTCGGCTTTTCCGGTGGGCCGCCGTACGACCTGGGGTATGTCGCCCTGGCCCTGACGCTTCTCGCGGGCTCGCGACCGAGCGGCGTCGTGCTGGCATCACTGTTCTACGCGGCGCTCACGACCGGCGCGAAGAACATGACCATCGTGACGGGCATCCCGTTGGC
>DASSZA010000037.1:0-3178 GCA_035703005.1 Candidatus Limnocylindrales bacterium | reverse complement strand
CGCTCGGAACAGCCAGTGACCGCAGTCGACTAGCATCGCCGGGTGAGCGAGCCAGCGACCCCTCCCGGCGCGGCCGCGGATGATCTGCGTGGCCTCGACCAGTACCGACGCTGGGCGCGGTTCCTGTTCGTGATCCTGGCGCTTGTTGCGGCCATCGGGCTCATCCTGGCCCCCTTGAGGAGCGGAGGCATCGATCCGGCACGGGTCGCCGCTATCTGGCCGCTGTTGTTGATCACGCTCGGGGACTTCGCGGTAAGCCTGATCGTGTTGGTCAGCCTGGCCCGCGGCCTGACGCGCTGGTCGGCGTGGGCTATCCATGCCATCCAGCCTGTGTGCATCGTGCTCATCGTGATCGGTGGCATCCGCGTGCTCATCGGGCTGACCCAGGGCCAGCTTCTCGTGCCTCTTGAGACCCTGAGCGGGGTGCTCGTGCTCACACGGCCGCACGATGCAGACCTGCTCCCACCGGCCACGCCCGACGACCGTCGGCGCGTGGCGATCGCTGCCGGAGCGATGTTCGCGAGCTATTTCGTCCCGCTGGTGCTGCCGGTCGCGCTCGCCTAGGACGAAGTCGGGCCGAGCTCGCGGAGCAGCGCGACGGTCGCCGAGATCACCCGGTCCTGCTGGGCCTCACGGCTGATCGTGGCGGGCGGGTCGTTCGGCTGGCCCGTGTACCAGCCCATCTGCTCGTGGTTGCCACCGTCGATGACGTCGACCGTCACATCGGGCCCGAGCTTCGCCTCCAGGTTCGTGGCGTCCGAGTACGTCGCGGCGCCGGCGTCGCGTGATCCATACGAGACGAGCGCGCGCAGGCCGTCTCCTGAGAGGTCGACCGACGAGTACGACGCCCAGAGCACGAGTCCGCGAACGACGCCCGGATGGCCATCGACGAACAGGGCTGCGGATGAGCCACCGAGCGAGTGCCCGCCGACCGCCCACGCCGCGATCTCCGGATGGTCCTCGATGACGCGATCCGCGGCATTCGTGTCGAGGATCGCGAGGTTCAAAGGCGCGGGGACGATGGCGACGAGAAAGCCGTGCTCCGCGATCGACCGCGCAGCCGGCGCGTAGGCGGCGGGTGGCACCTTGCCGCCCGTGTACAGCACGAGGCCTGTCGCCGGCGCGGCCCCAGCCGGCGTCCACGTGAGCCGGCCATCCGTGCCGGTCTCGAACGTCGCGGCTGGCGTGGATGCCAGGGCTGCCTCGGCCTCAGGAAGCAGCGGCTGCGGGCGCGCCCACCACAGGAACCCGATCACGGCGACGACAGCGACGACGACGACCGCCGTGAGACAACCGATGGCGACCCGTCGTCGCCGCGAGGGGCTCAGGTCAGGCCTTCAGTCGAGGTCGACTGCGGTGTCGTCCTCGGCCTGCGGATACGGCGCGAGGCCGCGACCTTCGCCGGGAACCTCCTCGTCGACGCCGCGCTCGGCCACGGCGTCGCCCCATTCGTGTCGGTGTCCGCCGGGCGGCTCGGGTGGCCCCTCGTACGGCGGCAGTTCAGCGATCGGCGTGTCGGCGTCGAAATGGACGCCTGGATCTCCGACGTCGACGACCTGGGTCGCGACGTAACCGGAGACCTCGCGCACGACGTCGTCTGGCATCCGCTCCGGCGCGACCGCACGCAGATGGTCGAGCGCGTTCAGCGGCAGGAGCACCGGCCAGCCCGCCTCGCCCTGCCACCCCGGTCGCAGCATCGATCCGGGCGCCATCCCGTGCGCCTCGATGAGCGAGGTGACGGTCTCCGGCCCCACCCAGGTCATCCGCCCCGGCCACAGCAGCACGCCCGTGATGTCGCTGACCTCGGCTCGGGCCACCTCGGCGCCACGCAACATCTGACCGACCGGGCCAACCTCGGGTGGAGCAGGGGTGCCGTAGACGGCCTCACTGCCGATGAGGCTTGCGGCGACCGTGCCGTCGGGGTCCGGTGCCACGACGACGACCGGCAACGCGCCACCCGACCAGGCGATGTCGACCAGCCGTCGGACCCGGGGCTGGCCGAGCGTGTCGGCGAGGGCGCCCTCGGTGGTCGCGGACAGGATCACGGCGGCGACGGTCATCGACTCGATGCTAGCAGTCGTCGGCCTCGCGGTATCCCGATCGGCGCAGCGCGACCGCGGCGCCCGCGACCGAGTGTGTGCGACACTCCCTCGCCATGCCCACCCGCACCCGCGACGACGTCCGCAACGTCGCGATCGTCGCCCATGTCGATCACGGCAAGACGACGCTCGTCGACGCGATGCTCCGCCAGACCGGCGCGTTCCGCACGAACCAGGCGGTCGTCGACCGGGTCATGGACTCGATGGACCTCGAGCGCGAGAAGGGCATCACGATCCTCGCGAAGCAGACGACGGTCGATTACGGCGATGTCCGGCTCAACATCGTCGATACGCCAGGTCATGCGGATTTCGGCGGCGAGGTCGAGCGTTCGCTGTTGATGGTCGACTCCGTGCTGCTCCTCGTCGACGCGGCCGAGGGACCGCTCCCGCAGACCCGCTACGTACTGCAGAAGGCCATGGCCCGCCACCTGCCGGTCGTCGTCGCGCTCAACAAGATCGACCGGTCCGACGCGCGCCCAGCCGAGGTCCTCGATGCGATCTACGAGCTGTTCATCGATCTCGGGGCGACCGACACGCAGATCGACTTCCCGGTCGTCTACACCAACGCGAAGGCCGGGACGGCAACGACATCACTCGACGACCCGGGCGAGGACCTCCGACCGCTCCTCGACCTCCTCGTCGACGTGACGCCAGCGCCGACGTACACCCCGGATCACCCGCTCCAGTTGCTCGTCACGAACCTGTCGGCGAACGAATACGTCGGGCGCATGGCCGTCGGGCGGGTGTGGAATGGCACGATCCGCGTCGGGCAGCGCATCACGGTCGTACGTGACGAGGCCGACGATACCTCCGGCGCGGTCGAGCCCGGCCGCACCGTGACGCTCAGCGGCACCGTCACGACCCTGCAGACAGCACACGGGATCGATCGGGTGGACATCCCGGAGGCTGGTCCTGGCGACATCGTCAGCGTCGCCGGCCTCCCCGACGTCACGATCGGCGACACCCTCACGGATCCCGACGCTCCGAGTCCGTTGCCGCGGCTCGATGTCGACGCGCCGACGCTTCGGATGACGTTCGGCGTCAACACGTCGCCACTGGCCGGTCGCGAGGGGCGCTAC
>DASSZA010000033.1:0-10208 GCA_035703005.1 Candidatus Limnocylindrales bacterium | reverse complement strand
CTCGCGATGAGGACCCGCCCGTCGTGGAGCAGCGCCAGCGCAGGATCTATCCGGTCGGTGACCATCGGGCCGATGGCGGTGAAGTCGAGCGTCTCGGGATCGAAGATCTGTGGCGCGCCGTTGCCGGTGATGAAGACGCGTTCGTCCGACAAGCGAACGGCTGCGCTGATCAGTACCGGATCGGCCTGCGACGCAAAAGGCCCTACGGGGGTGGAAGCACCGGTCGTGGGGTCATAGACCAGCGCGGTGGTTGGTCGACCATCGCCTTCCGATCCGGCACCGATGACGAGCACACGCCCATCGGCCAGGGCGACGACTACCGGGCGCGTCATCTCTTGCGACAGGTCGGGAGCCGAAACGACTTCGTCGATGTAGGTGCGTAGCGGCGCCTTGTGGTCGAGCCGGCTGGCGACCAGCGCGATGCCGGCCCCGACCGTCGCGACGACAAGCAGGCCGACAAGAATCGGCATAAGCGAACCCCTAGGGAGGTTCCATGGCGTCGACGGCGCGCGCGCGCGAGACGCGTATGTCGTCATGGCCGTCGGATCGACGTCGATCGGGGCGTCGCCCGCGTATGCCGACAGTGCGAGTCGGAGCTGCGTCTCGAAGGTCGGTCGGTCGCTCATCGCGAGGCTCCGTCGTGGTCGAGGTCGATGCGTAGTCGATCAAGGAGTCGAGCGAGGCGGCTGCGAACGCCCGAAGCGGAACCCCCGAGGTGTGCAGCGATCTCAGTCGAGTCGAGACCGGCGACATAGCGAAGCGCGAGGAGCGCGCGATCGTCTGCGTTGAGGCCGCGCAGGACCCGCCGCAGGTCGACGACCGTGATCCGGTCCGCGGGATCGTCGTCACCCACGAGGGAGGCCGCGTCGGCGACGTCGACATAGCGGACCCGCCGCTGACGTCGGACCGCCTGGCGCGCCTCGTTGGCCGCGACGGCGACGAGCCAGGCGCGGATCTGCGACGGATCTCGGACAGAGCCGATCCGACGCCAGGCGATCGCCCAAGCGGACTGCACGGCGTCGCGTGTCGTCTCCGCGTCGCCACAGATGACGAAGGCGACCCGGGCCATCGACGCGTGATGCTCCGAGACGAGGGTCGCGAACGCGGCCTCATCGCCGCGAGCCGCCCGTTGGACGGGCCCGTCGAGGGTCGCTGGCTCGGTCGCGATGTCGGTCACATCAGGTTGATGCACGGCGGCCGCGAAGTGTCCCATCGCGTCGTCTTGTCACATCGGGCCAGGGCGCCACCGGAACATCCCGATGTTCCAAGGGGCGCCCGAGAGCGTTCGAGAGGGTCCATCTCGGCCGATTTCGGCCCTCTCAGCCGCCATCCGGAACACCGCCTGTTCCGCAAAGCGGAAGAACGACGGGTCAGACGTCAGTCGGAACTTCGGGATGTTCCAAGCGCGGGCGACCGACAGGATTCGACGGACCCGCGGTCTCTGTTACATGACTTGTTACGACTGACGGCTGGATCCCCCCATCGAGGCCGTTCAAGCATCCGCTGGAACCCGGCGCGTTACCGCTGACGCCCAGAAGACGCTTGAGCCGCCCTTCCTTCGTCAGTCGTTACATGTGACGTAACAGGTGCGAGCGTCCGACGCCCCGTCCACGACCTACCCGGGCACGTACGTCGGGGGCCACGTCCCGTCGGGGGGATCGGTCAGGCCCTCGCCCCATGCCTCGGGCCCGCAGAAGAAGCCACGAGGTGTCGGCTCGGTCGCCGCGACCGGCGCCAGCGTCGACGCGTCGCGCTCGAACGATGCGAGCGTGGCAACCAGCCAGGTGTCGATCTCGCTGAACGTCGTCCAGCGATGGAACGGCCAGCCGGCCTCGATGCAGATCCGCTCGAGCGAGCGCTTCGCGAACACCATGTCCGAGTAGCCAGCCGCATAGCGATCGCTTTCGCCGTCGCCGATGTACATCACCCGCCGACCCGTGGCGCGGTGCGCGAATACCCGCTCGCGCTTGCAGGTGCCGCAGACGAAGCAGCGTGGATGCCCGTTCGGGAACTCGATCGACGCGGAACGACCGGCGAAGACCGTCCGTGACGTGACGACGGTGAGCTCTCCCACGCCGAGGCGTTCCAACGCTGGCCGGATGAAGAAGCCGAACCCGTCCGACACGACCTCCACTGGGATCGATGCCGCCTGGGCGCGGCGGATGAACGGCACGAACCCCGGGTCGTGCGGCTGCGCCGCGGCCGTCGCGAAGAGCAGCTCGGACTCGGTGTCGAACTCCTCGAGCTCCCACACCATCTGACTCCGGGAGCCGATCTTGCCCGCGTCGTACAGCGCCGCCGATTCCTCCCAGTTCCCCGGGAGGTGCTCGGCCATGACGACATCGGTGACGTCCGTGAGCGAGATCGTGCCGTCGTAGTCGATGAGGATCGACAGGGGCACGTCCCCGTCCCGAAGCGGTGGAACCGGTGGCCTGACGTCAGTCGGTTCGGTGCGCCCCTCCGTCACGAGGTTGACGCCGGCCGCATCGACGCCCACCTCGTCAGGGCGACGCCGAGCACGATGATGAGCCCGCCGATGACCTGCGCCGGCCGGATCGCCTCGCCAAGGAAGAAGTACGCCATCACGACAGCCATCGCCGGGACGAACGACTGGAGCGTGATGACGCGGGTCGGACCGAGAAGCCGGACGCCGTTGAAGACGATGATGTTCGAGAAGGCCGCCGCCAGGATCCCCGAATATGCGACGGCCAGTGCCAGCGGCAGGATCTCGAGGTCCGGGTGGATCGCGCCGGGCGCAAGGAGCTCAGCGACGCCGACGGGGATCATCACCATCGTCCCGCCGATCGTCGCCCAGGTCGTCAGGACGAGTGGCGTCTGGCGACGAAGCACGGGCGCCGCGAAGGCCGTGTATGACGCCCAGCACATGGCGGCGAGCAGCGTCAGGGCGCTGCCCACGAACGAACCGCTGAGCGAGATCCCGACGCCGGCGCCGATCACAACGACGACCCCCAGGAACGACAGCGCCGCGCCGGCGAACTTCATCGGCGTCAGCGTGTCCGAGCCGGCGATGACAGCAAGGACCGCGACCAGCACCGGCGTCGATGCGATGATCAGCGCGCTGTCACCGGCCGGGATCGACTGGAGGCCGGTCGTCCACAGGATCTGGTAGAGCCCGAAGCCCAGGCCGCCGAGCGCGAGCATCCGGAGCGTGTCGGGGTGCGGAAGCCGTATGGCGCCCTCATACCAGCGCAGGATCGCGACGAGGGCGATCGAGGCGAGCCCGTACCGGAGCATCGTGAACGCGACGGGCGGGAAGTCGCTGATCGCCTCCTTGACGACGATGAAGTTCGCCGCCCAGATCACCATCACGCCGAGGACGGCGGCCTCGGCGGTTCGTCGGTCGGTGGACAGTCTGACGCCCGCCGGTCGGGCGGGCGTCGAAGTCGCGGGGGTGGAGTCGGGTTCGATCAGTCGCCGCCTACGTTCAGACGGCGTCGCGGTCGAGCTCGAGCAGCTCCTCGTCGTCCTCTTCGGTCAGCTTCAGCCAGACGAACAGCCCAGCCAGCACCGCCAGCGGGATCACGATCAGCGCGGCAAGGGTGATGCCGAGGGCGACGGCCACGGTCTTGAGTGCCTTCATGGTTCGTACCTCCGTCAGGCGCTGGTGGTCGAGCTACTGGCCCCGGGGATCGTGACCGGATGTCGGAGCGACGGGCCCCGGGCGACCATCTGCGCGATGTCCTCGCGGGTGAACTCCGCGAGCTGGTGACCGCTGCCGGCCTGACCCGACAGCAGGAGCCGGACGACGAACGCGCCATCCTGCTCGAAGAAGAACACGTCCCGCGGCTTCTGGTCGTCCATGTAACGACCGAGGACGCGGAACGCCGTCTCGTAATAGCCGGCATCGTGTGTCGGCATAGGGTTGGAGCGGCCGCGACGGGCGGCGGCCTCCTCCATGAAGCGGGCGATGTCGTCGTCGAGGAACGTCAGCGTCTCCTTGACCTGCGTGCCCATCGACTCCGACCAGGCCCCCGCGCCGGATTGGCCGGATACGACCAGGCCCTGGACGATGAAGCCGTCGGGGGCTTCGACCAGCAGGACATCCTTCATCCCGCGCTGATCGAGGAACGCGCCGATCGAGCGGAAGACCTCCTCGAAGTCCTGCCGCGGGCTGCCCTCATAGATGCGCATGCGGCGCCAGCCTCCAAAGGACCGGGTGGGCTCGGTCGCGCGGCTCGCGCCACCTTGGCGCAGCACCGCCCACGCGGGCGACCCCCAAGCTCGGCGAGTGTACCGACCGGCCGTAGCGCGGGCAATATCAGCGACGTTGCGGGCGGATGAAATCGTTGACGGCGGGATCGGTGTCAGATGCTCACCAGGCGAGCGTTCGTCCGAGGATCCGCGACAGATGCGACTCCAAACGGACTTCTGTCAGCGTTTCGTCTTGTATTCGCCCACGACTTCGATCCAGCCGTCGTTTCCGCGCTGACGAGTGCTCGCGGGGCGGTCATCTGTCAGAAATGGCGTCCGCCGACTGACTTCAGCGTTCCGCCGACTGACTTCAGCCTTCCGCCCGACTGAATCCGCCGTCAGCCCTCGACCAGCGCCGCCGCCAGCTGTGCTGCGACGCGCGCGTTGTTCACGATGAGCGCCGTGTTCGCCGCGACCGACCGACCGTCCGTGATCTCGGCGATCCGGGCGAGCAGCCATGGCGTCACCGCGGGGCCGACGACCCCCTCCGCCTCTGCGTCCGCGATGGCCCGTGCGATCGCGTCCCGTGCCACCTCATGGGGGAGTGCCACGTCCGCCGGGACCGGCACGCATACGAGCGCGCCGCTCCCCAGGCCCATCCCGAGATGCGTCGCCACGATCCGCGCCGCGGCCGCCACGTCGTCCGCGACGGCCGCTGCCTTGACCCCAGACGAGCGCGCGAAGAAGCCCGGGACCTCGTCCTGTCCGACCGAGACGACCGGCACGCCGCGCGTCTCGAGGTACTCGAGCGTCGCGGGCACGTCGAGGATCGCCTTCGGGCCGGCGCACACGACGGCCATCGGCGTCCGACCCAGCTCCTCGAGATCGGACGAGATGTCGAGCGACGCGGGCGCGCCGGCCGTCGCGTCCAGCGCGCCGCGATGCACACCGCCGATCCCGCCTGTTGCGAAGACGGTGATCCCGGCCGCCGACGCGGCGATCATCGTCGCCGAGACGGTCGTCGCCGCCCACCCGCCCTCGGCCAGCGCCACAGCGAGGCTCGGTCGCGCCGCCTTCCGGACCGAGCCCTTCGGAGCAGTGGCCAGTGCCTCGAGCGCCGAACCATCCAGCCCGACGAGCAGTCGGCCATCGCGCACCGCCACCGTGGCCGGCACGGCTCCCGACGTCTCGCGAACAGCGGCCTCCGACGCCGACGCCACCTCCAGGTTCTGTGGATACGGCAAGCCGTGGCTGATGAGCGTCGACTCGAGCGCGACGACAGGACGACCCTCGGCGAGCGCAGCCGCGACCTCGGGGGCGACGACGAGTCGATCGGCGATGGACTGCCTGGACATGTCCGAAGCGTACCGGCGCCGCTAGGCTGTCGCTCATGCCCCGTCGCCCGATGACGCCCGAGGACATCCCTGCGATCGTCGTCGTGGAGGAACTCGACCTTTCGGTCGATGGTCGGACCGCGGTCGTGATCCGGCGCTCGATCCGGGCCAACCGCTACCTGGGCCACCTCTTCGCCATCGACCTTGGCTCGGGTCGTTCCGTCCCCACCCCGCGCCAGCTGACGCGCGGCCGGATCCGCGATACGAAGCCGCGGATATCTCCCGACGGCCGCACGATCGCCTTCATCCGGACCGATCCCAGCGACGACGACTCCGTCGCCGCGATCGCGATGCTCGATCTCGAGCGGCCGGGACGCGTCCGGATGGTGCGCGTGGGGCAGCATGGCGCCGTCGGCGAGATCGCCTGGTCACCCGCTGGCCATCGACTCGCGTTCACCGCCGAGGTCGATCCGCCGCGATTCATCACCGGCCGGACGCGTCCGATCTCGCGGCGGGGTCCGGCGAAAGGAGCAGACGCCGACGCGCCGGCCGCCCGCCGCATCACCCGGGCCGACTGGCGCTGGGACGAGGAAGGGCATCGCGACCGCTGGTCGCACCTGTTCATCGTCGACACCGTCGGCGGGCGACCGCGCCAGGTGACGCGCGGCGATTGGGGCGTCGCGGACATCGCCTGGCATCCCGATGGCCGCACCATCGCGTTCTCGAGCGACCGAGGTCCGGAACCCGATGTCCATCCGCGGCCGACGATCTGGGCCGTCGACGTCGACGCGCCAGACGAGGAGCCACGCGAAGTCCTTGCGCCGGGTGGCTGGGCCACGAATCCCTCGTGGTCCCCCGACGGCACGTGGGTCGCCGCGCAAGGCGTCCTTGACGAGCAGCCGCTCGACGACGTCAGCCCCGGCGTCGTCATCGGACCGGCCGACGCCTCGAGCCCACCGCGGCTCATCGCCCCGGATCTCGATCGTCCCGTCGGGAACTGGCCTGATACGGATCTGACGGGCTGGTTCGTCTATGGCCGCCACGGTCCGTTCTGGGCCGACGATCGACGCATCGTCGCGACGATCTCGGACCGCGGTCGATCGCACCCGTGGCTGTTCACCTTGGACGCCGACGGGACGGCGGTCGAATGCCGCGCGGCGTCCTCGGTCGACGGCGTCACGCACTCGATCGCGGTCGGTGGCGGCGCCGTCGCCTTCCTCGGCACCGAGCGCACGCGCGCGATGGAACTGATGACGGTCAGCATCGACCCCGCTCCCGGGCCCGCGGCGCCGCGGACGCGCTCGACGATCGGCTCCCGGTGGCAACGACCATTCGAGATGCCCAAGATGCGGCTCGTGCAGGCTCCCGGAGCCGCCGGCCAGATCGACGTCTGGATCGCGTCTCCGGCGAGCGCAGGCGACTGGCCGCTCCCCGCGGTCGTGGATCTCCACGGCGGGCCGCTTGGTGCGTGGGGCCCGTCCCCCCACATCGAGACGATCTTGCTGGCCGGCGCGGGCTATCGCGTGATCCTGCCGAACATCCGCGGATCCGCGACCTACGGGCGCGACTGGATCCGACCTCAACTTGGCGACTGGGGCGGTGTCGATGCCGCCGATGTCCACGCCGCCGTCGATCACGTCGTCGAGCTCGGGCTCGTAGACCCGGAGCGTCTCGGAGTGATGGGGCTGAGCTACGGCGGCTTCATGGTGAACTGGCTCGTCGGGACGACCGACCGGTTCAAGGCGGCCGTCTCGGAGAACGGGGTGACGAACCAGATCAACACCTGGGCCAATTCCGACAGCGGCCCGGAGTACGACCGCGCAGCGCTGCTCGGCGATCCGTTCTCGAAGGGGGGCATCGACAAGCTCTGGCGCCAGTCGCCGCTACGGAATGTCGCGGAGGTTCGCACACCCCTACTCATGCTGCAGGCCGAGGAAGATCGGCGCTGCCCAGCCGCCGACAACGAGCAGTTCTTCGTCGCGCTGCGCCACCTCGGACGGACCGTCGAGTACGTCCTCTACCTCGACGAGTACCACGTCTACGCCTCGTCCGGCCGACCCGACCGCCGGATCGACCGCAACCGCCGGATCATCGACTGGTTCGATCGCTACCTGCGCTGAGCCGGGCGGAGGAGATACAGGTTCAAGGGTGACTGTCCCGACTGACGTCCGGAGGTCGAAACGTGGGGCCAGCCACGCTCGTTCATGCGACCTCCCGGAACGCCGAGTTCCCCGCGACTGGGAACGTCCCTCCCTGACGTTTCGGCCAGCGACGTCTGGGCCCTTCCCGGCATCGCGTCGTCTGGACACCGCCGTCATCATCGAGCCATGACGCGGACGCGCCGCCCCCAGCGAGCCCGAGCCATGGCCGCCGCATCGGCCACGCTCACCGTCCTGATGCTCATCCCGTCATCGACCCTCGCGGCGACCGATTTCCCGCGCGGCTACGAGGGCTATCACACGTACGCCGAGATCGCGGCGCTCACGAAGTCGGTCGCCGATGCGCATCCCGACATCGCGCAGCGCTTCAGCATCGGCAAGAGCTACCAGGGCCGCGAGCTGTACGCGATGAAGATCTCCGACAACGTCGCGACCGACGAGAACGAGCCTGAGGTCCTGTTCGATGGCGGTCACCATGCCGACGAGCACATGGGCGTCGAGATGGTGCTCAAGATCATGACGTGGCTCGTGAACGGCTACGGCAAGGACACGCGCATCACGAACATCGTCAACGGCCGTGAGATCTGGCTCGTCTTCTCGATGAACCCGGACGGCGCCGAGTACGACATCGCGAACGGCAAGTTCCATTACTGGCGCAAGAACCGCCAGCCCACGCCCGGCACGGTCTACCGAGGCACGGACCTCAATCGCAACTACGGCTATCGCTGGGGTGGCGGGGGCCGAACGAGCACGAACCCGCAAGCCATCACCTACCGTGGTCCGAGCGCGTTCTCGGCGCCCGAGACACGCGCGATGCGCGACTTCCTCGCGAGCCGCGTGATCAACGGCAAGCAGCAGATCCGGACGCACATCACGTTCCACGAGACCGGCCGACTCGTGATGTGGCCGTACGGCTACACCTACGCGAACCTGCCGCCGGACATGACGGCGCAGGACCAGCTCGCGTTCGTCCACATGGGTCGGCAGATGGCCGCGACGAACGGCTACAAGCCCGAGCAGGCGAGCGATCTCTACATCACGTCGGGCACGACACGGGATTACGCGTATGGCGTCTACCGGATCTTCTCGTACACCTTCGAGATGTCGAACCGCGACTACATGGACGACAGCCTCATCGCGTCGGAGACGAACCGGAACAGGAACGCCGTCCTGTACCTCGCCGAGCGAGCGTGGTGCCCATATGCCGTGCTCGGGACGTCGTACGCCACGTGGCGCTGCGGCGCCTTCGATGACGACTTCGAAGCGGCTCGTGGTTGGGTCACGAACCCCGACGGGACGGACACCGCGACGAGCGGTGCGTGGCAGCGCGGCAACCCCGACGGCACCGCCTCCAACGGCCCGAAGCAGCTCGGTACCGTGCCGTCCGGCTCGCGCGCGCTGACGACCGGCCTCGGAGCTGGCACGAGCGTCAACGCGAACGACCTCGACGGGCGCTCGACGGTCCGTTCCGCGCCGATCAACCTGCCATCGACGGACGGGCAGCGACTCTTCTTCCGATACGTCTTCGCGCACGGCTCGAACTCGTCATCGGCCGACCGATTCGTCGTGTCGATCGAGGAAAGCGGTGGCGCACGGACGGCCGTCTTCACGAAGACCGGCTCGGCGACCGACGTCGACGGGGTGTGGCGGAACGTGTACGTGTCGCTCGAGGCGTGGAAGGGTCAGACGATCCGCATCGTCATCGAGGCGGTCGACGGTGGCGCGAACAGCACGGTCGAAGCGCAGGTCGACGACGTCCGCGTCACCCGCGGGACCTGATCGGGGCAGGGCCGGCGCGACGCCACGTCAAGGCTCGTGAGGGACGGTCGCGCGAGGCAGCTCGAACCCGACCGCCGCGCCTCCGCGCTTCCGCTGCCGGGCCCAGATCCGGCCGCCGTGTGCCTCGATCACGCGCTTGCACACGACGAGCCCGATCCCGACGCCGGAACTGACCGCCGCAGCTCGGTCGGAGCGATAGAACGGGGTGAAGAGCTGCTCGATCTCATCGTCGGCGAAGCCGATGCCGCGATCTCGGACCTCGACGGCAACAGCCTCGGGATCGGATCGGATCCCGATGGTGACCGGTGACCCAGGCCCGCTGTACTTCACCGCGTTGCTGAGCAGGTTCCGGAGGACCTGCTCGACATACCCCGGTAGCGCCTCGACCGTGACGTCGGTTTCGGCGTCCTCGACCTCGATCAAACGGCCCGACGAACGCCGCTCCCGCTGGACGACCTGGTCGACAAGGCGGCGCACCATCACCGGTTCTCGCTCGACCTCCGACTGCTGTCCGCGCGCAAGGACGAGCAGGTCATCGATCAGACTGTGCAGCCGCTCCGACTCGGCTCTGATATCGACGACCAGCGAGTCTCGTACGGCAGGATCGAGCCCGTCGCTGCGCCTCTCGAGGATCACCGCGTCGCCGTAGATGGTGGTGATCGGCGTCTTGAGCTCATGCGACACGAGCCCCAGGAACTCGTCCTTGGCGCGGCCGGCCGCGGCTAGCTCCGCCTCACTGCGCCGCAAGGCGCTGTTCGCCTCGCGTTCGCGCTCGAGCGCCCGC
>DASSZA010000258.1:0-6652 GCA_035703005.1 Candidatus Limnocylindrales bacterium | reverse complement strand
GCCGGGGCGAGGCACCTTGGTGATGCGCAGGTACGGATCGGGGAACTGATCGGCGAGCAGCCCGAACCCCGGGATGTTGGCCGTCCAGCCCCAGTCGGCCGGTTCGAACTCGAGAAGGTCGATCTGCAGCGTGTCCCCGGGCTCGGCGCCCGCGACCGCGATCGGCCCGTTGACCTGGTCGACTCGGTCGAAGTCGAGGCGGCCCAAGTCCTCCAGCGTCGAGTCTGTGCCTAGCTGGCCGCCCGAGGCGTCGAGAAGGTCGAACTCGACGATCGCACCGCTCTCGACGGTCTCGATGGCCGGGATCGCCGGATCCCAGGCCAGATGGAATCGGTCTCGTGCGATGTGGACCGCGGGTGTCGTGGCCATCGAAGAACCCTCAGCTTCCGGCGGCGAACGCCGCCACTCGGGCCGATGCCCCCTCAAGGATCGGGTCGCCGTGTCCGACGAGCAGCGTCTCGAATGTCAGCGTGCCGAGCTTCCGGATCGAGGCGAGCGCCTGATCCATGTCGTCCGTGAACGCCGGGTTGGAGTCACCGACGTGGCCGCCGCGGGTCGATAGCGCATCGCCCGCGACGAGGATGCCGCCGGCCTCATCGAGCACCGACACATGGCCGATGGTATGGCCGGGCGTCGCCACGATCCGCAATCCGAAGACCATGTCGCCGTCCTTGACCGGGATCAGCGAGCGGGGTGACGTGATGCTGGCAAGGTCGGCCTCGCCGGCATAGGCGGTAGCTCCGGAAGCTGCGGCGAGAACGGCGTCGATGCTGCCGACGTGATCGCCGTGCCGGTGGGTGAGGATCACGTGCCCGACATTGCCCCAATCGAGGCCGGCAGCCGTGAGGGCTTTATGGATCGTCGCTTCGCTACCCGGCAGCCCGGTATCGACGATCGCTGCTTCGCCTGCCCTGGCCAGGACGTATGCAGAGACGAAACCGAGGTCGGCGCGCTCCCATGTCACGCTGCCCGCGGCAGTCGAAGGCGGCGGTCCGGATGAGCCACCCGCGGACGCCGACGCCGAGCCAGCCGATCCGGCGCCTGACGGTGACGATCCCTGGGATGCCGATGACGCCGACGATGCAGCCGAGCTCAGGGCGGACGGACCGCACCCCGCGACACCGAGGACTGCGATAGCGATCGTCCCGCGACTGGCGTTGACGAGGAACGAGCGGCGACTGACGTCGATCGCGAGGGTCATCGTCGGACGATGGTACGACGGCCATCCCCGCGCGGATCCATGCCCGTGCCCCTTGCGACCGAGCGGCCGCGCTCGTACGATGCGACGACCCTGCGCAGCCACGTACGGGGTCCGTCCGCGTCGAGCCGTCAGGCCCGACATCGCTTCGGCGACTGGGATGCATGGACCCGCGATGGCAGCCAGGTCGGAGGACTGCGCCATGGCGACGGTGACGTTCGATAACGTCAACAAGGTCTACGGCGATTTCCACGCCGTAAAGGACCTGAACCTCGAGATCGGCGATGGCGAGTTCATGGTCCTGGTCGGGCCGTCGGGATGCGGCAAGACCACCAGCCTGCGGATGATCGCCGGCCTCGAGGAGATCTCGAGCGGCGCGCTCCGCATCGGCGATCGGGTCGTGAACGACGTCGCCCCCAAGGACCGGGACATCGCGATGGTGTTCCAGAGCTACGCCCTCTACCCGCACATGTCCGTCCGCGACAACCTCGCGTTCGGCCTGAAGCTACGCAAGGTCCCCAAGGCGGAGATCGAGCGACGGGTCAACGAGGCCGCGGAGACCATCCAGCTCCAGAAGCTCCTCGACCGCAAGCCGAAGGAGCTCTCGGGCGGCCAGCGGCAGCGCGTCGCGCTCGGCCGGGCGATCGTCCGCGAGCCGGCGGTGTTCCTCATGGACGAGCCGCTCTCGAACCTCGATGCCAAGCTGCGCGTCCAGACGCGCGCCGAGATCGCCCGCCTCCACCAGCGTCTCAAGACGACCGTCGTCTATGTCACGCACGACCAGGTCGAGGCGATGACGATGGGCTCGCGGATCGCGGTGATGAGCGAGGGCCTGCTGATGCAGGTCGGTACCCCGCAGCAGCTGTACGACCACCCCGCGAACAAGTTCGTGGCCGGGTTCATCGGCAGCCCGGCGATGAACTTCGTCGACGTCGAGGTCACGGACGGCCAGCTGAAGGGCCCGGGCGACTGGTCGATCCCGGTCCCGCCGCGTGCCCGGAACCAGCTGAGCAACGGCCAGCGGGTCATCGCCGGCTTCCGACCCGAGCACCTCGAGATCGGTGAGGTCGACGGCGAATCGGGCTCATTCCGCGCTCGGGCCGACGTCGTGGAATACCTCGGCAACGAGGAGCTCCTCCACGTCAGCGCCGCCGACCAGGACATCGTCGCCATCGTCGACTCCGACAACCGCGTCCGCCCGGGCGACATCGTCGACCTCAAGGTGCCGCTCGAGAAGCTGCACCTGTTCGACCCGGAGTCGGGCGAGACCATCATCCAGCAGCCGGCGGAGGCGGCGGCCTGAGCGCCGACCGACCGTCCAGCGACACGACGGCCCCGGAGGGATCCTCCGGGGCCGATCCGCGTTCGCCCGATCCACGGCCACACACGGTCGACGACCTGCGCGAGCGCGTCGTCGACAGCCGCGTCGTCCATCGCGGGGCATTCATCGAATTTCGGGTCGACACCGTCGAGCGAGCCGACGGGTCGCGGGCGACCCGCGATTTCGCGGGGCATCCGGGGGCGGTCGCGATCGTGGCGGTCGATGCGGCAGGTCGGGTAGCCCTCGTCCGGCAATGGCGGCTTGCGGCGAACGACGCGTTACTCGAGATCCCGGCCGGTGGGCTGGACATCGCTGATGACGGCTCGAAGGAGGACCCCAACCTGGCGGCGGCTCGCGAGCTCGAGGAGGAGACCGGGCTGCGTGCGGGCACGTGGCGGAAGCTCGGTGCGTTCTACTCGGCGCCCGGCTTCACCGACGAGCTGATGCATATGTACATCGCAACAGGACTGACTCCGGCCGACCCGGACGGCCGGCTCGGGCCGGACGAGGACGAGCGCCTGATCCTCGAATGGCGGCCGTGGCAGGACGCCGTGTCGCTGGCGGAGACGGGTGGGATCCGCGACGCGAAGTCGATCGTCGGGCTGTTCTGGCTGGCGCGCGTGATGGAGACGGAGGGCGGGCTCTAGCCGGCCGGCTTCTTCCCCTCTTCGGGAGGCGGGCCCAACCGCGCGAGTGCGTCGCGGTACAGGCTCGAATCAGGACTCAGCGCACACGCCATGCGCAGGTGGGTCCGAGCTTCCTTGCGGCGACCGAGCCGCTTCAGGCTCTGGCCAAGGGCGTAATGGGCGTACGGCGCTGACGGATCGATCTCGAGGACGCGCTCGAACGTCTCGCGCGCAGGCTCGTGCTGGCCCGAGTTGAAGTAGGCACGCCCAAGCGCCTCCAGGATCGAAGCCTTGCGGGGTTCGAGCCGGTCCGCCCGCTCGAGGACGATCGCCGCCTGCGCGTGATGCCGCGAGGCGAGCAGGGCCTGACCGCGCTGCAGCAGTTCGTAGGCCGATTCGTGCTCGGCGGGGTCCTCGGGTCGTCGCTCGTCCACGACCTCATCCTCGCACGACGCGTCGATGAAGGTCCCTGACGCGAACCGGTGGCCGCGTTTCGGCGACGTTACCGCGCGGTGCGGTGACGTCCCCGCTCGCGTCATTCGATGTGCCGGTAACACCCCGTGTTCCTGTCGACCGATGTACGCCCAGTGGATCTGCTTCCACTGCCTCCCCGCGGTCGGCAGTAACTTGCCTGGTTTCGATCGACCGCTGAGCCGCGGTTCGGCGGTCCCCAAGAACCCCGGGCGTTATAGCCCTTGACGCGGGACCCGGCGGCGGTTCGCCGCTCCGCTGCCAGACCCGGCACGCGTTCGCTGGTCGGCCCGTGCCGCCGCTCTCGCCTCGAGCCACGGGACGACGAGTGCGACGCCGATGTCGACCGCCTCTTCGGGACGGGCTCCGGACCCCAGGAGCGCGTAGTAGAGCGGCGGCCCGATGGCCGTGGACAGGACGGCCACGGCGACGTCGTCGTCGCCCGGCGGCCCGAGAGCTGCTCGCATGACGCTGTCGAGACGCCGCTCGAAGGTCCTCACCTCGTCGCCCCACGCGGCATTCAGACCGGGATCCGTCGTGTACAGCCGCCACCAGTCCTCGCCGCGCCGGCTGAACGCGTCGAGCTCCGTCGCCAGCCGGTGGACGCGAGCCTCGAGCGTGTCAAGGCCCTCGAAGATCTCGGGGCCCGGGAGCCGCAACTCCGCCAGCACCGCATCGGCGACCGCGCGCATGAGCGCGTCCGCAACGGGGAAGTGGTTGCGTACGGTCGCCGGTGCAACGTCGGCCGCGCGGGCGATCGCCGGGACGGTCGCTGCCGACGTCCCGCGTTCACGGATCAGCGCGATCGCCGCGTCGACGATCCGCGTCCTCGTCCGCGCCATCTCGTCCGCGCGCTTGCCGAGGTCATAGCGCCTGGGCACACATCACTCCAAATCTATTGACTTTCACAGTAAGCCAAATGATATCATCGCCTGGTCAGACACGACCGACAGGAGACCCACCCGATGATCGACTCGCCCACGCTCTACCGGATCGCCGGTTGGTCCGCAGCGCTCGCCGTCGTGACGTTGATCGCCTCTGCGATCGCGCTCGCGATCTTCTTCCGGGTCGGCGAGCCGTGGGGGTCGATCAATGACGGCCTCATCGTGGTCACAGCGCTCGCGCTGATCCCCGCCATGATCGCGATCGACCGCCTGGCGGGCGGGCAGGCTGCCTGGCTTCGCATCGTCACCATCGTCGCGATCGCCGGCGCCATCCTGATCTCGGTCGGCCAGTCGTTGCTCATCGTGCGCATCCTGAGCCTCGAAGGGTCGTACGTCACGGGCGGGATCGGGCTGCTGCCGATCCTCGTGTGGCTCATCGCGCTCGTCGTGCTCGGGTTCGGCGCGGATGCCGTCCCGGAGTCGATCGGCTGGACGGCGCTCGCCAGTCTCGTGATGATCGTGGTCTTCAGCGTCGTAGCGATGATCACCATGGGTCCGGCCCTGTGGGTCGCCGCGGTCGTGCTGATCGGCGTCCTCGTCGCGTGGCTCCTCGCGATGTCGACGACGTTCCTCAGACTTTCGGCCGAGGCCGTCGGCGCGGCGCTCGCCTGAGCGGACCGGGCGACCTCACGGTCGAAGCGGCGTGGAACGCCCCGCGTTCCAACGGGCGAACGAACCGCTGAGCAACCCGCTCGGGGCGCCCTTCACCGGTCGCTTCGAACATCGCGCGTTCCACCTGGCGGATAGACCGCGGTCCAGCCGTCGGTTGGAACACCGGGCGTTCGAAGGGGCGTCGCCAAGCGTCACGGCCGCGACCGTCGGCGCGGCGCTCGCCTGGCTCCCTACCCCGAAACGACGTCGGCCACCTGGCGGTACTGGGTCAGGTCGACAGGCTGGAGACGTGGCGAGTAGGTGATCCCCGGGATCCGGCCACGCTTCGCGATCGGCCGCCCGTCGATCTCCTTGATGTCGCCGGTGAAGTCGATCGGCGACGCACCACTGATGTATGACCCCACCGCGTACGAGTCGACGGGCGCTCCGGCCTCCTTGAAGTAGCGGACGCGGTCGGGGTTCAGCCCGCCAGAGACGACGATCTTGACGTGCTGGTAGCCCTCCTGGTCGAGCCGCGCGCGGATCTCGGTCACCAGATCGGCGGTCACGCGGCCGCGCTCGGACGGTGTATCGAGCCGGATGCCGTACAACCGGTCGCCGAGCGCGTGAGCGACCCGGAGCGCCTCCTCGGCCTCGTCCTTGAACGTGTCGACGAGCACGATCCGGGCGACGTCCGGCCCGAGATGGCGGTCGAACGCGAGGGCCGCCTCCACCGTATCGCCGAAGATCAGGACCAGCGAGTGCGGCATGGTCCCGGTCGGGGCCAGCCCGGCGAGGCGCGCCCCAGCGGGGGTCGATGCGCCGACACATCCCCCGACGATCGCTGCGTAATCGAGCACATCGGTGATGTCGGGATGGACGTGTCGTGCCCCGAAGCTGATCACCGGCTCCGGCGCGGCGATGTCGACGATCTCGCGGGCGGCCGTGGCCCAGCCGGTCGACTGCGCGAGCATCCCGAGGAGGGCCGTCTCGTACAGGCCGAACCGGCGATACCGCGCCCGGATGCGAAGGACGACCTCGCGCGGCGCGATCCGGTCGCCATCCGACAGCGCCTCGACCTGCGTCTCCGACGGATCGCAATCGGCGAGGACATGGCCGAGCAGGTTCTTCGCCTCATCGATGCCGCACAGGACCGCCTCGCGGCGCGTGAAGACCTCCATCGTGACGAGGGGATCGAGACCCTCGGCATCGAGGATGCTTTCGGCTCTGGCGAAGTAGACGTCGGCTGAGTCGCCGGACAGGATCTCGTGGGAGGGTCGGGCTCGCTGGATACCCATTCAGTCGGGCTCGGCTCCTGGTGCAGGCTCCATCGATACGACCGGCTCCGCGGGTCGCGCTCCCTCCGGCTCCGGCGAGGCCGCGAGTGTAGTCGATGTTCGGACCACCGCGGCTCAGGTTCGGAGACGTGTCGCCTGCATCCTCCTGCGCCTGCGTCGTGCTCGTCCGAAGCCGACCATCACGAGAGCGATGAAGAACAGCA
>DASSZA010000146.1:0-3554 GCA_035703005.1 Candidatus Limnocylindrales bacterium | reverse complement strand
ATCGAGTCGATGATCTGCTGGATCTCGTGTTCGACCTGGGGGTTGTCTCCTGCCTGGTCGGTGTGGATCACGAAACGCTTCCCGGCGACCTCGGTGATCCACAACCTGATGGTGCTATCGACCGTATTCGGGTACAGGGATGTCTGGCCGTAGAGCCAGAACTGGTTCATCGGGCACGGTGGGTCGGAATCGACGGTCAGCTCGACCAGCTTCGCCGGATGCCCAGCGATGGTCGCGTCCATAGGCTCCTTCGCGGTCAGCCCGGGTATCGTCGCCAGCGCCGCCGCCAGGTCGTCGATGGAAGAGCCGTCGACTGCCTTCGACTTGCCGCGACACGGATCGGTCGCGACATCGCCGATGTCGTTCGTGAACACCATCCAGGCGTAACTCGCGTTCGGGAACTGCCCGGTCTCGAGCGCGTCCGGGCTTCCCCGCCAAAGCGTGGATGGTGGCCTGAAGGAGATCAGCACATCGGCGGGCGTCAACGCTTCGTAGCGCTGATCTCGGAGCGCTCCGATGGGCCAAACAGCGGTCCTGGGCGACTGGCTCGACGATGGGAGTGCGGACGGTGACGGGGAGGGACTCGGCGACGCGGTCGGTGCGGCCCCGCCGACGACCGAACTGCCGCGTGGCAAGAAGCTGATGCCGACGAGCGCGACGGCCACGACGGCAGCGGCCGCGATCGCAAGCTTGGCGTATGAGTTCATGTCAGCGAACCTCCGCACTGGCCACTGGGCGCGGTGCTGTGGGGTCGCGTCGAGCAGGGCGAGGACGTCGTCGAGGACGCGGTCCGCGGACTCGTGCTCGTCCGTGCGCAGCCACGACCGGACGATGCGCGTCGCGTCGAGGTCGGTGCTCATCTGGCAACCTCCTGGACGACCGCCCGCGCGTCGGCATCGAGTGCCGCGCGCAGCCCGCGCATCGCGTGATGAAGTCGGGAGTGGGCCGTTCCGGAGGGTATGCCGAGGATCTCGGCGACCCGGTCGAGCGGCAGGTCGAGGTAGTGGTGAAGCACCACCACCGCGCGATGGTCGATGGAGAGGCGGCGGAACCCGCGTTCGAGCTGATCTCGATCGACGACCGAGCTCAGGTCGTCGTCGGCGATCGACTCGTCCGATGGGAGCAGCCGCAGGTTCGGTGCCCAGCGCCGCTGTTTCCGGCTCTCCGCGTAGCAGGCACGCACGAGAAGCCGGTACGACCATGCCTCGAAGCGGGCCGGGTCGCGGAGCTGCGGGAGGTCCTGCCAGACGGACAGCAACGCCTGCTGCGTCGCGTCCTCGGCGAGGTCGAGGTCGCGCAGGATCCTGCGCGCCACGGCGAGGTGCCGATCAGCGATCTCGGTGGCGATGAGGGCGTAGGCCGCCTTGTCGCCACGCTGGGCTCGGACCACGAGATCGGTATCCATGCCCCTTCCGCATGGCGGCACTGCTTCGGTGCGGTGCCGCTCATACGGTATGGGTCGAGCGTCGCGGCAGATCTGTCAATCGCGGTCCGCGCGGGCCAGTCGGTGGCGCCGCATCGGCGTGGAACATCCAGGTGTTCCGACTGACGGCTGAACCGGCGTTCGCTTGCCGTTTGGAACTTCACGGGTTCCAGGGGGCGGCCAAGGTCCTCTGCTTCCTTCGTTCCGACGTCACTTGGAACACGTCATGTTCCAAGTGCGAATGAGCCCCGCGGCCGCATCCGTCCGCACCGCGCCGCGGGCCAGCTACGAACGGAGGGCCGCCGTAACGACCCTCCGTTTCGCTACTGAACCCACGATCAGCGGTCCGGGTGCTCCTTCTCCATCTTCGTCCCGCAGCAGCACGTGAACATCTGCATGTTCGGCATCTTCGCCGGGTCGCCGTGATGGATCAGGCGGATCTCGCAGCCGCAGTTGGGGCAGACGAAGTCGTCCCCATCCTTCATGTGGATGCCGGTTTCGCCGTGGGTGGTCGTGTGTGTCATATCCATCCACCGACGGTAATCCGGACCGGCTCCCGACCGGCACGGACCAGTCCCAGCGGCGGACGACAGCCGCGTTGCATCGACGAATCAGGGCGCGGCCGACACCGAATAAGGGCGCGCCGCCATGCGCCCACGCCCGGAAGTGCAGACCGGCCCTGTCCCTCGATCAGTGGCCTTAGCGGACGGACCGGAATGCCTTCCTGATCTCCTCCGAGAAGATCTCGGGCTCCTCCCACGCGGCGAAGTGGCCGCCGCGCTCCGCGACGTTGAAGTAGACGAGGTTCGGGTAGCCCTGCTCGACCCAGGTGCGCGGCGCCTTGTAGATCTCGCCCGGGAAGACCGTGAAGCCGGTCGGGACGGTGACCTGTGGCGGCACCTTCCCCGCCGCCGCGGCTGCCGCGCGGCCGCTCTCCCAGTACTCGCGCGCGGCTGACGCCCCAGTGCCGGTCAACCAGTAGACCGTGACGTTGTCGAGGATCTGGTCCCTTGTCAGCGCCCCCGAAGGCTTCCCATCGACGAAGGCGTGGGTGATCTTCTCGTAGGCGTCCGTGTCGTGGTCGAGCATCCATGCTGCAAGTGCGACCGGCGAATCGAGCAACGCGTAGCCGATCGTCTGGGGTCGCGTCGCCTGCTCGATGAAGTACCCGAACCCGGTCGTCCTGAAGGTGGTCAGCGCTTGGATGGCGGCCTTCTCCTCGTCCGTGTCGCTCGTGGGCGGCGGTCCGCTCGTCCCCAGCATCGTCACGAGCAGGTTGGTGTGGATACCCACCAGCCCGGGGGGATCCTGGCGACCCATCGCGTCCGTCACTGCCGCTCCGACATCGCCACCCTGGGCGACGTAGCGGTCGTACCCGAGTCGCTGCATCAGCTGACCCCACGCCGTCGCGATCCGACCATGGAACCAGCCGAGTTCCCTGGGCTCCCCGGAGAAGCCGTAACCGGGCACGGACGGCAGCACGAGGTGGAATGCATCCTCGGCTCGACCGCCGTGCGCCGTCGGGTCGGTCAGCGGACCGACCGTGCCGAGCAGTTCCATCACTGATCCCGGCCAGCCGTGGGTCATGATCAGCGGAAGGGCGTCCTCGTGCGGCGACCTGATGTGGATGAAATGGATGTCCACGCCGTCGATCTCGGTCGTGAACTGCGGCAGGGCGTTCAGCCTCGCCTCGATCCGCCCGAAGTCGTAGTCGGCGCTCCAATAGCGCGCAAGCGCCTGCGCCGTCGCGAGCTGGACGCCCTGCGATCGATCATCGACCAGCTCCTTGGTCGGCCATCGCGTCGCCGCGATCCGCCGACGCAGGTCGTCGATCTCGTCCTGCCTGACTTGGACCCGGAAAGGACGGACGTCCGTCGCGGTCTCGACCATGGTCGTCATGGCGACCCTCCTCGCTGCCGGCCAAGCGGAGGAAGCATCGACGGTGGGGACAGGAGCCCGGAGATGTGACCGTCGCGCCCTTATACGCCCGTCGCGCTCGGTCGGACGACGAGGATGCGCCTCGTCGTCTGAAACCGCAAACGGCCAGGGACCTCTCCGCGCAGACAGCGGAGGCCTATCGTTGGTCGTGATGCCAGTGACGCAGGTCGACCTCCCGGACCGCCGCCGAATC
>DASSZA010000105.1:0-5149 GCA_035703005.1 Candidatus Limnocylindrales bacterium | reverse complement strand
GCCGCATATCCCGATCCCGGGGGGCCGATGGTCAGTCCTTCACCGACGCGACCGGTCGCGGGCGGGGGCTGCCGGGGCCATGAGATAGCCACCGAACGCGAGCAGCCAGAGCATCGCCGGATAGGCGATCATCCGCTCCGTCCCGCCGTGGCCGATCGGGCCGAACACGGCGGCGTTGCCAGAGTCGCCGGCCACCATGACGGCGGCGTACGCGAGCCCGACCGCCCCGGCGGCCACCCCGAGCACGCGCATCGGTCCCACCAGCGGCATCGCCGAGCCGATGACTTCGAGGTTGAAGCCCACGAATGCCATGAGGGCGAACAGTCCGTGCAGGCCACCGGTGGAGAGCGGGAACATTCCCGCGCCGATCGCCCCGATGCCGGCGAGGACGTAGATCACGAGCACGGCCCGGTGCTGTCGTCGATACAGCAGATATCCCGCGGCGATGTTCATGGCACCGATCGCGACGAGCAGGAGGTTGAACAGCGTCGCGGTCTCGGCGATCACGCCGAGATCACTGATCGCCGCCCCATGGAAGTCGTAACCGGGCGCGATCGATGCCGCCAGCATCGTCACCAGCAGGAACGAGCTCGAGATGGCCGACAGCGCGATGCCGCTCAGGCGTCGGTCGCCCGCGGCGAACCCGTCTGTCGTCGTGTGCAGGGCCACCGCGCCCGTCGTCACTTCGGCAGCCATCCAAGTCCTCCTTCTGCCGCTCGGTACGTATCGCTGGGTGGCCGATACATCCGGACGGCCAGCGCGAGCGTCGCGACGAGGAAGGTCCCGAAGATGACGATCGGCGGGACCTCGAACGAGCCCTCGACGAGGCCGGCCGACAGGAGCATCGAGACGATCGCTGCCGACATCGCGACCGACGTCACGACGTAGACGGAGGCAAGGACCTGCCCGGCGGCGGTCCGCCGCCAGGCAAGGGCTGCGATCAACAGCGCCGTCGGGACGACGAGTCCGAGATCGAGCGCCTGCACGACCAGCGTCGTCTCACCCTGCAGCCCGGCCGCCTCGAGGTCGCCGGCCAGGCCCGCGGCGATCCGCCCGGTCCACATCACCACGAGCAGGAGCGCCATCACGACGCTCACGACGGCGAACGGTCGGCCGGGGAAGTCGGTCGCGAAGCGGTCCGCCGCCCATGCTCGCGCCGAACCACACCAGGCCGATGAGGCTCGCTCCGAAGATCAGGATGAAGAGCGGGAAGAGCGGCCCGAACGCCCAGGTCATCGCGTACTCGAGGTACTGGTAGAAGAAGTAGCCGAGGAGGCCCGACGCGAGCAGCCGGCCACGGAATGATCCGCGGGCCACGAACGTAGCCGCGGCGAGCAGCGTCGGTACCGCGACGAACAGCGTGAAGACGTCCCAGCCGACGCCCTCCGAGACCACCCGCAGTGCGTTGTACGCGTAGACACCGCTCGTCGCCATCGCGTAGGTCACCCCACGGACACTCGTGACGACCTCGTACGAGCCGTCGCCTCGAGCGAAGACGCCGACAGCCGCCGCGAGGGCTGCCATGAGCGCGACGACGACCGCGAAGACGGCCATCGCCCGGTGGTTCTGCACGATCATCTCGACCTCCCCGGTCCACCGGACGCGCGACGCTCCGGTCCACCCTCCATGGAACGACCCGGTCGGCCGTGGCACGAGAGCCATCTGTCCCGGACTCATGGGACGTCCGTCGGGCGTGCGTTATCGGGTCGAACGGCTCTGGCCGCTCGCGCCCCAGAGCGGGACGCTGGGACCGCCACCAGCCGGAGGACGCAGCCATGACCGTCACGACGTCCACATTCGTCGACTTCGACACGCCGACCGACTACCGGGACGAACTCAAGGCCTACGTCGATCGTGTCCGCTGGCTGATGATCCCTTCGCGGCGGTATCTCGCGATCGACGGCACCGAGCCGCCCGGTAGCCCAGCCTTCAAGGACGCGATCGCGACCCTCTATCCCGTCGGCTACGGCATCCACTTCGGGTCGAAGGAGCGCCTGGCGGACGCTCCGGTCGGCGCGCTGCAGGGCCTGTATTGGCTCGGCGGAGAGGAACCGAGAAGCGCGGAGGCGATCGCCGACGCGTCGGCGGCGACGGGACGCTGGCGGTGGCGGCTGATGCTGCCGATCCCGGATGGCGCCACCAGCGCAGACGTCGAGGGGGCGATCCGGACGGTCCGCGCGAAGAAGGCACCCCCGCTGATCGACGAGCTATGGATCCATACCTGGGAGGAGGGCCCGGTCGGCCAGATCCTCCATCTAGGCCCGTACGCTGATGAGCCTGCGACGATCGCGCGCCTTCAGGCGTCGATCGCCGAACGGGGACTCCAGGTCCGCGGCGTCCACCACGAGATCTACATCAGCGATCCCAACCGAGCGAGACCGGACCGCATGAAGACGCTCCTTCGCCTGGACGTGGCGGCGTGACGGCCTACCCGGGCCGATCGGCCCGATAGCACGTGCCGGAGGTCCCTTCGGCGACCGACAGCGGTGTCGGATGATTGGGCGCATGGACACGCTGACACGCCCCACATCCCCTGAGCCCCCGTCACTCGCCGACGTGCCCGACGTCACCGGGCGCGATGAGGCCGGCGGATCCCTGAGTCGCCGCGCGCTACTCCGGGTCGCCGGTGGCGGACTGGTCGCCGCCGGCGTCGCCGCATGCGCGCCGGTGGTCGCCAAGGGCCCGACGTGGACCTACCCGCCGGGGAGCACGAGTGGACCGGCCCTGGCCGCCGCACCGAGTGGCTCTCCGGCAGCTTCGGCTCCCGCCTCGCCGTCGGCGTCCGCTGCGGCGTCGACACCTGCGGGATCTCCGTCGATGAGCCACGAGCCGTCGGCGTCACCGTCCGGCTCGGCTCCGCCCGTCGACCACGACGCCAATGCCCTGGCCGTCGTCGAGCGCTACCTCGGTGGCGAAGGCGCGTCGATGAAGAACCCGGGCAACGTCCCGCTCGAGCCGAAGGTCGTCGATGGCGTCAAGGTCTTCGAGATGACGATCGAGGAGATCGAGCATCAGATCGACGCCAAGAAGGATCCGATCGCCGGCCTTGGATTCAACGGGACGTGGCCTGGCCCTCGGCTGACCGTCGTCGAAGGTGACCGCGTCCGCGCGATCTTCAAGAACAACATGCACGAGTCGACTGGTGTCCACTTCCACGGTCAGCGCGTGCCGAACAACATGGACGGCGTCCCGCACGTCACCCAGGACCCGATCGAGCCCGGCGACTCGTTCACCTACGAATTCACGGCGAGGACGCCTGGGTCCCACATGTACCACAGCCACCACAACGCGACGGACCAGGTCGGCCGCGGTCTGCTGGGGGCGTTCATCGTCGAGCCGAAGGACCCGGCGCAGCGCTATGACAAGCTCTACGGAGCGACCCAGGACATCATCTGGATCTCGAACGACGCACTCGGCGGGTTCACGATCAACGGCCGCGGCTTCCCGGCGACGTCACCGATCGTCGCCAAGGTCGGCGAGACGATCGTGATCCGGTTCATGAACGAGGGGAACATGATGCATCCCTGGCATCTCCACGGGATGCCGATGCACGTCGTGGCGCGAGACGGCTACCCGCTCGGATCCGCCGCCTTCAGCTGCGATACGCTTGGGGTCAATCCGGGCGAGCGCTGGGACGTCGTCATCCGCTGCGAGGACCCTGGCGCGTGGGCGTTCCACTGCCACATCCTCCAGCACGCCGAGGGCCCAGACGGGATGTTCGGGATGGTGACGGCACTCGTCATCCAGGAGGCCACAGCCGCGTCATCGAAGGCACCGGTCGCGGCCGCCGCGCGCGCCGCAGGGTCGACGGCGTTCGCCTGCACGATCCCCCAGCTGACCTGACAGGTCCGGTCGGGGCGGTGGGTCGCAGGCGTCGACCCGTTCCATGCGCCTCGAGCTGACCCGGCGCGGCGACTACGCGGTGCGCGCGATGCTTGCGCTCGCCTCGCGCGACGCCGGGCAGGTCACGAGTGCCCGCGAGATCGCCGATGCAATGGCGATCCCCGTCGCGTTCCTGCCGCGCGTGATGGCGGACATGGTGGCGGCCGGCCTCGTCACATCGACGACGGGACGCGCCGGTGGCTACGTCCTCGCGCGCTCGCCGGCGGACATCGCGCTCCTCGAGGTGATCGAGGCCGTCGAGGGCGACAGCCGACGAACGACCTGCGTGCTCCGTGGTGGGCCATGCGGGCGCGACGGGCATTGCCAGGTCCATGACGTGTTCTTCGCCGCCCAGGACGCTCTGCTGGAGCGCCTCAAGGGCGTTTCTCTCGCGGCGCTCGCGGATCGCTCGATCGAGACCCATCCCGGGTAGGGTCCCGGCTCTTTTCGGGCCATTCGGCCCTGTCGACGTTCCTCGCCGGTACAAACAATGACTGCAATGGTCAGTGTTTCTGTCGCCGCATCCGAGGGTCGAGTCATGAACCGTCGACTACCACTATTCGTCAGCGCCATGTTCCTGGTCGGCGCGTGCGCAGCCCCGACGGCTGCCGCGCCAGATCCGACCGCCATCCCCGCCGTCGAGGCCGCAGCCTCGGCATCAGCGGCTCCCGTTTCCAAGGTGCTCGAGATCACCGCATTCGACCTTGGCTTCACGCCAGCGACGCTCGACGTCCCAGCACCAGGGAAGTACCAGGTCAAGTTGACGAACACGGGCGCGACCACCCATGACATCACGTTCGCGACGGGCGAGACGGCGACGGCCCAGCCGGGCGAGACCGTGGCCCTCATGGTCGATATCCCGGCCGGCGGCACGACGTTCCTGTGCGCGATCCCCGGTCACGCCGTAGCCGGTATGACCGGCGGCATCGTGGTGACCGGCAGTGCGCCGAGTCCGACCATGGATCCGAACTCGCACGGGGGACCGGCGCCGACGACGGACGTCGCGGCCGATCCCAACGCGCCCAATCCCGTCCGATACGACCCCACGGCTCCCAAGGCGCTCCCGGGCAATGTCCACGACATCGATCTCGTGATGACCGAGCAGGAGATGACGGTCGCTGAGGGCTTCGTCCAGAAGGTCTGGACATTCGGTGGCACCGTGCCGGGTCCCGTGATCCGCGTCCACGTCGGCGACTCGGTTCGGGTCCATCTGAAGAACCCGAAGGAGAACCAGATGTCGCACTCGATCGACTTCCACGCGAGTCAG
>DASSZA010000166.1:0-6305 GCA_035703005.1 Candidatus Limnocylindrales bacterium | reverse complement strand
CGGGCGCCGAGGCCTCTTTCGAGCCCGAGGAGCGCTTCGGCAAGCGCGACCGACTCGCGCGGATGCTTCGTGTCGTGTCCGTCCTACGCGGGCATCCCGAGGGGATCCGACCGTCCGAGATCGCGCGCCGGACTGGCGTCGCGACGAGGACCGTGTATCGCGATCTGCGCGCGCTCGAGGAGGAGGTCGGCGTCGCGGTCTGGTCCGAGGACGGGCGTTGGGGCGTCGTGGGCGAGGAGTTCCTGCCGCCCCTGAAACTGACCCTCGACGAGGCGATGGCCGTCGTGCTTTCCGCGCGGCTGATGGTCCGCTACGCCGACAAGTACGACCCCGATCTCGCCGCGGCGTTCGAGAAGCTCGAAGAGGTCCTCCCGCGGCCCCTCGCAGAGCATGTCGAACGCACGCTCGACGTCCTGGCTCAGCACCCCCGCGATGCCGCGTTCAGCGAGCGCGTGCATCGATTGACGCGGGCGTGGGCGGAACGGCGTGTCGTGACGCTGGACTACGAGCCCGCCCGCTATGTCCCCGATGCGACTGCCCGCCGGGCCGTCGTCCGCCCCTACCTCATCGAGCCGTCACTCCAGACGCACGCGCTGTACCTCATCGGCTGGGACGAGACGCGCGATGCGCTCCGGACATTCAAGGTCGAGCGCATCCGCGACGTCGCGCTCACGCCACGGACCTTCGAACTGCCCGAGGGCGACGGCGTCGAGGGTGCCCTCCGGCGCGCGTGGGACATCATCGCGGACCAGGCGGCGACCGAAGTCGTGCTGCGGTTCTCGCCCGCCGTGGCCGCCCGCGTCCAGGAAGCGACGTGGCATCCGACCCAGAAGGTCGAGGTCGTGGACGACGGTTCGCTGACCTGGCGGGCGGTCGTCGCGGGCACGATCGAGATCCGACTGTGGATCCTGTCGTGGGGCGATGATGTCGAGGTGCTCGCCCCCGAATCATTGCGAATTGACGTTGCCTCGACGCACCGTCGTGCACTGGAGCATTACAACATCACAGGATGACGTCGGCCGATCTGGGGTAGGGTGGTCACGGACACGCCCGTGATCCCCCACACGGAGGACGTGCCTCATGCACTCCACCCCCGCCCGTCGGCGGCGGCTGGCCATCGCCATGCCCGTCGCCATGATCGCTGCCCTCGCGATCTCGGTCGCAGCCCCCGTCGCGACCGCTACCTCGGTGTCGACCGCCGAGTCATCCGTCATCGGATGGGTCAACGCGGCTCGGTCGTCTCGTGGTCTGGTCCCGCTCAGATACGACAGCAAGCTGATGTCGATCTCGGGACTCCGCGCCAGCCGGATGGCGTCCACGAACACGATGAGCCACACCGTCGGCGGCAACCTCTCATCGCAGCTGACCTCGTACGGCCTCCGCTGGTTCAGCTACGGCGAGGACATCGGCTGGTCCACCGCATCGTGGCCCGCCTCCTCGGCTCGATCGATCTTCCTGTCTTGGATGAACAGCGCCCCGCACCGGGCGATCATCCTCAGCAGCAGCTTCAACTACATCGGCGTCGGGCTCGCATCACGCGATTCGGGTCGGAAGACATTCGCGTCGGCAGTCTTCGCGGAAACGACCGACCACACGCGCCCCGTCGCGCGCGTGACGGCGCATACGCGATCCGGCGACGACGTCCGCTGGTCGTGGGCCGGTTATGACCCCCGCCTCCAAACGCATACGGCGGGTCTCGCGTACTACGACGTGGCGTACCGTGTCGGCACCGGCGGCTGGTCCACGTTGCGCAACAACACGACCCAGACGTCATTGACGCTGGCCAACAGACCGCCGGGTTCGTACTCGATCAAGGTGCGGGCCATGGATCGGCGTGGCAATGTGGGCGCATGGAGCAGCGAGTCGCGTATCTGGGTCCCATAACGACCAGCGCATGAGGCGGCACCCGTTCGCCGCCGTCAATCTCATCAGCGACCCGATCCACGGGTACATCGAGCTCACCAAGCGGCTGACGGCTTCCGAGTCGTCGGCCGCTGGTCTTCCAGCCGAGGAGGTCGCCGAAGAGGACCTCCTCGACACGGCCTGGCTCCAGCGCCTGCGCCGGATCAGCCAGCTGCAGAGCGCACGCTGGGTCTTCCCCACGGCAGAACACTCGCGGTTCACCCACGGCCTGGGCGTGATGCACGAGGCGGGGCTATGGGCGCGGTCGCTCTACCCGAGCCTGCGCGCCGCGCTCGTCGCCGCAGGTGAGACCGCGATCCCATCCGAGGGGCTCGTCACGGAGACGATGCGGATGGCCGGGCTCCTCCACGATGTCGGCCACGGGCCGTTCGCTCATTTCTTCGACGACCACGTCCTGTCGGCATTCGACGCGCCCGCCGACCCGCGCCGCCCTGGCGCGAAGCGGCTGACCCACGAGGATCTCAGCGGCGCGATCATCGGCGAGCTCGGCTCGCTGCTTCGCGGGTTGCGGCGGGCACCGGGCGCGGTGGCCGAGCGCGATGCGCTGCGCGATGACGAGTCCATCGACCCAGCGTGGGTCGCGTTCCTCATCGCCAAGCCGGCGCTGAGCGATCCGTCGATGCCGCAGTGGGTCCGCTGGCTGGCGCCGCTGCTGTCCGGTGTCTTCACGGTCGACAACCTCGATTATGTACGCCGCGACGCCTATCTGACGGGGGTCACCGCGGGGCCCGTCGACGTCGAGCGCCTACGCCGCTACACCTTCGTCTCGAGTGAGGGCTTGACGCTCTTTGAGCCGGGCCTTGGCGCGCTCGAGATGTTCCTGAGCTCGCGGCGCTTCATGTATCAGCAGGTCTACTTCCATCGCACGGTCCGCGCGATCGACCTCGACCTGGCGGGGGTGTTCGGGCCGTCGATCAGCGCGATATTCGGCGCTGGCTCGCCGGCCGACCGACTGACGGCATACGCCGATCTCGACGAGTACGCATTACTCCACCAGGCAGCTCGCTGGGCTCGGGGACTCGATGTGGTCGACGATGGAGGATCGGACCCGGAACCCGGCGACGGCCGTGTCCGGCGACCGCTCGCGGATGCGTGGCGCGCGATCCTGCTGCGTCAGCCGACGTGGCGCTCCGAAGCGGAGGTCCGCGCCGAGTACGAGGGTGGCGAACCGCCCAGAGACGTCGTCTTGGCACTGGGCGAGCCGGAGGCCGGTCGCATCGCGATCGATCTGGCGGTCATCGATGCCCGCCCGGCCGATGCGACTGCCACGGACCGGCTACTGGCACTCGAAGGTCGCGACGGGCGCCCGATGTCGCTGGCGGCCGCACTCGCCTCGATCCCGGCGTACTGGATGGTCGGCCGACGGTATCGCCGGAGGGACTGACGCCGGCTCTGCCTAGGGCGTCGGCGAGGGGCTCGGCTTGGGCTTCGCTCCGGGGATCGGGATCACCAGCAGCGGGTCGATCCGCGCGATCTGGGCGGCCGGGACCTTCATCCGTTTCACGACGTCGGGCTCGATCGCGAAGGTGACGGTCTCCAGCGGGCTGAACAGCCCGTAGTGCAAGTGGCAGCCCGAAGCACGACCCGTCATCCCTTCGTAGCCGAGCAATTGACCCGCCTTCACCGTTTGACCCTTCTTGACGACGACCTTGCTGAAGTGCGCGTAGATGCTCCGATACCCGTTGCCGTCGTCGATGACGACCGTGATCGGCAGCGTTCCCCAAAGGTGCTTGCGATCGAGGCGTGCGAAGTACGGCTTGAGGTTGCCGACCCACCCGATCTCGGTGTCGAACCGGCGGCTCGCCGCTAGCACCGTGCCGTCGTGCGCCGCCTTGATGTGGTCGCCGCAGAACGTCGCGATGTCGACGCCGTCGTGGAAGGCCTTGCCCTCGACGAGGCGTGATCCCCACGGCGAGGGACCGAAGGGCAGCGTCAGCCGGCCGTGCGGCAAGGGCGAGCGATACCCGACCAGCGTTTGAGGCGGCGCGGGCGTCAGCGGAGCTGACGGGGTCGGAGCTGACGGGGTCGGCGCGACGCTCGGGGTCGGGCTCGGCGTCGGCTGCGTGACCGCCGGGGCCGACGGCGACGGCGTTGCGGTCGCCCGCACAGCGACCTGACCCGGTGTCGCGACCGCGCCCTGCACCTCGCCGACTCGACCGAGCGGAAGGTTCGCGAGTGTCGCAGCGATCCCCGCGGTGACGCCGACGACCACGACCAGGCTCGCGGCGCGTCGGACGCGCCGCCGACGGCGGCTGCCATCCCGTTCGTCGAGCGGGCGTGGCAGGTTGGCAAGCGGGCCCGGCTGATGGCCGGAGTGACGGATCCCGGGCATGGGGCGTCATGGTATGCGAACCTGACCGGGACATGGCTGAGACCACGACACGCCCTCCTCTCGACGCGCCGGCGTCCGCATACGACCGCACCTGGATCGCCGACCACCTGGCTGAAGAACGCCAGGCAAGCTCACTGCTGGGCGAGATCCGCGAGGTCGTGTTCGGCCTCCAGGACGGTCTCGTTTCGACCCTCGCCGTCGTGGCGACCGTCGCGGGCGCGTCTGGCCAGGCGTTCCCGGTCGTCGTCGCCGGCATCGCGAGCGGCCTCGCCGGTGTCTTCTCGATGGCCGCTGGGGAATACATCGGCAGCAAGAGCCAGCGCGAGATCTTCGATGCCCAGATCCACGAGGAACGGCACGAGGTCAAGGAACGGCCCGGCGAGGCGGAGGCCGAAGTCGCGTTCATGCTCGCGGAGGAGGGCCTCCCCGAGGAGGAGGCCCAGCGGATCGCATCTGTGATGGCGCGGCATCCTGAGGTCCTGTTGCGCACGATGGTGGCGCGCGAGCTCGGGATCCAGGTCGATGACCATGGGGGCAGCGTCCTTCGCGGGGCGCTGTTCATGGGCGCGGCCTTCGGGCTCGGCGCGTTCGTCCCGATCCTCCCGTTCCTCCTGGTCCCGATCACGATGGCGCTGCCTGCCGCGGTCGTGGCGACAGGGATCGTCCTCTTCGGTATCGGTGTCGTTAAGAGCCGCTGGACGCATCGCACCGCGCTGTCCTCAGGGCTCGAGGTCCTCGTCCTCGCGGCGTTCGCCGGGATCGCCGGCTACCTGTTCGGCACCGTCCTGCCGAGCCTGCTCGGGGTCGCCGGCATCGTCAGCTAGGACAGCGCCGGTCAGGCGGTCAGGCCTTGAACGTGCCGGTCAGCCTGACCCGGGCGACGATGTCCGCGGCGTGGAGTGCGCGCCGCACCGCGTTCCCATCCGGATGCCCCGCGAGATCGAGCGGCGCCGCGAGGGCGTACAGCGTGAAACGGTAGTGATGAGTACCGGACGGCGGGCACGGCCCGCCGTACCCGACCTTGCGGAAATCGTTCGTGCCTTGCTGGGGTGGGCTCGCGTCGGGGTGCACGCCCTCAGGTAGGTGGCCGTCCTTGGCGGGGAGGTCGAGTACGGACCAGTGGACCCAGTCGCGCCCATCGGGATCGTCGACGAATAGGACGAGGGCTTTTGCCTCGGCGGGGACGCCACGCCACGTCAAGGGCGGTGAGACGTCCTCCCCGTGGCAGGAATACTTCGACGGGATCGGCTCGCCGTCGGCGAAAGCGGATGACGTCAAGGACAGCTTCGCGGTGGATGGGCTCGGATCGGCCATCGGGCTGACCTCCGCTGCGGATGCAGTGGCGACTGACGCGGGAACCGTCGCGCTCGGTGAGCCGGCCGTCGCCGTGTCAGTCGATGCGGGCGTCGGCGATTGCGTCGTCGATGCACCGGAGCTGCAGGCCGCCACGACGAACGCGGCGATCGCGACGAATGCGACGCGGGAACGACTGGCGCGGCGCAGGTCGCGGCCGGACATGTCTGGTCGAGGATGCGCGCCCCGTCCGGTCGTGGCAAACGGTCGTCCGACGCCGACCGTGCCGTCTAGCCGAGCCGCTCTGTCAGGTGGATCTCTACGGTGTCGCCTTCACCCTTGACGATCGCGTCGCGAACATCGGCTTTGATGGCGAGCTTGTGTGTTCCGTCGCCGAGCGGCATGAACGAGCTTCGGAAGGCGTGCCCGTCGACCGTGCCCGCGACCTTGACCAGGCCGCCGGTGCCGAAGAATGCCCGGCTCCAATCCGTCACGACATAGGTCCAGCCGCCCTTCGCCGGGCTCTTGACAAGGGTCGTCGTGAACGACTTGTCGAGCGGGCCGGGCATCACGAGCGCTCCTCGCTCGCTTCGATCGAGATCGTGCGCGCCCTTCGTGGTCGTCCTCATCGTGATCTCCCTTCAGCCCTGGCCGTACATCAGCGAGCCAGGCGTCGTGAGCTGCTCGCCCGACTCGAGCCACGTCTTGAGACCGGACAGGATCATCGGCCAGCCGCCGGAGATCTCCTCAGGCGCAC
>DASSZA010000231.1:0-5821 GCA_035703005.1 Candidatus Limnocylindrales bacterium | reverse complement strand
TATGCATCGCCCGTATGCATCGCCCGAGCCCCGGGCCGAGCCGCGCAGCGCGCATGCGATACATGCCACTGAAACGCACGCGCAAGGGCGGGTCGCGGGGTGTCGTGACCGACTGATCGACTGAGTGACGGACCATCGAAGGACTTCGACCAGAGGGCGTCGACGCGTTCGACGCGGCAACGAGAGGAGGTTCGACGATGGCGACACTGTCCGAGAAGAAGCGTGACAGCCTGCCCGACTCGAAGTTCGGACTGCCGGACGAGCACAAGTACCCGATGCCGGACAAGTCACACGCCCGGAACGCCAAGGCGCGTGCATCCCAGCAGCACAACAAGGGCAACCTGTCCGCGGCAGACGAGAAGAAGATCGACCGCAAGGCCGACAAGATCCTGAACAAGTAGGCCGCGCCACCGACGGCGCACCGACAAGCGATACGGCCCCGGCATTCCCGGGGCCGTTTCTTGTGCGCCGCCTTCTGCGGCCTCAGTCGGGAACCGCGGCCTCCGCGAACGACGCCATGTCCGGGTAGGTAGCGTCGGGTTGCGCCTCAGCGGGCGGCGTCGCGCCGCTTCCCGGTCGATCGTGCCGGCGGTTGATCCAGACCGTGGTGAACCCAAGACGCTTGGCGGGTGCATGGTCGTGGAACAGACTCTGCGCGACGTGGACGATGCGCTCCTGCGGCAGCCCGAGTCGGTCGAGCATGACCTCGAAGTTGTGCTCGTTCGGCTTGTACGAGCCGACCTGTTGTGCCGTGATCACCCAGTCGAACTCGACCGCGAGCCTGTGGTTCGACGCGGCGAAGAGGTCGTCGTCACAGTTCGTGAGGACGCCGAGCCGGAAGCGGCGCTTCAGTCGGCGCAACGCCTCGGTGGAGTCGGGAAACGCCGGCCAATCCTCCACCGAACGCGAGAACCGCTCCATCTCTGCCGGGGTCGGCTCGAACCCGAGCTCCCTGGCGACGCCCTGCAGACCCTGTGTCAGGATCTCGCGATACGTCCGGTACGTGCCGCCCTCGCTGGCTGCCTCGTAACGTGCGAAACGGACGAGCACGTCCTCGGGATCGTGCGCCACACCGTGTGCATCAAGGACCGCCCGGAAGGCGGCACTCAGCCCGGCCTCCCAGTCGATGAGGGTGCCGTAGCAATCGAATGTGAGGGCGTCGACGTCCTTGAAGTCGATGTTGTTCGGCATCCGCGGAACTCTAGCCGGTACATCGTCGTCGGGGCGACATGACCGCGCGGATCGCTCACCTGTTCTTGGTCGCAGTGCTGCTGGCCGGCTGCGCGGCCGGCGCTACCGCGCCCACGCCGACGGTAGCCCCGCCTTCCCCAGCCGGACCAGTCGTCACCGGGGAGGATGCAGTGGCGCGGGTGGTCGCAGTCGAGCCGCGGTTCACGGGGATCACCGCTCGAGACCCCAACCTCATCGGCCAGGCGAACTGGTATGAAGTCATGCCGGCTTCCGGCGTCGGTGCCTTCATCGTGACGATGCGCATCGGCTGGGGCGACTGCCCGGCCGGCTGCATCGATGAGCACAGCTGGACGTACGCGGTCGGTCCCAGCGGAACTGTCACGCTGCAGTCCGAGGCCGGCTCACCGGTGCCAGCGGACGCCTGGCCGTCTCAGCCCTCAGGCGTGTCGGGGGACACGGGGCTCCGCATCACGGCCGTCGCAGGGCCGGTGTGTCCGGTCGAGAAGTTCCCACCGGACCCGGCCTGTGCACCGAAGGCGGTCCCGAACGCGACGATCCTCATCGCCGATGCATCCGGACGCGAGCAGGGAATGGTCACCACGGACGCATCGGGCCAGACGTTCGCCGGGCTCGCGCCGGGGCAGTACAGCCTCACGGCACAAGGCGCCGCCGGGTTCATGAACGGCCCGGAGCCGCAACAGGTCACGGTCGAGGACGGCCAGGTGACCGACGTGACGCTCTCCTACGACACCGGCATCCGCTGACGACGATCCGGTGCGGCTCGGCACCGATCAGGGGCACCGCAAGGTCGACTGCAAGGTGCTCTGCCGTACTCTCCGCGCATGCGTCCGCGCGTCACGCCGAGCCTCATCCTGCTCACCGTCGCACTGCTCGTCGTCGCGGGACTGATCGCGATCCCCGTATTGGCCGCGAGCCCGACGCCGACTCCCGCGTCACCTGCCGCGACTGAGAAGCCCGAAGGCACGGAAAAGCCCGAGGGGACGGACAAGCCCGGCAAGGGCCCGAAGACCGAGAAGCAGGAGACGCCCGAGGTCCAAGCGACACTCAAGGGCACCGTCGGAACGAAGACGAACGCGGACGGCGAGACGGAGTACACGCTCGCCGTCGGGTCGACCGTCTACACGCTTGAAGCCGGGCCCCCTTGGTATTGGAAGGACAAGCACCCGCTCAAGCCCTACGTCGGCAAGTCCGTCACCGTGGTCGGCGAGCAGGAGCAAGGCGGCACGTCGGTCGACGTCCAGTCCGTCGATGGGAAGCTGATCCGCGAGCCGGGCAAGCCGCCTTGGGCCGGAGGCTGGAAGGTCGTCGGGAAGGACCACCCCGGCTGGAGCCAGGACAAGGCCGACCGCTGGGCGGCCAAGGCGGCCGCTATGAAGGCCAAGTTCGGCGTCGACTGCTGGCCACCCGGTCACTGCAAGGACGCCTCCGGGAAGCCACAGACGCCGAACCCGACCGCGACGCCCGCGCCCTAGAGCGTCCCTTCCACCGCCGCGTACGATGCGCCCATGCGCCTGCCCGTCGCCGTCGTCCAGCTCGATGCGACCGATGACGTCGACGCCAACATCGAGCGCGCGACATCGCTTGCCACTGATGCCGCCAAGGGCGCTCGGCTCGTCGTCCTCCCGGAGTACCTCCAGTACCGCGGCGGCGACGACGGTTTCCGCGCGTCGGCCCGCCCGATCCCGGGGCCGTACACGGACGCCTTCGCCGCCGTGGCGCGCGCGAACGATGCCTGGATCCTCGCCGGCAGCGTCGCCGAGACCTCCGGCGACGACGCGCGTCCGTACAACACGAGCACCCTGATCGCCCCCGACGGATCCATCGCCGCTCGGTACCGGAAGATCCACCTGTTCGACGTCGCCGTCGATGACGGACCCGTCGATACCGAGTCGGCACGCGTGTCGCCCGGCGACGAACCGGTCTGCGCGGACATCGAGGGCGTCCGCGTCGGGCTGACCGTCTGCTACGACCTGCGCTTCCCGGAGCTCTACCGAACGCTGGCGCTCGCCGGCGCTGAGGTGCTCGCCGTCCCGTCCAACTTCACGGAACGAACCGGGCGCGACCATTGGGAGGTACTCCTCCGCGCACGCGCCATCGAGAACGGCGCGTGGGTCGTGGCGCCCGGCCAGGCGGGCGGTCCGCCGGGGCAGCCGGCGTTCGGGCGGTCGATGATCATCGATCCGTGGGGGACGGTCGTCGCCCAGGCATCCGACGGAGTCGGCATCATTCGCGCGGACATCGAGACGGACCGCGTCGCCGCGGTCCGTCGTCAGATCCCGTCACTCGCCAACCGGCGGCCGAGCACCTACCGGCTGGGCTAGGCGACCGCCGATCCCGACGGTCGCCCGGGGTCACTTCACGAGCTGGATGCCGATGGCACCGGCTCCCTGGACCGGCCCGGCACCGACAGGACCCGACGTGATGTAGCGGACGAACCAGCCCGCAAGACAGCTCGACGAACCGTTCCCCGCGATCGTCTTTAGGGTCGTCCCGTTGCCCTGGCAGGCGGTGTTGTTCCCGCCGTTCTGGTCGGACATGTAATCGAGGTAGAACGCCGCGACACGGATCACGTGGTACACCGCATTGCTGCCACCACTGGTCACGCAAGCCCCGTCACAAACCGGGATCAGCACGACCTGACCGGCCTTGGCGTTGACCTCGTCGACCATCTGCTTGGCGCAGTTGTTGCCGTTGTCCGACTGGACGTCGACGGGGAAGTCGGCGAACTGGATCGCCGGCGGGTTCGCGACCTCGTCGGCGCAGTTGTTCGGCGTGCCGTCAAGGTCGAGGATCATGAACGAACCGCCGCCGGTCTTGCACAGGGGCACGATGTACTCCTGGCCGTCCGGGTTGGTGTCGGCGTCGTTGCCGTCCGGGTTGCTGATCTGCCAGTTGAGCTCGCCTGTCCCAAGGTCGCCGTTCGTCGAACAGTCGACGATGTTCACGGGGAAGACGACCGGCAGGAAGACGCCGCCGGTCAAGGCCCCCGCGACAGAGATCGCGTCCGCAGTCGCGGTGAACTGCGGCAACCCGATCACGCGGCCGAAGGTCGTGGTGAACGTCTGGGTGCCGATCGCCTGCACGCCTTGGGCGCCGGCAGGGATCGAGCCGTCCCCGACGCGCGCCGCTGCGTTCTGGCTCGTCGTCGTCGCCCCGCCCGGCGTGAGCCACCGGCCGGTCACATTCGTGTAGTAGCCGTCGTAGTCGTTGAGGTAGTTCAGGTTCGACACATTGTTCATCGCCGCGCTGACGTCCGCGTCGGTCTTGGTCGTGCCGCCGATGAACTGGGCAAGCACGGCGGCGCCCGCATTGGCGACAGCGTCCGAGCCGTTCTGGGCCTCGCGCTGGTGGGCGTAGGCGTTCCCTCCCTCGAGGATCAGCGCTACGCCCCCGATCAGCGCGATCATCGCGAGCGCGGTGATCGGGACGATCTGCCCGCGCTGGCGTCGGCGGGAGCGATGGCGATGCATGGGAGTCCCCCTCATGGCTGCTTCGGGCAGTTGGCCGCCGCGACCGCGTCAGTGCGGTTTGCCGGGCAGCTGTATTCGACGGAAAGCGTCGATGTGGCCGTGAACGTCACACCGTTCTTGAAGATGATGTTTCCGATGAGTGGCGTGATCGGCTGGTAGGTCGCCTCGAAGCTGACCGTCGCCATGCAGCCGACCGCGATCTGGCTGAGCGCGCAGGGGACCGAGGTGTTCGGCGTCCCGTCGGCGTTGACCTGGTAGAAGTTGACCGTGACGCTCGGGTCGTTGAGCTCGACGATCGCCGTCTGCTGCTTCGCCCGCGCGACGATGCTCGGCTGATACTGGTTGACGATCGCCATCCGCGCGCCCTCCCGAGCCGCGTTGGTCAGCGTGTTGTAGGCGAAGACCGCTCGACCGAGGTCGAAGATCGCCACGAGCAGCAGGATGAAGATCGGCAGGACGAGGGCGAACTCGACCAACGCCTGGCCGCGGCCGCCGCGACGGCGAACGAGATGGCTCATGGGTTGTTCACCAGGATGTTGCTGTTGCAGGGCACCTGCGACGTCGCGGTGATCGACTGCGACAGGATCGTGAAGTTGCCGTTCGGTGCACCGGGCCCACTGCTCACCGTCCCGGTGAAGCCGGCGGACGTAAACATCGCTTGAGCGTTGTTGCGCTTGATCCCGTTGAACGACGGGACGGTGCACAACGCGCTCCCGAGGGTGACCGACTTCGTGACGCTGATCGGCCCCGACGGATACGTGACGGTCAGGGTCACGCTGTACGTGCCGGCCGTGCTGTACGTATGGGTCGGGTTCTCCTGGGTCGATGTCCCTTCCCCGGCGCCGAAGGACCAGGCGTACGCGGTGGCCCCCGGTGACGAGTTGTTCGTGAAGGTGGCGATCGACGGGGCGTTCGGGCTCGACAGGGTGTAGTTGAAGTCCACGGTGGTCGGTGCGACGACCGTGATTCCCATCGACGCCGTGCTCGATCCCAGCGAGTTCGTCGCCACCATCGTGACGATGTAGGTCCCCGGGCTTGCGAACGTGTGGTTGAGCGGGTCCTGAAGGGTCGACGTCGTCCCGTCATCAGGGAACGTCCACAGCCAGCTCGTCGGGTTGCCGCCCGACGTGTCTCGGAAC
>DASSZA010000163.1:0-15791 GCA_035703005.1 Candidatus Limnocylindrales bacterium | reverse complement strand
GTTCCGAGCCCGAAGGTCGCTACGTACGACCTGCAGCCCGAGATGTCGGCACCGGGCGTGACGGATGCTCTCGTCGACGCCATCGAGTCCGGAACCTACGACTTCATCGTGGCCAACTACGCGAACCCCGACATGGTCGGCCACACGGGGGTCTGGGACGCGACGGTCGCCGCTCTGGAAACGATCGATGGCTGCCTCGCCCGCGTCGTCGACGCGATCGGCGCGGTCGAGGCCGCCGACGCGGCAGGTCCCGGCGCCGTCCTGGCGATCACCGCCGACCATGGCAACGCCGACGAGCTGCGTGACGCCAGCGGCGCGCCGGTCACGGCGCATTCGCTGAACCCGGTCCCATTCGTGCTGATCGGCCGGTCCGTGGCGGGCCGCCATCTCACCGACGGCGTCCTCGCCGACGTCGCCCCGACGCTGCTCGAGCTCGCTGGCCTGCCCGGTTGGCCGGGGATCACCGGGAGATCACTCCTGCGCGATCGAGGTCGCCCGCGCGGGCTGTGGTAGCATCGGCCGCCGTATCGAACGGAGGACCCCCGGAGCGTGAACCCCATCCTCGGCCTCGGCCAGATCATCGTGAGCGTCGCGTTGATCGCCGCCATCCTGTTGCAGAACCGCGGCACCGGCCTGTCGGGGACCTTCGGCGGCGATTCCGCCGTCTATCGGAGCCGACGCGGCGTCGAGCGCCGCCTCTGGCAGTTCACGATCGTGCTCCTGGTCCTCTTCGTCATCTTCTCGATGGCGTCCTACATCCTGGCGGTCTAGCCTGCCCACGGCGCCCTTCGCGCGCCGGCTGACGCCTCCTCGCTCCTCGCGGGCTGACCCGCGAGGACCACACGGAGCTTCATGACCCGAACCGACACGGTCGTCGTCGGGACCCTCGTCGCGCTACTGGCGCTCATCGCAGGGCTGATCGGCGGCCCGGCCATCCAGCTCGCGGCCGCCCCGAGCGCCCCGTCGCCCTCCGCGGCCCTCGGGCCGGGGTTCGAGGTCCGCCCGTACGTCGAAGGTGTTCTCGGTCACCCCTCGTCGGTGTCGCCGCTGACCGCTCGCACGCAGGCCGACCGCGACCTCGTCGCGCTGCTGTTCCCGGGGCTGGTCCGGAACGGGCCGGACGGGACGATCGTCCCCGATCTTGCCGAGCGTTGGTCGGTCGATAAGGCCGGCAAGAACTGGACCGTCGACATCAGGCCCGATGCTCGATGGCACGACGGCTCGCCCGTGACTGCGGATGACGTGGTCTTCACCATCGAGACCCTGCAGGACCCGGCGTACACGGGTCCGTCCTCGACGTCGTGGTCGGAGGTGACGGTCACCGCGGTCAGCCCGCACCAGGTCCGGTTCACGCTCGACACGCCGCTCGGTGGCTTCCTCCAGGCGCTGACCCAGCCGATCGCGCCGGTGCACCTCCTCGGCGACCTGCCGGTCGATGCGATGGGCCAGGACCCGTTCGGCGGCCTGCCGATCGGCTCGGGTCCGTTCGCGATCACGCAACTCAGTGAGACATCGGCGTCGCTGATCCCGGCACAGATCGCCGAAGAGGCAGGGACCGCCAGCGCCTCGCCGAGTGCCTCGGCGGACTCGCTGTCGACCGCCACCCCGACGAGCCGCCCCCAGCGCCCGATGCCGTACCTGGCCGGCATCGAGTTCCGCTTCTACGACAACCCCACGGATCTCGCCGGTGACTTCGAAGCAGGCGAGCTCGACGCCGCCAGCGGTCTCCCGCCGGCCGTCGCCGCGCAATTGGGCTCACAGCCGCGAGCGCGGCTCGTCCGGTATCCAGGCGCCACGCTGACCGCGGCACTGGTCAACCTTCGCCCCGGTCATCCCGAGTTCGGCACCGCCGCGATCCGCACCGGCCTGCTCGCCGCCATCGACCGTGATGCCCTCACGAAGGATGCGTTCGCCGGGCTCGCTACCCCGGCCGCCGGGCTGATCCCGCCGGCGTCACCGATGTTCGACCCGAAGGCTGACCCTGTCGTCCCGTACAGCCGCGGCGCCGCCGAGAAGGCCCTCTCCGGCGCCGACTGGACGAAGGTCTCGAAAGCGTGGCGCCTGCCGGGGGCGAAGAAGCCGGTTTCGATCGAGGTCCTCAGCCCGACCGAGTCGTCGAATGGCGGCCTCTATCAGGCGGCTGAAGATGTCGTGAAGGACTGGACGACGCTCGGCATCGACGCGAAGCACGTTGCGGTCCCGCCCTCCGAGTTCGCTTCGGGCCGGCTCTCGGAGGGCAAGTTCCAGGTCGCCGTCGCGGACCTGCGCATCGGCCTCGATCCCGATCTCTATCCGCTACTCGCGTCGAGCCAGACGCTGACCGGCGGTTCGAATGTCATGGGAGTCCAGTCGGCGGACCTCGACGCGCTCCTCGAAAGGGCTCGCGCGCCGGGTTCCGCGAGCGTCCGGATGGCCGCCTACAGCGCCCTCCAGAAGCAGCTCGCCGCCGGTCGATACGTGCTCCCGCTGGCCTTCGCGGACGAGGTCGTCGTGTTCCGCGACACGGTCCAGGGACCCACCGTCCGGCAGGTCACGGACGGGTCGGATCGATTTTGGGATGTGCTAACATGGCGCCTCGCCGTCGACCGGTGACGGTCGTCGGGGCCCGTGCCGAGGTGGCGGAATAGGCAGACGCGCTGGTTTCAGGTACCAGTGGCCGCAAGGTCGTGTGGGTTCAAGTCCCTCCCTCGGTACCATCCCCTCCGGCTCCACTCCACGGTGACACCTGCCCAGGTGGCGGAATTGGTATACGCGTACGTTTGAGGGGCGTATGAGGCAACTCATCCGGGTTCAAGTCCCGGCCTGGGCACCATCCGCAGCATCGGACGACCGCCGACGCCGGCGGTCGTTCTGCGTCCGGAAGGGCGAAGTTGCTCGACGTTCCTGCCGGGAACGGTTTCGCCATGAGAGTGCAGGCCTGCTGTGCCGATCCGACACTCCCTCGCGCTCGGGGCATCGAGCCATGAAGCGATATCCCTGATGTGTTCCGCGGGGGAACGCGGCGTCGGCACCGTTCGGCTGACCGGGTCCGGCAGTCTCGTTTCGAAGCGTTCTCGCGGGAAACGCGGGCGCAGCCCTCGACTCCGGGACTGGTGGGCCCGGACGGGGACGCTGGAACGGCTTTCGCGCCTGTTCGGCTCGAAAACGGGACTGACAGGCCTCAGTCGGCCAGATCGTTCGAAAATCGGCGGACCGCCGGTAAGCGGAGTTGACCGATGGGACCGTGTACGCTCCGCGGGGGCGGTTAGCTCAGTCGGTCAGAGCGCCTCGCTTACACCGAGGAAGTCACTGGTTCGAGTCCAGTACCGCCCACCACGTTCCATCGACGAGAAGTGACGCTGCAGGCGTCCGACACGGCTTGTCGTGGCCGCCCGCAGTCGCGATCACGGCGGGAAGTCGTGAAGCCGTCCGCGGTCCGTCACCGTCCAGCCCCCAAGCGCCTGGACCTGCTGCTCCTCGTTGACGTGGGCGTACCGGATCTCTTCGTTGCCGATCTCCTGGCCGTCGACCTTTTCGAAGGAGGTGTGGACCGCGCGAATGACCTCGTCGTCAGGATCGAACCCGGACTGGCAAACGAGGCAGAGGTGGACGACGCTGCTCATGGCGTGACGGTATCACCAGCGCATCGCAGGCCGGCGTGGCGCGCGACCACAGCCGGCCCTACCCGGCGAGTCGCGCGAGGACCGTCCCATCCGGTGCCACCGTGACGGCGGTAGGGACGAGCGCGACGCCGTACTTGCGTGCGAGGCCACGCTGTGACCTGACATCGACCGAGACCAGGCGCCGCCCGGAAGCGACGACTTCGGCTTCGAGCTCCTGGCAGTCCGTGCACAACGGATGCCCGAACGAAACGACGATCGGGTCGCGCGGCTGGTCGGCGATGCCAAGCTCCGCGAGATCGACTCGATCCAGGGTTCGCCGCCGGACACCGGCTAGTCGAGCCCGAACGCGGTAGATCTGGCAGCCGAGGCAGAACCCCGTCGTCGCCGCGAGGATCGCCAGGAAGGCGACGAGTCCGCCCAGTGCCGCGCCGAGCAACGGCAGCCCGACCAGATAGGCGGCAGTCGCGACCGACAGGACCGTGAATCCGATCTGGTTCGCGAAACGCGGTGGTCGGCTGTCCTCGATGGGACCCTCGCCGATCCGCGGTTGCACGAGGGCGAAGTAGGCCACGCATGGCAGGCAATAGCGTCGCCCGAACCTGAGACCGATCCCCAGCTGCAGGGCGAGCACGGTCAGGATCGGCCAGAAGCCCGTGAAGACGGCGATCGCAGAACCCAGGCCGACGACGGCCTGGTTGAAGCGCGGGGCACGAGCGTCGATGACGTCGAGGTCGCCGTACGGGTCCGCCGTACGGGCGAAGGAAGACATGGGAACGGCTCCTCCGAGCGTGGGGAAAACGCGGAAAGGGCTGTCGGCGGGAGGAACCTGTGACCTGGACGCGAGGATCGCGCGGTCGGCGGGAGCTAGAGGCTCGTCCCGCCTAACGACAGAGGCAGCGGATCCTGATCGGCGTGGTCACGCGCCGACTATACCTGAGGCGGCGTCTCGCGGTCGCGCGCACACCCGCGTGGGTACGGTTTCAGCGAGGCCGACGGGACATAGGTGCTATGGCGTGCGGTCTGGTGTGCAGGAAGACTGAGTTGCGATGCGCGACCCGTACAAGATCCTGGGCGTCAGCCACGACGCGGATCGGCACACCATCCAGGTGGCGTACCGACGTCTCGCCCGGCGGCACCACCCCGACTTCGGCGGCGACCAGGAGCTGATGGCGGTCGTGAACGAGGCGTGGGCCGTGTTGGGCGATGCCACCCGCCGCGAAGCATTCGATGCCAAAAGCTCGCGTCGCCCGGCAGCCCCGGTGATCGTGACGCCAGAACCCGCCGGCCCCCTAGCCGCTGCCTCCGAACGGCGACGACCGCGCCGAACCGGCGTGAACGAGACCACACTCGACTTCGGGCGCTATGCGGGGTGGAGTATCCGCGCACTCTCGATCGAAGACCCGTATTACCTCGAGTGGCTGATGCGCAGCCAGGCGGGCCGGATGTATCGCGCGGAGATCGTGACGACGCTCCAGGCGCGACGGGATGCCCAGCTCTCGATGGCGCCGGCGCCGGCGTCGACGACTGCGACTGCCACGAAGACCAAGAAGGCTGCCGGCCGTTCCCGGTTTCGTCGGGGGCGCTAGTCAGAGCTGGAGGAGTCCTAACGCGGGGCGCTTCCGCTCGTTCCTATCGATAGGTTCCTCGGCGACTCCTGGGGGGAGTGTGGCCGAGGAGCCTTGTCATCTCCGACGACCCGCCGACCACCCTACCGTGGCCGCACGGAGGCTTGCAGCGCCATCGTGGGCGTCCGGCTGTTCGACCCTCGCTGCTAGACTCAGGGCGATGGCCGCCGCGATGGCGCGCCCGACCGGAGGAGGGGCATGGATCTCGCTCCCATCATCATCATCGTCATCGTCGTCCTGCTGGTCGTCGTGGCGATCGGGATCTACAACGGCCTGGTCCAGCGACGCCTCCGGATCGACGAGGCCTTCGCGCAGATCGAGGTCCAGCTCAAGCGGCGTCATGACCTGATCCCGAACCTCGTGAACGCCGTCAAGGGCTACATGGGCTTCGAACAGAAGGTCCTGACCGACGTCACGAATGCACGGGCGAATGCTGTCGCGGCAGGAAGCCAGGGGCCGGCGCAGCAGGCCGCAGCCGAGAACGCGCTGACCAGCACCCTCCGCTCGCTGTTCGCCGTGGTCGAGAACTACCCTGACCTGAAGGCGAACCAGAACGTCCTCGAGCTCCAGGAGCAATTGACGACGACCGAGAACCAGATCTCGTTCTCACGCCAGCACTACAACGCGACCGTCCTCGACTACAACACCGCGATCGCGACGTTCCCGAACGTCCTCATCGCCGGACCGCTCGGGTTCACGAAGCGCGAGTTCTTCGATGCCGAGCCCGAGGCCGCCAACGTCCCCAACGTCGATCTCAGCCTGAGCTGATCGCGGGCTAGCTGAGCGTCCGCCGCGCGAGGGATCGTGGCCGGCGAATCGTTCTACGACCAGATCGCCGCCAACCGGCGGAACTCGTTCCTCTTGGCGGCGTTCGTCGTCGTGCTGCTCGCGCTGCTCGGGGCGACGATCGGATACGCGCTGTCGGGGTCGACGCAGGGCGCTCTGGCGGTCACCGCCGGTGCTGTGCTGCTGGGTGCCGGGAGCGGGGCGTTCACGTACTTCGCCGGCGACTCGCTCGTCCTGGCCGTCAGCCAGGCCCGCGAGGTCGATGAAGCGCAGGCGCCGAAGCTGATGAACGTCGTGCGCGAGCTCGCGATCGCCGCGAATGTCCCGATGCCGAAGGTCTACGTGATCGACGACACGGCGCCGAACGCGTTCGCCACCGGGCGCGACCCGGCACACGCGTCGGTGGCGATCACCAGTGGCCTGCTCGAGAAGCTCGACCGGGAAGAGCTGCAGGGCGTGATCGGCCATGAGCTGTCACACGTCCGGAACTTCGATATCCGCTTCTCGCTGATCGTCGCGGTGATGGTCGGCGTGATCGCCGTCCTCGCCGACTTCTTCCTCCGATTCACGTTCTGGGGCGGCGCCCGCTCGCGCGGCGGAGATCGTGAGGGCGGTGGCAACGCCGCCCAGGCGATCATCATGATCGTCGCCATCCTCCTGGCCATCCTCGCGCCGTTGATCAGTCGATTCATCCAGCTCGCGGTGTCACGACAGCGGGAGTACCTCGCGGACGCGTCGTCCGTCGAGCTGACCCGGAACCCGTACGGGCTCGAACGCGCGCTGGCCAAGATCGCGGGCGACCAGGAAGTGCTCGAGGTCGCGAACCGCGGGACACAGCATCTCTATTTCACGAACCCGATCAAGAAGTTCGAGGAGCGCTCATCGGGGCTGATGTCGACCCATCCGGCGATCCTCGACCGGATCAACCGGCTGCGTCAGCTCACCGGGGAGGCGCCGCTCGCCGCAGCCGAAGCGGCGTCGTTGACCGGGCTCGACTAGCGGAGCGGTACCGGGGGCGGGAGCCCTGCCCTGGAGCGGCCCCGTTCTCCCTTGGAACATCACGTGTTCCAAGCAGCGGCGGAACGTCTTGGGGATGGCCGTTCAGCCCTCAGATGGAACGCGTTCTGTTCCAAATGGCGCCCGAGGTCGGCTCTTGTGACGGCTTAGCCGTCAGTCGGAACATGTGATGTTCCATCCGCGAAGAAGCGGCTCGAAGGCAAGGGACCTCGATGGCGGACGGCCGAAACCCCGTGGTATCCTGCGCTCCGCCGACGGCAGCCCCGCAGGGCGACCATCGGGCCGAGGTAGCTCAGTCGGTAGAGCACGCGACTGAAAATCGCGGTGTCGCCAGTTCGATCCTGGCCCTCGGCACCACTCTTCGAGAGTGGTCGAACATCGAGCGGAAGTGGCTCAGTTGGTAGAGCATCACCTTGCCAAGGTGAGGGTCGCGGGTTCGAGTCCCGTCTTCCGCTCCACTTTCTCCTGACGTCCAAGCACGCTGCCGCGTGTCCCCGCGCGACGAACGCGGCGGATCCTGTTCGAGTCCGGTAGCCCATCCGAATCGGGTCTCAGGCCTCTGTTCGGGCGAGCGATCGACCCCTGAACATCTGAGGCGACGGCCGCCCTGTGCACCGCCCTGGCCCAAGTCTTCACGGTCAGGAGGCTCCGATGATCCGCTCCTTCTTCACCGTCATCTGCGCGACGATCGCGCTCGCGGCGTGCGTCAACCCAGCAGCCACGTCGCTGTCGTCCAGCCCATCCACGCCGGTAACGCCGTCCGCTTCGGCAATACCGACAGCGACCGCCGAGCCGAGCCCGTCCGCGCTGACGGACTGGCAACTCGCCACGATCCCCTCGCCGGTAGCCGGCAAGTGGCCGACACCAGCGGCGGTCGCGGCTGGTGACGGCCGGCTCGTCGCCGTCGGCGGCCCGACATATCCCGCAGGGGTGGACGAAGGCATGCTGTACGGGACGATCTGGACCTCGACGGATGGCCTCGACTGGACGGCGATCGAACTCGATCCGGTCCTCGAGGTCGGCGCGGGTAGGCCTACGAGCGGCCCTGATGCCGGCTTCATGGATGTCGCGTACGGGCCTGGCGGTTTCGTCGTGCTGGGTCATGAGATGACGGACCAGGGGATCCGCGTCGGCATCTGGCGATCGACGACCGGGTCGACTTGGGAGCGTGTTGACGTACCACATGCGGTGTTCGCCGGCGGGCGGCCGGTGGCTGTGGGAGCCGGAGGACCGGGCTACGTGATGGTCGGGGCCTGGGTCGACCGTGATGCGCCGAGCAAGGATGCCGCGCCGCCACGGGCGGCCGTCTGGACATCGCCCGACGGCCGCCGCTGGACGCGCGTCCGCGATCAGAACGGCTTTGCGGTCGGAGGCTATATCGACACCGGCGAGACGCCCGATGCGGGCGGCATGCTCGGTGTCACCGCCACCACGACGGGCCTCGTGGCCGTCGGCCGAACGTGCAAGGGCGTCAACCTGATGGAGGGACAAGTCCAGGCGTGTCGACCGCTCCTGTGGACCTCCACGGACGCGCTGACCTGGGAGCGCATCGACCCCGGTGTCGCCGTGCATCCCGGGAACGTGCCGTACATCGCGGCCATTGGCGATCGCCTCGTCGCGGTCGGCGGTGGCTGGAGCCACTCGCCGGGTCGCTATGTCCTTCGATCGTCCGATGGGACGACATGGCGATGGGATGAGGACGCAGGGCAGCCAGGCTTCGAAGGCATCGTCGGCGTTCCCGGATCGTTCATCGCTACGTGGCACGACTCGGGTCAGATCGGGCTGTCGACTTCGCCCGACGGCAAGACATGGGCGCCCATCAGGGACGTTCCCGAGATGTCCACGGGCCCGTCGATCCGAGCATCCGACATCGTCGCGACGCAAGACCGCGTCGTGATCGTCGGCTGGCGTGAGGGGGAGGACGACGCTGCGAAGGCAGGGTTCGCGGTCGTCGGCCCACTCGAGACCGACTAGCGAGGGACGTCGGTGGGCGCTTGACAGGACCCGGCGACCACCGACACCCTAGGTCGCTCGAAGAAGAGGCGACGGTCCATCGCCAGAGGCGAGGATCCCGCCGGTTCGAGCAACGCCGCCGGCTCCGGTATCCTTGCCCAGGCACCGCTGCCCCTTCGTCTAGTGGTAGGACAGCGGACTTTGGATCCGTGAACCGAGGTTCGAATCCTCGAGGGGCAGCCAGTACCGTTCCTGTCGCGGTACACCCCGTCGGGGCGACGTGGTGAAGTGGTTCAACACGGGGGTCTGCAAAACCCCTATTCACCGGTTCGAATCCGGTCGTCGCCTCCAACCGCACTGATCTCGACCCGCCGCTCGCGCGGCGGGTCTTCGTTTGTGCGGATGTAACGGTCCGGGTGACCCGCGCCATGTCTCCGCGAGGCGTCTCGGGTCAACCTCGACCGGTCGAAAAGACGATGGAGGAGACCCATGACACGACGCTCGTCCCGTTTCGGGCTGCTCGCTGCAACCGTCGCCGCTCTCTTCTTCGCCGCAGCTCCCGCGTTCGCGATCACCCTTCCTGACAAGGACACGGTCCACACCAACGTCGGTTTGGTGCGATTCACGACCGCAGAAGGCCGCTTCCGTTGCTCGGGCACGCTGATCGCGCCACGCGTCGTTCTCACCGCGGGACACTGCACCGAGGGCCCGGCGACGAACGTCTACGTGTCGTTCGATACGGACCTTGCGCTTGATCCGCTCGCTGCGGGTATCACGCCGGAGGAGAAGGCGGCGCGCGAGGCACACTACATCACGGGCACGGCGCATCCTGACCCCGATTGGGACGGCCGGCTCAATTTCCCGACGCAGCACGACATGGGCGTGGTCGTCCTCGATGCCCGCGCCTCGACGAAGTGGCCCGCTATCACGCCGGCGCCGCTGCCGCCGGTCGGCTACCTCGATGCCAACCAGGGCCAGTTGAAGAACGAGACATTCACGCTCGTCGGCTATGGCGTCGAGATCGGCGACAAGAAGGAGCAGATCGTCGTGCCGTATCGGCACTCCACGACGTCCTATCTGAAGAACGTCGGCGATGAGGTGATCACCTTCCAGATCAACGAGAACGACTCCAAGGCCGGCGGTGGGTCGTGCTTCGGCGACTCGGGTGGCGGCGTGTTCCAGGGCGGCTACGTGCTCGGTGACGCGTCATACGTCAACTCGTACCAGTGCAATGCGACCGGCAGCTATCAGCGTGTCGATACCCAGCACGCCCGCGACTTCCTGAGCCAGTTCCCGGGCCTGTAGCCCGCGACTCCCCGAAGACGAAACGGCCCGTCGGCATCGCCGGCGGGCCGTTCTTCAGCTGCTCCCTGTCAGCCAGCCGCCGGCGGGATGTTGTGGTTCACCCGGAAGAGGTTCTCCGGGTCGTACACCGCCTTGATCGTCGCGAGTCGGTCGTAGGTCTCGCGCGGATACGCCGCCCGGACGCCGGCTTCGCCATCGTCGCTCAGGAAGTTCACGTACCGGCCCGTATCCCCTTGTTGGATCGCTGACGCGAACTCGGCGAGCCACGCCTGCCGCTGCAGCTTCTCCTCGTCGGTCTCGTAGAACGCGGCGAGGTTGACCATGATCCGCGAGTTCCGATGCGCGTAGGCCGTTGCGTCGACCGGCACGCGCGAGGTAGCTCCCCCGAGTACGCGGAGCTGCGAGACCCGCATCGGCGAATCCGATGTCGTGAGGAAATCCATGATCGTCCTGGCCACCGGCAGGTCGACATGGTCGATGAACATCGTTCGCGAGACGGCCTTCGGGTGGTAGTCGGGATCTTCGGGCGGGAACATCTCGGGGTAGGGGATCGGCCGCACCATGTCGGCGAGCGGTTCGGCGACGGATCGGAGCGAGGCCAGGACGCGTTCGCCGCTCTCAGCATCTCCCGCGTAGGCGACGAGGGCCATGTTCACGAGCTTGCCGTGATGCTCTTCGGGCACGAACGGCATCGGCGGGCAGGGCATGACGTTCGCGATCGTGCCGAGTTCCTCGGGGGCCGCTTCGGCCGCCGCGATGAAGGCCGCGATCGATTCGGCCGTCGCGGGGAGGACGAGGATCCCGCCGACGACGCCGTCGAGCTCGTGGAGCCGCAACTTGAACCGCGTCACGACGCCGAAGTTGCCACCGCCCCCGCGGATCGCCCAGAAGAGGTCGGGCTCGTGCTCGGCATCGACGGCGCGGAGCTGACCGTCCGCCGTGACGATCTCGGCGGCAAGGAGGTTGTCGATGGTGAGCCCATCCCGGCGTGCGAGGTAGCCGACGCCGGCGCCCGTCACGAGCCCGCCGAGTCCGACAGATCCCGTATCGCCGAAGCCCGTCGCGAGCTTGTGCTCGGCCGCCGCGGTCGTGTATTGCATCGCGGTGACGCCACTGCCGGCCCACGCGGTCTGAGCGACCGGATCGATGTCGAGCTCGTTCAGGTCACGCACGTCGATCACGATCCCGCCATCCACGGTGCTGTGGCCGCTGCCGCTGTGACCGCCGCTCCGAACCGCCAACGGCAGACCGGTCTGCTTCGCGACCTCGATCACAGCCGCGATGTCGGACGCATCGGCGACGCGGACGATGACCGCCGGCTGCGGATCGATCCCGCCGTACATGACGGCGCGCATCGCGTCGTAATCGGCGTCTTCGGGACCGAGAACGCGGCCCTTCACGGCATCGCGTAGTCGGTCGATCGATAGCTCGGGGCGCGTCGGGGACATCGACATCGGGCATCTCCAGGTCAGGGCGATTCGCCATCCGTCGATGCGGAAGCGCCAGACGGCGCGTCGACGGTTCGGGAGGGACGGGCAATCCCGGTCATCGCCTGGTCGTGTATGCGTCGATTCTGCCAGCCTTCGGCGATACCTATCATCCCAGCGACTGCTGGGAGGGAGCCGTGGACATCCGCCAGATCACTGGCGTCATCGCGATCGTGGTGCCGATCGTCTTCAACGTCGCGTTCTTCACGCTCGGTCGCGCGTTCGACTACCCGGAGATCCTGCGGCGACCGGCCGATGAGATCCTTCGCCGTTTCGCGGCGGGCGGCGGCGGGTTGCTACTTCGCTGGCACCTGCTATTCCTGAGCGCAGTCGCGATGCTGCCCGTGGCGGTCCTGTTCGCCGTCGTGCTGGATGCGGGGCCCGCTCTGACATGGATGGCGCTCGTCGTCGGTGTCGTCGCCGCACTCGTCCAGGCGGTCGGCTTGGCGCGGTGGCCGTTCGCCGTTCCGGAGCTGGCGCGACGGTACGTGGCGGCGCCGGACGGCCCCGATGGCGAAGCGACCCGTCGCTCGGTCGAGGTCACGTTCGCGATCCTCCACCGGTACCTCGGTGTCGGGATCGGCGAGCACCTCGGCTACCTGGCGACCGGCGCATGGACGCTGCTCGTGTCGGCGTCGATCCTGGACGGTGGCGCGCTACCCGCCTGGCTCGCGGTCGCCGGTGGGCTGATCGGGATCGCACTGCTCGTCGCAACGCTGGAATTCGTCGGTCCGAACGAGCCCGAGGGCTGGGCGCTGGCGGGCATGATCGTCCCGATCGCCTACATCGCGTGGTCGGTCTGGCTGATCCTGATCGGGGTGTTCCTCCTCATCGGTTGAGCGCGACCGACTACGATGTCCGCCCCTGCCGGAGTGGCGGAACTGGTAGACGCAGCGGACTTAAACTCCGCGGGCCGCAAGGCCGTTCGAGTTCGAATCTCGGCTCCGGTACCACAAATGGCACCCTAACGGCATCTTGACGAGCGGGGACGCGCGCGGGACCGCGCCGTCAGAGCACTCATGCGACTCGGGGGCTCGACCGTCAGGCAGGTTGACGGTCACCACCCTTTAGGGTGACCGGTCGGTTGTTCGGTCTAGTAGAACGCGCCCCGCGGCGCCCCGGAGACGCACGCGAGTGCGATGGCGGACGAGATGAGCACGATGACGCAGAACGCGGCGATCCATCGCACAGCCCCATACCAGCCGACGATCCGACCAGCCGCGAAGGTGCCGATCGCGAATGCGATGGGGACCACCACGACGAGGGCACTCAACGGCATCGACGACAAAACGAGCATGAGAACGATCGTCGCGACGAGGCTGAAGATCACACCAAGAACGATCATCCGCAGCCAGGCATCCGATCCGAGGCGCTTCGGCTGCGGCGGCTCGGGCGTGGTGCGACCAGACATTACGCGGGCTCCCAGCGCTGCTCGTCTGCCGATTTCAGGCTGAGACGCGTCGCGTCGCGCGCCGTTACGCCTTGGCCTAGGCGTTAGGGGGCGATTGACCACTGACCACAGTTACGTTGGCGCTTCGGACGACTCGATCACCCAATGCGTGCAGAGCATGGGCCGTCGGGCGACCTCGCGGCCGGCGGCATCGACCGCCACCAGTTCTCCGTCACCACACACCTCTTCCTGGCCGCCGTACGCGTTGATGTTCATGTACGCGGACAGTCCGGCGCGGACATCGCGCGCGACAAAGACCTGCTCCCCGCTATCGCGGTGCCAGATGACTGAGATCGCCTCGTCGGTTCGGTTCTCCAAGGCGATCGAAAACGGCAGTCCGTCGAGGTCACAGCAGCAGCCCGCCACGGCAACCACAGCCGCCAACAGCGCGATACCCGCCGACATCACCCGTACGGCCCGAAGAGCGCCAAGCGCCATCCGCGGTCAGCCGTTTCCCAGCGGTGTCGATTGGATTGTCGGTAGCGGCAGGCGGTCGCCCCAGCCGGAGAACACACAGCTAGACAGCGCGACCATGAACGCGACCGCCAGAACGATCCCTACGACGACGGTAACAACGACGTCTTTCATCGGTCGACTATGGACGGCTTTGGCTAGGCGGGGGTTCCCAAGCGTGCGCGGCGGCCCCGAAGCGGTCGCCCGGTCTCTTTCGCGAAACACGATCTGTCCGACGAAGTCGTCACGCGATGTCAGTCACTCGGGTCCGTGTCGAGCGTCGGGACCCCTAAGAGATCGCGGCGCAGATGTCCGTGTATCTGCCCTGGATGGTGATGCCCAAGGTGGCGAAGGTCGTCCCATCGACGACGTACGTCACAGTGCCCTTGGCGTAGATCGAGAAGTTGTGATCGACGGTCGTGCCATCCGGGCCGACATCACCGGGCAGGAAGGTGAAGATGGTGTCGCCGCTCGACACGCCCCGGTAGACGTCGTTCGCAGCGTCGTACCGGTCGACCTCGTGGTGGATGAGGTTCGTGACGAACGTCTTGCCGTTCGCGTCGTTCACGATCGTGTAGTCGATGTAGTGGGTCTCGAACACCTCTCGGCCGTCGCTGTAATCGATGACGGTCGTTCGGCCGGTGTGGTACGCGGTGACGTCGAACTCGCACCCGCTGCCGGCTGGGTAGTGGCTAACGGGGCCAGGAGAGTGCGTGATCCGCGTCGGCTGCGCCGCTGCGGCCGGCGCCGCCACCATGAGCGCGAGCGCGACCGCGATGCCTGCGCCGCGCGCCGCCCGGGGAAGTCGGGGCCGCACACCCGAAAGGCCAGCTACGGGGTTCACCATCGTTCATTCCTCCGAAGTCGCGGCGTCGCCGCCTCGACAGGAGACTCGTTGTCACCGAGGGCGCTGTCATCGGTCGAACGACCGATGCCTGCTTCCTTTTGGCTCGGCCAAGAGGCTCACGTCCAACACTCAGCGACCCCTTGTGCCTCAGGCGGACAATGGCGGGCAACATGTCGAGATCGGCGCTCGGCGAAGTGCTCATCACCCTTGGGGCCGCCCAGGAACTCTCGGAGCGCCTCCCGCCACTCTCGCCTGATCACGAGTCGGTCGCGCTCGTCGTAGCGAGCATGAAGGCCCTGCAGCGGAAGCTGACCGGGACGAGCGGCGACTCGGCCCTGGTCATCAACCACAGCCGCGCGACCGTCGCTCAGGCGCGGGAGACGCTGGCCGAGGTCGAGCGGAGGACCGGCCGAGGCCTCGGCTGACGTCGTCGTCCCCGATGCTGAGCGTCAGGCGGTCGAGCGCGCCGTCCCTGCGGTCGTCGCTGGGGCGTTCAGATCCCGGACGTCCGCGTCGGCCGCGCGCCCCTTCCCGGGATTCGCGTCGATGAGGCGCCGATAGACGGCCTCGTAGTCCTCGACCATCCGCTCGACCGAGAACCGCTTCCGCGTCGTCGAGCTGATGGCATCGCGACCGAGCGAACCGATCCGACTGAGCGCGAATTCGGCCTCCTGCACGTCGTCGACGAGGAAGCCGTTCACGCCGTGCTCGACGATCTCGGTCAGACCGCCGGCTCGTCGTCCGATCACGGGGGTGCCCGTGGCCATCGACTCGATCGCGACGAGACCGAACGGCTCGGGCCAGCCGCCCAGCATCAAGGTCGCGAGCGCGCCCGCCATCAATCGATCACGCTCGACGGTATCGACCTCGCCGCGCCAGTCGACGATCCCCGCGGCGATCGCGGGCTTCACGACGGCATCGAACATGTCGTGCTCGCCGGGCTCCCGGATCTTCGCCGCGACGACGAGCCGCACACCGGTCCGCGAGGCGAGTTCGATCGCCTCCTCGATGCCCTTCTCCGGCGAGACACGCCCGACGACCAGCAGGTATTCCCCCGGGCGCGTCGATGTCGGCGTCGTCGAGAAATCGAGGCCGTGATGGACGGTCGCGACCCAGTTCGCGTCGGGGTTCCAGCGTCGCTGGCTGTCGCTGATGGCGACGAGCGGGATCGTCGGGAAGGCGTCGATGTAGTCCGCGACGCCGTTGATGTCGAGCCGACGGTGGAGCGTCGTGACGACCGGGATGGGAGCGTGGCGTGCGAGCAGG